>JBJMMH010000094.1:0-11858 GCA_045804885.1 Chloroflexota bacterium | reverse complement strand
CGTCCGGCGCGAGAAGTCGGCGAGGAGCGTCGTCTTGCCGTAGCCCGCGTCCGCGATCACGAAGACGACACGGTTGTGGATCTTGACGTCGAGCCAGTCGAGCAGCCGGTGCCGCGCGAGCGTCTCGTCGCGCAGCGGCGGCCGCTGGACCTTGCCTACCTGGATCGGGTAGCCGCTCACACCGTCGCGCGATGCCCCTCCCAGCAATGCCGGCGTGCTGATGAGTCGGCCCGCGCCGATCGGTGTGCCGGAGCCGCCGTCACCCCTCGACGCTTCGCCTCCGAACTCCGATGGATTGGGCGGCGCGAACGATACGGACCCGTCAAGGAGCGTGTCAATGAGCGCGGAAGGGTCGGGCCGGGCCATGGGCGCCATGGTGCCCGGTGGGACTCACCTGCGGATTAGCTGCGACCCCTGGCGGGCGTGGGGCAGGGCTGGCTCTACTCCGTTTCGCCGGGCAGCAGCGGTCGTAGGGTCAGCGAGTACGTCTTGCCGTTCGGAGCCTTGACGACGAGACCTTGCGCCCCGCCGGCGATGTCCCCCAACTTCAGGGCGGCGACCTCCTCGGCCGTGAGCGCCGTGTGGGGGAACGTCGGGCCGCTCGTACCATCGCCTTCCTTGAAGTCCGTGATCTTCACGTTCGGCCAGGGCCACTCGATCGGCGCGGGCGCGGGGACGTTGGGATCGACCTCGCGCTCGATGAGGACGCCGCGATACGCGGTCGGGAGGTAGACGTCGCTCGAGATCGTGCCCTTCTGGTCGAAGTCCCGAAGTCGGTCGGCGAGCTTCTTGAACTGGGCGCGGGCGGGGTCGTCAGGGCCGCCGCTCGGGTCCATGCCGAGCGCGTTGACCGTGACGGTCTTCTTCAGTCCGCCGCCATTGATCGTGAAGATCGTGTTCGGCGCATCGGCGATGCCGTTGTCCATGTACAGGTCTCGCGCGGTCGCGAGCCCGCCGGCCCCGAGCGCGAAGAGCAGCAACTCCTCGACCTGGCCCCCGTCGAGCTGGGCCGTGCGCCACGCCACCTGGCGCGTGATGCCCTTCTCGTCCGGCTGCGGGAACTGGTCGACGAGCTGCTGGAAGACGATGCGGCCGTCGCCATAGAGGGTGAACACGGGAGCCTGGCTCGCGAGGAAGTCGATTGGGACGAAGCCGCCGCCTTCCTCCATTCGGAGTACCACGTCGCTCGCGCCGGTCGGGTGGTCGATGCCCGCCTGGGTAGCGCTGGGAGGTGGCGAACTCGGGCTGCCGATCGGCGATGCGGCGGCTCCCGAGGAGCAGGCACCGGTAACGAGGAGGATCGACAGGGCGGCAAGAGGCAGACTGATCTTTGGCATGCCGCCCCGGACGCCCGATGCCGGCGATCGGTTCCCGAGTCTCGGGTGAGATTCCGGCCGATCCTGCGGATCGTGGGTACCTCGTGGCTTGACGCGACCAGTATCGTGCGCGTCATGAGTCTCGGTTCCGGGACCGAGGATCGTGGCCAGCGCACTGCCCTCCTGTCAGCGCCGGCCCCTCCTGGATCCCGTGCGGGGGTCGAGGCCGGCCGTCACGGCGACGCTTACAGGAGGCTCGGGAGAGGGTGTACCAGGACCGAACGCTGACCTGCCGCGATTGTTCGGAGGAGTTCAGCTTCTCCGCCGGCGAGCAGGCGTTTTTTGCGAGCAAGGGACTGCTGAACGATCCCCAGCGGTGCCCATCGTGCAGGGCGATTGCCAAGCGGGCGAGGACCGTCGGCGGGCCCAGGGAGTTCCACGCCGCGATCTGCGGCAGCTGTGGTGGCCAGGCGATGGTGCCCTTCGCGCCGCGCAATGACCGACCCGTCTACTGCAGCTCGTGCTTCGACAAGGTCCGGGCCGGGCCGGGCGAGACGCCCGCCGCCATCTGACGCTCCCTGCCACGGACCGAGGCCGGCCGACGAGGCCGGCCTCGTCGATTCGGGGAGCTAGACTGGCCGTCCCGAAACCACGTGACGATGCCGAAGGAGGCCCCCGATGGGCGTGATCATCATCCGCGAGATGGTCGGCACGAGCCCGCGGTCGTGGAGCGATGCCGCCCGACAGGCAGTCGTCACGGCCTCCAAGACAGTGCGGAACATTCAGACCGTTGAGGTCGTGAAGTCGACCGCCGAAGTCCGCGACGGCGAGATCGTCGAGTATCGAGTTGACCTCAAGATCGGGTTCGAGTACGAGGGCTAGCCAGCCTCCGCGTAGCGCTCGCCGGCGTAGGACACAAACCGCGTCTGGCGCTTCTTGAACCAGAGCTGGACCTCGCCCGTTGGCCCGTTGCGGTGCTTGGCGAGCTTCAGCTTGATGACCTCGCCATCGATGTCGTCATCCTCGGAGCGCTCCTTCTCGCGCCACAGGAACAGAACCAGGTCCGCGTCCTGCTCGATTGCGCCGGACTCCCGCAGATCCGAGAGCCGTGGCTCGTTCGTATTGCGCATCTCGGGCTGGCGGCTGAGCTGGCTGAGGGCGATGACCGGGACGCTCAGCTCTCGGGCGAGCGCTTTCAGGCCCCGGGAGATCTCCGACACCTCCTGGACACGATTCGCGTCGCGGTTCTGCGTCGTTGCCTGCATCAGCTGGAGGTAGTCGACGATGACGAGGTCGAGGCCGGATTCCGCCTGGAGGCGGCGGGCCTTGGTCCGTAGCTCCATCGTGCTGATGCTGGGCGTGTCGTCGATGTACATGGGTGCTTCCGACAAGGCGTTCATCGCCGGTGCGATCCGGGCGAAGTCCATCTCCTCGAGGAAGCCGCTTCGGAGCCGCTGGCTGTCGATGTTGGACACGCTCGAAAGCATCCTCAGAACGAGCTGCTCCTTGCTCATCTCGAGACTGAAGACGCCGACGCTCTTCTTCTCCCGGACGGCGGCGTGCTCCGCGACGTTGAGCGCGAAGCTGGTCTTGCCGACCGACGGCCTCGCGGCGACCACGATCAGGTCGCTCTTCTGGAGTCCCGTCGTGAGCGCGTCGAGATCCGTGAAGCCGGTTCGCACCCCGCTGATCTCGCCGCGGTGGGCGTGGAGGTAGTCGAGCCGGTCGTACGCCTGGTGGAGGAGCGAGTCGAGGCGCGCAAATCCGGAGTCGACGCGCTTCTGGCTGACCGCGAAAAGTTCCGCTTCCGCGCGGTCGATCGCCTCCTGGACTTCGGCCGGATCCTCGTAGCCGATCCCGGCGATCCGACCCGCGGCGCCGATGAGGTTCCGGAGGACCGCCTTGCGCTCGACGATCCGCGCGTACTGGACTGCGTGGACCGCAGTGGGCGTGGAGCTGGACAAGCTCGACAGGTAGCCGCGACCGCCGATCGATTCGAGCTGCTCGCTCCGCTCGAGCGCCTCCGCCACGGTGACGATGTCGATGGGCTCGCGGCGCTCGAACAGCTCGAGGATCGCGCCGTAGACCGCGCCGTTCGCCTGGCGGTAGAAATCCGCCGGACGCAGGAACTCCGCCACCTCGACGACCGCGTCGCGGTCGATGAGGATCGCACCGAGGACGGACTGTTCCGCCTCCAGGCTCTGCGGCGGCAGGCGATCGATCATGCGCTCCCTGACCATGTCCGGCTGGTGTGTCACGTCCAGTGTCAAGGGCGACCGACGGCGAACGGTAGGGTCTTGTCCACGAAGTGCATCCACGAACTTCGGGCCGTCCGGTTAGCCGGCGGTGGAAACCCTGTGGAGAAGGGGCAATCCCGGCGACCGACGGGAGCGACCGCGTTCATCGCGGATGCGCAGTGGTTGCAAACAGCCGCGAGGACCGGACCGGCCAACGCAGTCCGGCGGTCGACCAGTCGCGACAGCCGCTAGTCCAGCCTTCGGATCACTCCGATGAGCTTCCCCTGGATGCGGACGTCGTCGTAGAACTGCGGCGGGTAGTTGGGGTTTGCCGGCTGGAGGCGGACCTTGTCCTTCTCCTTGAAGAAGCGCTTGAGCGTGACCGCGTTCTCCTCGACCTGGGCGACGACGATGTCGCCGTTGCGGGCCGTCGACTGCGGCCGGATCAGTACGAAGTCGCCGTCCGCGATGTGCGCCTCGATCATCGAGTCGCCGCGGACCTTCAGGACGTAGGCGTCGCCCGAGGGCGCGAGCATGTCAGGAACGCCGATCGTCTCCGTCGCGTCCTGGTATGCCTCGATGGGACCGCCCGCGGCGATCTCCCCGATCACGGGCAGCGTGAACGCCTGGACGGGGCTGGCTTGGGGCACGAGCTCCGACGTCAGACCCAACTGCAGCGCGGCCGTTGGCGTGAGCCGGATCGCGCGTGACTGGGCCGCGCCCCGCTCGAGATATCCCTCGCGCTCGAGGATCAGGAGGTGGTGATGGACCGCTGACGTCGATGCGAGGCCGACAGCTTTCGCGATCTCCCGGACGGACGGTGGGTACCCCCGGGCGCGCAGCGTCGCCGCGATGAAGTCGAGGATCTTGACCTTCCGGTCCGCGTCGTGTTTGGTCACCCGGACCTCCTTTGGCCGGCATGATACCGAACGGACGTTCGATGTCAAGCCGAGGCGCCTCAGGCCCGATCCGCCTGCCGAGGCGAGCCGCCGCGGATGGTAGACTCGGCCGCCCGGGCGCACGGACCGCGCCGCGATCTGTGAGCACGAGGTTGGACAAGGCGACGATGGCCGGAGAGTCGAACGACAAGGGTCGCAAGCGGCGGCGGCGCGGGCCGGGCCTGCTCGGTCGGGCGCTTGGGATCATGGCGTTCCTGCCACTCGCGAGCCGCGCGCCGATGTACACCCGGCTCATCTTCGCGCTCGTCCTCGACGAGCGGATGCCGGCGAGCCGCAAGGCGCTTCTCGCAGGTGCCGCCGGCTATCTGCTGATCGGCCGAGACATCGTCCCCGACGACGTGCCGATCCTCGGCGGGCTGGACGACCTCGTCGTCGTCGTCCTGGCTGTCGACCTGTTCCTGGACGGCGTGCCGTCGGAGCTGCTCTCCGAGAAGCTCCAGGAGCTGGGTATCGACCGGATGGCGTTCGACCAGGACATGGCCCGCGTCCGACGGCTGACGCCGGGCCCCGTCCGCAAGACGCTGCGCCGGGTCCCGGGCATGGTCACCCAGGCCGGGCAGGCGATCCAGGGCACGGGAGTCGGGCCCAAGGTCCGCAACTGGATTTCCAAGGAGGAACCGATCGCGTGAAGGTGATCCTGACCAAGGACGTGTCGACGCTTGGCAAGAGCGGCGAGCTGAAGACCGTGGCCGACGGCTACGCCACCAACTTCCTCATCCCCCAGAGCCTCGCCGTCCCGGCCGCTGGCGGCGCGTATCGCGCCTGGCAGCACGACATCGCGAGCCGCGAGGACAAGCGGAAGCGCGAGCGAGAGGACGCCGACATCGCAGCCACCCGGATCGGCTCGACGACCCTCACGATGGGCGTCAAGGTCGGAGAGGGCGGGAAGCTCTACGGCTCGATCACGTCGAAGGACATCGCGGATGCGCTCGCTCGCCGCGGGATCGACGTCGATCGCCACAAGATCGATCTCGAGGAACCGCTGAAGTCCCTCGGCACGTACAAGGTCGCGGTCAAGGTCTATCAGGGCCTCGCGCCTGAGGTGACGATCGTCGTCGAGCCGAAGGGGTAGGGCTTAGAACATCCGGTCGAAATGACGTCGACGGCGGTGCGATGATCGCGGCGTGACCGCCGTGCCGTCCACCGACCGAACGATCCTCCACGTCGACCTCGACGCGTTCTTCGCGGCGGTCGAGCAGCGCGACCGGCCGGAACTCCGCGGCAAGCCCGTCATCGTCGGTGGCGGCGGCCCGAACCAGCGCGGGGTCGTGAGCACCGCGAGCTACGAGGCTCGGGTGTTCGGGGTCCACTCGGCGATGCCGCTCCGAACGGCCGGCGCGCTGTGCCCTCACGGCATCTTTCTGCCAGTCGACGGCCGAAAGTACAGCCGCGTCAGCAAGGACGTCCTCGCGATCCTCCGGCGGTTCACGCCGCTGGTCGAGCCGATCTCGATCGACGAGGCCTTCCTCGACGTGACCGGCTCGCGGAAACTGTTCGGCGACGGCGAGGCGATCGCCCGCCTGATAAAAGCCGCGGTCCACGGCGAGGTTGGCCTGACGATCTCCGTCGGCGTCGCCCGGTCGAAGCTGGTCGCGAAGATCGCGTCGGACCTCCGCAAGCCCGACGGGCTGGTCGTCGTCCCGCCGGGCACCGAGGCCGAATTCCTGGCGCCTTTGCCGATCACAAGGCTGTGGGGCGTCGGCGCCAAGTCGGCCGCCGTGTTGCGCGAGTACGGCGTCCAGACGATCGGCGATCTCGCGGCGCTACCCGACGACATGCTCGAGCGGCGGTTCGGCCGCGTCGGGTCATCGCTCGGCGACCGGGCCCGGGGCGTCGATCCCGATCCGGTCAGCGGCCGCGATCCCGCGAAGTCGATCGGCCACGAGCACACGTTCGACGTCGACACCTCGGATCCCGAGGTCATCGAACGGTCGCTGCTCGGCCTGTCGGAGGGGGTCGCCGGGCGGCTCCGGGACGCTCGCGTCAAGGCGTCGACGGTGACCGTCAAGATCCGCGATTCGTCGTTCACGACGATCACCCGTCAGCGAACGCTGAAAGAGCCGACCGACCTGACCGAGCCCATCTTTCGGACCGCGCTCGAGCTGGCCCGACCCGAAGTCCGCGGGAAACGCATTCGGCTGCTCGGCGTCACGGCCTCGGGCCTGGACGACCCCGACCAGATGTCGTTGTTCGCATCCGACGATCCGCGTCGGCGGCGAGCGGTGGAGGCCGAGGACCTCGTCCGGCACCGCTACGGCGACCGTGCGATCACGCGGGCTCGGCTCGTGCGCTCGCGGTTGCCGGCGCCGTTCGAGCGCGACCCGATGACCCCGGTCGACATTCGCTCCCATGTCCGTGAGGACGTGGCCCCGACCGGTCCACGCCCTGCCGAGCCTGGCGAGGAGCCCGATCCGGTGCCAGACGACGAGTTCCCAGCCTGAGGTTTGGTCCGCCCAGCTCGATCATCGTGACAGCCTAGGTGGCACACATTGGAACGACTGTTCGCTTGGCCGCTTGACATCGAACAGATGTTCGAACATGATGCGGCAGTAACAGAACAGACGTTCTGTCTCGGATGTGCCCCCGCGACGGACGACGCCCACGCCCCGCCGGGAAGGAGCCACAACGATGGCGATGATCCGAGTAGAGCCGGTTCAGGTCCGTGTCCGGACTGGATGGTTCGATGGCCGTCCACGGGAGATCACCTGGGGAACGGAGCGGCTTCCGGTAACCCGGTTGGCCGCCGTTCGCGAGGAAGCGGCCGCGTATCCGGTCATCACCGGCCCGCGGACTCTCTTCGAGGTCGAGACACGACGAGCGACGCTCGCCCTGACGTTCCAGCATCGCTCGAGGCGGTGGACGATCACGGCACTCGACGAGGCGCGGCACGCCGCCTGACCTGACTCGCCTGGCGAGCGCCTCCCGCTCGCCGCAGTCGGATGGCGGGGCGGGCGCGCCGGTACCGCGTCCGCCCCGTTCCCGACCCCCGCGGCCGATTCGCAACCGCGCCGCGTTCACCGCCGGGTCGCAACCTACAATCGCCGCGTGCGAGACGAAGCGCCACGGAGCGCCCGCTTCAGCGATCTGACGCTCGCGGCGTTCGTCGAGCGGCTGGCTGCGGACGATCCCGTTCCGGGTGGAGGCAGTGCGTCCGCCGTCGCCGCGAGTCTCGGTTCCGCGCTCGTGGCAATGGTCGCGGCACTCTCCCTGGGCCGGCCGAAATACGCAGAGCATCAGGCGCTGCACGCGCGCTGCATCGAGCGCGGGCGCGCCTTGGCCGCTCGGTTCCTCGAACTGGCCGACGAGGACGCGGACGCCTACGCGGATTTCGCTCGGGCTATGAAGCTGCCGAAGGAGAGCGCTGAGCAGAAGGCGGCGCGCGACAGTTCTCTCCGGCAGGCCGCCCGCGGCGCGGCCGCGATTCCCATGCTGACCGTCGAGGCTTGCATGGAGATGGTGGCACTGGCTGAGTCGCTCGTCGGCCGCAGCAACGTCAATGCGGCGAGCGACCTCAACGTCGCCGTGATGCTCGGCGAGGCCGCCGCGCGGGGCGCCGCCGAGAACGTCATCGTGAATCTCCCGGCGGTCGGTGACGAGGCGTACGCTGCGGAGACGACGATGCGGGTGAAGCACCTGCTCGACTCAGTCGAGGAGATGGCGGGGGCGACGCGCGAGGCCGTGCTCCGCGGCGACTTCCGCGAACCACTGGCGTTCTGACGAGGTGACGGTGACCAGAGGGGACGCTCGCCTGCTGCTCGGCGGGCCGATCGCCGCCGAGATCCGGCAGGCAGTCACTGAAGATGTCGAGGTGTACCGGGGCCGCGTCGGGCACGCACCCGGCCTCGCGGTGGTGATCGTCGGTCGAGACGCGCCCTCGACCGTGTACCTCCAGCAGATCGTGAAGAGCTGCGACAAGGTCGGGATTCGCCGTTGGCTCATCGAGATCGAGGGCGAAGCCACCGAGGGGCGTGTCACGGAGGTCGTCCGCGCCCTGAACGCGGACCCGCTGGTCCACGGGATCATCGTCCAGATGCCGCTCCCGCCGTCGATCCGGCTGCGGGCCGTGATCGACGCGATCGATCCAGCCAAGGACATCGATGGGATCCACCCGCTGAATGCGGGGTTGCTCCGGCTCGGCTACGACGGCTTCCTCCCCGCCACCGCCCACGCCGCCGTCGAGATCCTGCGCCGCAGCGGCATCGAGATCGAGGGCCGCCGCGCCGTGGTCATCGGTCGGTCGGCCGTGGTCGGCATGCCGGCGGCATTCCTGCTCGTCGGCGAGAACGCGACGGTGACCGTCTGCCACTCGCGGACGCGCGACCTGAAACACCACGTCAAGGACGCGGAGATCCTTGTCGTCGCCGCCGGTCATCCGGGCTTGGTCACCGGGTCGATGCTGCGTCGCGGAGCGGTCGTCGTCGACGTCGGCATCAACGTCGTGGACGACAAGCTGGTCGGTGACGTCGACTTCGAATCGGCGCGAAAGGTCGCGTCGGCGATCACGCCAGTGCCGGGCGGCGTCGGACCGCTGACCAACGCGCTCCTCCTCGCCCACCTCGTTCGGGCAGCCCACGCTCAGGCCTCCGCCGGTGACGCGTCCTCGGCGAAGCTTGTCGGCCCGACGCGAACGTCGGCGCCCGACGCGGCCCGTGCGACGAGCGCGACTGCGACGCGAGGGGCCCGATGACGACGACGTTTCCGTCGGACCTCGAGATCGCGCGCTCAGTCAGTCCCCGACCTATCGCCGACGTGGCCGCCGATCTGGGCCTCCGCGATGACGAGATCGAGCTCTATGGCCGCAGCAAGGCGAAGGTGACACTCGACGGCATTCGACGCGTCGAGGCGGAGCGCCCTCGCGGCAAGTACGTCGTCGTCACCGCGATTACCCCGACGCCGCTCGGCGAGGGCAAATCGACGACGACGGTCGGGCTCGGGCAGGGCTTGAACCACGTCGGCCACCGGGCCGCGATCTGCATCCGCCAGCCGTCGCTCGGTCCGGTGTTCGGGATCAAGGGCGGCGCGGCCGGCGGCGGCTACAGCCAGGTCATCCCGATGGAGGACTTCAACCTCCACCTGACGGGCGACGTCCACGCGATCGGGGCCGCGCACAACCTCGCGGCGGCGTTCCTCGATAACAGCCTCCACCACGGCAATCCCCATGGCATCGACCCGTTCTCGATCCTCTGGCCGCGGGTCGTCGACATCAGCGACCGCGCCGTGCGGCGCGCGGTCATCGGGCTCGGCGGGAGGGAGAACGGCGTCCCTCGCGAGACGGAGTGGGTGATCACGGTCGCATCGGAGGTGATGGCGGTGCTCGCCCTCGCGTACGACCTCCAGGACCTCCGGGCGCGGCTCGGCCGGATGGTCATGGCCACGACGACCGATGGCAGGGCCGTGACGTGCGAGGACCTCGGCGTCGCCGGCTCGATGACCGTGCTCCTCATCGACGCCATCAAGCCGAACCTGCTCCAGACGCTGGAGGGCGGCCCGGCGTTCGTCCACTGCGGCCCGTTCGCGAACATCGCCCACGGCAACAACTCGATCATCGCCGACCGGCTCGCGCTGGCGACGAACGACATCGTCGCGACCGAGGCCGGCTTCGGCGCGGACATGGGCGCCGAAAAGTTCTTCGACATCAAGTGCCGGGCGTCGGGCCTCGGGCCGGACGCGGCGGTTGTCGTCGCCACCGTCCGGGCGCTGAAGATGCACGGCGGTGTGGGCAGGATCGTCGCCGGCAAGCCGCTCGACCCGGCCCTCCTCGAAGAGAACGTGACGGCCGTTCGGACGGGCGCCTCGAACCTCGCCAAGCAGATCGAGAACGTGACGATGTTCGGCGTCCCGGCGGTCGTCGCGATCAACTCGTTTCCGACGGACACGACCGCGGAGGTCGAGGCGATCCGGGAGGTCGCCCTTGAGGCCGGCGCCCACGACGCGGTGGTCGCGACCCACTTCACCGACGGTGGCGGCGGGGCCGCGGATCTGGCGAACGCCGTCTGGGATGCGGCCTCCGGTGGCTCCCGGTTCCAGTTGCTCTATCCGGACGACGCGCCGCTCGGCGAGAAGATCCTCACGATCGCGACAAAGGTCTACGGCGCCGATGGGATCGAGCTGCTGCCTGCGGCGAAGAAGGCGCTGAAGCTCTACGAGGACCTCGGGTTTGGCCGCCTCCCGGTGTGCATGGCGAAGACGCAGTACTCGCTGAGCGACAACGCGGGGCTGAAGGGCCGGCCGTCGGGGTTCACCGTGACCGTCCGCGACATCCGGCTGTCGGCCGGGGCGGGCTTCATCACGCCGCTGCTCGGGGAGATGCGGACGATGCCCGGGCTGCCGTCCAGGCCCGGCGGCGAGAGGATCGACATCGACGCCGACGGGAACATCGTCGGATTGTTCTGAGCCGCGTCGGAGTCCCCCCGGGTGGTGCGGCGGCCCGTGTGATCAGGTGCTCGTGGCGAGGACGATGCCGATGACCGGAACGAGCCCGAGGACGATCCCCAGGACGAAGGCGCCCCACGCCTGGGCGTTCACCGGCCCGAGCTCGTCTGCGCCATGGGCGTGGTCGTCGTGGCCGTGGTCTTCGCCGTGATCGTCGAGGCCGTGCGGCTCTTCGTCGACGTCGCCCGGATGGTGGAGCTCGCCTGGATCGTGGCCTGACTCGTCGGTCATCGCGCTGCGGGCACCTCCGCTGGCATTCTCGCACGTAGACTCGGCCGCGATGCCAACCGACACCGGCGCCGATCCAGGCCTCATCGCGAGCCTCCGCGGGCTGACTCGCGACGGTCGGCTCCTCTTTCTGACCCGCGTCCTGCGGATGTTCGCGTACGGTGCCCTGGCGGTCGTCCTCGTTCTCTACCTCGCCTCGCTCGGCCTCGACCCGCTGACGATCGGCCTGATCCTCACGCTGTCGCTGATCGGCGACACGCTGATCTCGCTGTGGCTGACGACGAATGCCGACCGGATCGGGCGACGCCGGGTGCTGATCGCAGGCGCCCTGCTGATGGCCGTCGCCGGCATCGCGTTCACGCTGACGAGCGCGGTCGCGCTCCTCATCCTTGGAGCGACGATCGGGGTCATCAGCCCGACCGGCAACGAGGTCGGGCCGTTCCTCGCCGTCGAGCAGGCGGCCCTCAGCGAGACGACGCCTGACGCCCGTCGGACCGCGACGTTCGCCTGGTACAACCTCGCCGGGTACGGCGCGACCGCCTGTGGAGCGCTGACCGCCGGCCTCGCGACGCAGGCGCTCATCGGCGCGGGCTGGCGCGACGTCGACGCCTACCGCGCGATCGTCGTCGGCTACGCCGCGGTCGGCCTCGTCATGGCAGCCGGTTTCTCGGCCGTCCGCAGCGACG
>JBJMMH010000093.1:0-7766 GCA_045804885.1 Chloroflexota bacterium | reverse complement strand
TCTTCGGTTGTCCGTTTTCGGTTGTTCTTCAGTTGTCCGTTTTCGGTTGTTCTTCTGTTGTCGGTTGAACTCGGTATGGAGACCGTACGGCGCTCGCGAGCGCCGCTGACACCGTCAAGTGCCACCAACACGCGTACGCCGATTGACGTAGACACCTGCAATCACCTCGAGGATCCGGGCCGGTACGCCGGATTCCGCCTCTCAAGACCCGCGGAGCTCTCGCCTCGCCCCGCCAGCGTCGCAGGACGAATCAAACGGCGCCGATGGAGGAGTCGGCGCCGTTTGTGGTCACCAAAGGGTCGGGGAGGAGGAGGGAGACCGATCCTTCAGCGGAAGATATTTGGTTGTCGTCCTCGAGGATCGCTAGCGGCGGCCCCTCGCCCGGGCTCGTGGCCGCCTGGTTCCGCCGAGCTGAAGCGCGGCGATGTCCAGAATGACCAGCGTGCCCAGGGTGACGATGAGGGTCCCCAGCGGGTCCATGGCTTTGATCCTCGCGGATGCCGTTGATTGGCTGCGATAACCATCGCGCGTGACGCGCGTCAGTCCATCGTCCGAAGGTCATCGATTCGCATGAGACGGATGACGTACGCCGGGCGGAATCAGTCCGTCAGGATGCGCCGGAGCCGGAACGCCGGGCCCCGCCCCAGACCCTCTGCCGGGGTTCCGTAGCGCAGGATCAGGCTCGCAATGGCCGCGTTCCGGTCGGCGCCGGTCAACTCTTCCGCGAGACGGGTCGTCACCGCCTCGCCGATGGTCGTCGTGCAGGCCGGGTCGGCCATCAGATTCAACGCCCAGGCCGCGTCGGGTCGCCCCGCGGCCACGATCAGCGACCCGTCGGGCTCCGCGACGTAGCCGACGGCCGCGCGCGCCGACCGTCCGCTCACCCGACCACGTGTCTCGAGGAGGGCGACCGTGCCCGTCGCGGCGAGCTGCTCACCGATCTCGTCGTCCACGTGGCGAGGAGCGAGGCGTCGCGGCTCAGCGGCCCCGCTGCCACGACTTGCCCTCGCTCTGAACCGCCGGGGCGTAGACGAGTTCCGCGCGCTGCATCTCCGCGATCGTCCGAGCACCGAGGGCTGCCATCGACTGGCGCAAGGCGCCGACGAGGTTCTCGGAGCCATCGGTCACGTGGGCCGGCCCGAAGAGGATCCGCTCCAGGGTCCCGACCGTCCCGACCTTGATCCGGGTGCCGCGTGGAAGCGTTGGAGACGGAGCGGCCATGCCCCAGTTCGTGCCCCGCCCCGGCGCCTCGGCCGAGCGCGCCAGCGGCGAGCCGAGCATCAACGCGTCGGCGCCCGCGGCGACGGCCTTGGCCAGCTCCCCGCCGCGGCGCATCCCGCCGTCGGCAACGACCGCCACGTACCGGCCCGTCTCGGCGAGGTACGCGGCGCGAGCCGCGGCGACGTCGCTGATCGCCGTCACCTGCGGCACGCCGATCCCGAGCACCTCCCGCGTCGTGCAGGCCGCGCCGGGCCCGACGCCGACGAAGACCGCCGCAGCGCCCTGCTCCATCAGCGCGAACGCAGCCTCGGCGTTCGTGGTGTTGCCGACCGCGACCGGGATCGGCATGAACCTGGTGAACTCGGCAAGGGACAGCGGGTCGTAGCCGGTGGCCAGATGGCGCGCGCTCGAGACCTGCGACTGGACCAGGAACAGGTCGGCGCCATGCTCGGCGGAGAACGGGCCAAATCGACCGGCAGCCGCCGGTGTCGCCGCGACGGCGACGCGCGACCCGGCATCGCGGATTTGCTGGATGCGGAGAGCGACGAGATCCTCGCGGATCGGCGCGGCGTACGCCTCGGCGAGCTGGTCCTGGACGTCATCGTCAGGCGCGGTCGCGATCCGAGCGAGGACCGCGTCCGGATCGTCGTAGCGAGCCTGGATGCCCTCGAGATTCAGAACCGCCAGCCCACCGAGCCGGGCCAACGCCCCCGCGAACCGCGCGTCGACAACGGCATCCATCGCCGCAGCGAGGATGGGGATTCCGAGCGGGATGCCCGCGATCGAGACCGACAGGTCGACGTCAGCCGGCTCGATCGTCTCCGTGCCCGGGGCGAGCGAGACGTCCTCGAACCCGTAGGTCGCTCGAACGTCGTCGACCTTGGAACGAAAGATGCGCCGGCTGGCGGATGGGCTCGAGGTGGCGGCGGCTGACTGGTCGAGCAACGGTGGCCTCCTCGAGCGACGGTGGCACCGATTCTAGCCGAGCCAGCGCGCCGCTCGCCGGATCCCGCGCACGCCGCAGGCCCGCGGCGGGACGCGGCGCACGGATGGGGTCTTTGTCCGGCCGCCGGCGAGCGTCAATGGCGCTGGGCGAGCGGAATGGCGACGGACGCGTCGGGGACGGACGCGTCGGGCTCGCTACCCGAGCTCCGCCGACGATTACTCAGCCAGCCACGCGCGCCGCCGAAGCTGGCGGCGACACGGGAGGCGAGGCTGGTGCCGTCGGGCCGCCGGTGGATGTCCGAGGACGCGCGCATCAGCTCGGCGATGCGGTCGTTCGCGAGGAACGTGATCTGCGTGGTGTGCATCTGCGTGACGGGCTCCGATGGTCACCGAGGGCGTCCGGCGATGGCTCCAGCATCGGCCGCGAATGAGCGCCGGCACATCGGGTGATGTCCTCAGGTCGCATGGACGAACGTCGCTATCGTGCGTGCGCGGCACCCGTCAGGCCGGCCGCCCCACCGCGGCCGTGATCGCGTGCAGCTGCTCGAGGTGCATCAGGTCGTGCACCCCGGCGAATGTCAACCACTCGCCGCAGCGCAGGCGGCCGACCAGCGGGTGCTCGAGCGGGCAAGCGTCGGCCTCGTGGCCCTCGATCGCGCGGGCGCTTCGCTCGACCACTCGCTGGCTCTGGACGATCTTCCGGACGAGCGACTCGCGGACGCCCGCCGCCGGACCGGGTACGCCGGGCACGACCGTCGGCGCGTCACGCGGCCAGCGGCCCGAGGCCGCGAGCGAGGCCGCCAGCACCAGCCCCGCCCTCGCGGAGGCGACGTGCCCGACAGCTTCGGCCACATTCCAATCGCCCTCGCCTCCCGGCAGCCCGAACGCCGTATTCGGCAGCGCCTCCACCACGGCTTGCAGCGCTGCGGCGGTTCCAGCGAGCTGGGCGACGGTGCGGCGCGTCGTGCCCTCGCCCGAACGCCGCCGAACCTCTCGGCGGACACTGAGGAACGCCCCCTCATCGATCCCGCGCCACGCGGCGACGATGTCGGGTGCCGCGGCGTCCAGGGCGGCCAGCCAATCCGTCGGCGGAGGCCTCATCGGTTGCCGTGAGCCATCTTCGGCGCGTCCGGTCGCTGCCGGAGCCGCCACATGGCGGCGATCCCCACGACCGGTCCGACGGCGAGCATCCAGAAGGCGATCCGCCATGTCGATCCGTCACCCGGGTCGAGCGCGCCGACGGCGAGGATCGCGACGGCGGTGAGGAGGAAGCCGAGCGCGAGCTGAAGGGACAATGCGGACCCCGACGTCCCGGGCGGCGCCAGCTCCGAGACGGCCGCGGAGAACTGGGCCGAGTCCGCAATCACGGTCAGGCCCCAGGCGAGGCCGACGAGCGTCACGACGGCCGGGGCGGCGCCGAACACGAGGCCGGCGACCACCGCGGATGCGCAACTCCCGGCCATCGCCGCGATCGTGAGCGTCGTCCGTCCGAGGCGGTCCGCGAGAGTTCCGGCGACGACGCAGCCGATCCCGCCGACCGCGACGATCGCGAACGAGGCGGCGCTCGCGGTGGCGGGATCGGACACGCCCGATGCCGCGAACGACGCTGCGACGAACAACGGCAGCCACGTCCACATCGCGTACAGCTCCCACATGTGGCCGAGATAGCCGAGGTTCGCCAGCCTCACGGACGGCTCGCGGAACGCGGAGGCCGCGATGGTCGGGCTGAACCGGGACGACCCGATGTCGAGCGGACCGGAGCGATGGCCGATCCCGACGATCAGCCCCCCGGCGATCGCGACGGCGCTCGCGGCCGCGACGATCACGTGCCAGTCCACGCCGGCCGACGCACCCAGCGCGCGGATGAGGTGCGGCAGGGCCGACCCGACCGTCAACGCCCCGATGATCAGCCCGATCGCGACGCCGCGGTCGCGGCGGAACCAGCCGGCGATCATCCGCAGGGCGATCGGGTAGACCGCCGCCAGCCCGGCGCCCGTGAGCGCCCGCCACGGGAGCGACGACGCCGGGTCCGTCGCCGCGAAGGCAAAGCCGAGGTTCGCGGTCGCCGCCACGACGGCGCCCGCGAGGAAGAGCCACCGGCCGTCGACGACGTCGGCGGCCCCGGTCACAGCGAGGCCGATCGCCGCCAGCGCGAAACCCACCTGGACCGCGACCGTCAGAAGCGGCAGGTCGAGGCCTGTCGCATGCCACTCAGCCGCAAGCAGCGGGCTCACCGCCGACGCGCTGAACCACGGCGCGAATGCGAGCAGGATGCCCGTCCCGACCACGGCGAGCTCGCGCCATCGGCCGCCCGCCTCGTCGTCCGCGGACATCGGCTCGGACGCAGGAGTGGCGATCGCCGGTCCAGTCACTCCGCCAGCATCGTGTAGACGACGCACTCGCCCCGAAGAACCTCCGTGCCATCCTGGCGGCGGGCGACGCAGCGGAGCTTCGTGATCGGCTTGTCGGCCCGCGCCTCGATCACCTCGGCCTCCGCGGTGATCGTGTCGCCGACGTAGGCCGGCGCCGGAAAGTCCCACTCCTGGTGCAGGAACACAGACCCCGGCCCCGGCAGCTCCATCGCGACGAGCGCGTTGAAGAGGCCCGTCGTGAGACCGCCGTGGACGATCAGCCTCCCAGGTCGACGCACTGCGGCGAACGCCGCATCGAAATGGAGCGGGTTGCGGTCGCCGGTGATCGACGCGTATGCCTCCACGTCCGCCGCCGTGATGGTCCGCGTCCAGATTGCCCTGGTCCCGACCGCCGGCGCCAGCCATCCCTGCGCCGCCGCGCCGTCGTCACTCACCGCGAGGCTAGAGCCGCTCGAAGCGGTCCACCGCCAGCACGAACACCGTCGCGCCGCCGACCTCGACCTCGAGCGGGTACGGCATGAAGAACTCGCCAGGCTCCATGATCGGCGGCATCGGGTTGACGACCTGCGTCCGGGCGTTGCATGTCTCGCGGACGATCCCGAGCACGGCGTCGATCTGGTCGTCCTCCACGCCGAGGATGACAGTCGCGTTTGACTGCTTCAGGAACCCACCCGAGCTGTGAAGCCGCGTCGCCCGATACTCGCGATCGAGGAGCGCGTCGACCAGAGCCCCCGCGTCCTCGTTGTGGACGATCGCGACGACGAGCTTCACGCGGCGAGTATAGGTGGCGCCGTCGCTGCCACAGCGAGGGCGGCGGCACGTGCCGAGCAGGCCCGATCCACGTGCTCCGCCGGTGTACGATGCGGCCTCGCGATCGGGGCGCCGTCAGCCCGTTCGACGCGCAGCCCGTCCAGGAGACCTCCGTGGCCGACGACGAAACCCGGCGACCCGATCGATTGACCGCGCTCGCGTCCGGCGTTTCGGCGCTCGCCCGCGGCGCCGACCTCGAGGAGGCGCTCGAGGCGCTCGTTGGCGCGGCCGCGGCCGCCGTCGGTGCGGCGAGCGCGGCGATCAGCCTTCAGGACCCGGATCGGCCTGCGGCGGAGCTGACGTTCACCGTGGGCCTTGACGACGCGGGCCAGGCTTCGCTCGCGGACGCGGTCGCCTCGCCGGATCACCCGCTCACGGCGGCGGCGCGCGACCGAGCGGAGGTCACGGGTGTCGATGGGGCTGCCTTTCCGTTGATCGTCGGGCGCGGCGGAATCGAGCAGGCGGTGGGCGCCGTGATGATCCGCTGGGCAGCAGACGGGCCGCCCCTCAGCGAGGCCGACGCCGCGTTCCTGCGGATCGCCGCCGACCTGGCGGCGGTCGCAGTCGATCGATCCCGACTCGCGTCCACGGTCGCCGAGCGGTCCGAGTGGTTCGAACGGCTCGCCCACACCGATCCCCTGACGGGACTCGCCAACCAGCGCACGTTCGCTCGGGTCCTCGAGCTCGAGCTGGCCCGTGCCGGACGGCAAGGCGGCGAGGTCTCCGTTGCCATCTTCGATGTCGACGACTTCGCGGCGACGAACCAGGCCGGCGGCCGGGAGGCCGGCGACGAGGTGCTGCGATCCGTGGCATCCGTGCTGGCCGGCGCGGTCCGGCTCGTCGACACGGTCGCCAGGCTCGGCGGCGACGAGTTCGTGCTCGTGGCTCCCGGCTCGGCAGGCCCGACCGTCGCACGGCGCGTCCTCGACGGGATCTCCGAGCTGCCCGAGATCGGCGGACGGCGCGTCTCCGTGTCAGCCGGGGTCGCCCGGTTCCCGGCGGACGGGACGGACGGCGACGCGATCCTCGCCGCCGCGCAGTCTGCGCTCGAACGAGCGCGCGCCGAAGGTCGCGGCTCGCTCGAGACCGCCGCGGGCTAGACGGCGACCGTTAGGCGGCGCTCGGCGGCGCTGTCGGTCAACCCGCAGGCGCCGTCGCCTCCCCCGCCGAGACGACCTCCGTGGGAACGATCGCTCCGGCCTGCGGCTCCCGCGACACCGCGACGGTGACGCCCGCGTCTGCTGGGCCCTGCTTGGAGGTGAAGGCCGCGGTCCCCGTCTGGTCGACGGTGAAGCTGCCGAGCGGGACGGGGGCGCCATCAGAAGCGATCGCCCACGTCTCGTAGACCTGGCTGCCGGTCGTCGGGGCGAGGTCCTCCATCGCGAACTGGATCGAGCCGTCGGGGGCGACGGCCGCGATGCCGCGCGGGCCACCGCTCTCGGTCGGGGCGAGCAGCGCGATCTGACTCCCAGGCTGGGCGGCGACGTCGAGCACGGACGCGACCGCCGTCCGGTACTGCGCGGCGGCGGCGACGTCGTCGTGGAGATCGTTCACCTGGGCCTGCAGCGCCACGTTCCACGCGCCGAGGATCGCGATCGCGAGGACGGCGGCGATCGCCGCGACCCATGTCAGGGCACGAGGCCGCGTCCGCGTGCGCCCCGCGCGGGCCTGCCGCTCGGCGGCGGACGGGAACGGGACGGGAGTGACAGGTTCGGCCGCGGTCCGCTCGGCCGAGGTCGGCTCGTTCGCGGCCCGATCGGGAACGTCCGCGGCGGCGGCCGCCATGACGCGGTCTCGAAGGTCCGGCGGCGGCTCGACGAGCTCCAGGGATGGATCGTCGAGCAGGTACGGCACGACGCCGCCGAGCTGCTCGAACTCGGCGTGCGACTCCGGACACGTCGTGAGGTGCTCGTGAACGGCCGCTGCATCGGCCGGTTCGAGGGCGTCGAGGACATACATCGGCGCGAGCTCGATCGCCTCGGCGTGAGTGAGCGGCGGAGGTGACTGCTGGGTCATGGCGACATGCCTTCGGCGACGAGTGCCTCGCGTAGCGCGAGCAGCCCGAGCCGGACCCGACTCTTCACGGTCCCGAGCGGCGCGCCCGTTCGCTCGGCGATCTCGACCTGCGTCAGCCCGCCGAAGTAGGCGAGCTCGATCGCCTCGCGCTGGACGTCGGACAGCGTGCCGAGCGCTGCCGCGATCTGCTCGCGGTCGAGGTTGCCGGCGACCTCCTGCCAGACGTCGGGCAACCGCAGTGCCGCCGGCGGTGGCGCGTCGGCCTCGGGAAGCTCGGTCGTCGGCCGACGGCGGCGGACGGCGTCGACTGCGCGGTGGTGGACGATCGAGAGCAGCCATGTCCGGACGCTCGCGCGGCCCTCGACGTAGCGGGCGGCGTTGCGCCATGCACCAAGGAACGCG
>JBJMMH010000092.1:0-34533 GCA_045804885.1 Chloroflexota bacterium | reverse complement strand
TCATACCTCGTGAATTACGCCGAATGGCTGATGCCTGTCTATCGGCGGCGCGGTGTCCCGTCACATGATCTGATCGTGATGCTCGGGTCACTCAAGCGGGCGGCATCGACCGTTCTCTCGCCCGAGGAGCAGAAGTTCTCTGAGCTGTACCTCCACAACGCGATGCTTCGAGTCAAGCATCACCAGCGATTGCCCGGCGACCACAAGGGCAACTCGGTCGTCCGCTTCTTCTGGAAGGGCGCGGGCGTCGGCGACGACAAGTGGGTCTGACTCGATGACGGTCAAGTGGGTCAAGGTCGATCCGCTCGTCATGAACGGCGAGCCCTTCTGCTACGCAACTCGATTGACGGTGCGCAACCTGCTCGAGATGCGCTCGAACGGCCTGACACCGGCGGCGATCATTGCCGACAACCCGGAGCTGCGCCGTGTCGGCATCGCCGAGGCATACAGGTTCGCGTCGGAGAACCGGCCGCGATACGCGGCGTTTTTCGAGGCAGACGGCACGCTGATGGGCCCCGGCTTCTCCGATGCCGAGGCGTCGGCGCTGCCGGAGCACCTGCGCTCATTGCCCGGGATAGTGACCACCTAGGGGGTCGACGCGACGAGCCGTCCGCGCCTCTCGGCGTATGATGGATATCCGACATGACTGATCAGATTTCGACCGAAGCCCCAACTACGACTACGCCTGAGCACTCCGCGGCCGATACGGCTGCGCCGGCGGCAGCGGCGCCTGCGCTCACGATCGACCCGCAGGCGCGTGCAACCGAGCTCGCAATCCTCGACGCGCTGCGCGCGGTGGTCGATCCAGAGATCGGGATGAACGTCGTCGAGCTGGCGCTGATCAAGCAGATCATCCAGAGCCCGCAGCAGACCGAAGTCAAGATGATCCTGACGACTCCCTTTTGCCCTTACGCCGGTGCGATGATTCAGCAGGTGAAGGAGCAGGTGGAGACGGTCGTCGAGAACGACGTCAAAGTGACCCTGCTGGCCGAGCGCTGGGATCCGCGCGACGCCGGCCTCATGTGGTGACCGACGGCACCGACGATTTCACGTCGGCTGTCGCGACTCGCAAGGGCGACGACGGCACGACGGGGCTGCTGTACGGCGGCCAGCGGATCGCCAAGGACGACCTTCGGACGGAGGCGTACGGCACGATCGACGAGACCGTGGCGGCGCTGGGACTCGCCCGGGCGCAGCTGGGAGTCAAGGATCGGCTCGGCGTGCTGTCGGTCGAGTTCGGCGACCTCCCGGCGCTGATCCTGCGGCTCCAGCGCGAGCTGTTCGTCGCGGCCGCGGAGCTGGCGACGAACCGGGACGCATGGGACAGGCTCGAGGACGGCCGGACGCGCGTGTCCGCGCAGATGGTGGCGTCCCTTGACGCCCTCCTCCGTGATCTCGAGGCGCACGTCGAGATGCCGCATGAATTCGTCGTTCCCGGCGAGACCCCCACCAGCGCCGCTCTCGAGCTCGCCCGGACGACGCTCCGGCGGGCCGAGCGGCGGGCGGTTGCGTTGGGTCGCGAGGGATTGATTCCCGGACCTCATTTGCTACCGTACCTGAACCGGCTCGCGGATCTGCTCTGGGTTCTCGCCAGGGCCGCCGAGCAGGCCGAGTCCCGGTCCGCCACCCCGTCACGCACCGATCGGCGACCGAACGCCTCCGCCGGCGCCACCACGAGGAGTCAGGGCTGATGCAGTCGAACCCACCCGGAGCTCCGACGCAGGGCGGCACGGCGCCGGCCCCTGGGCTTCCCTCCCAGCTCGGCGTCCGGCCGGCGCCGGAGCTCTCGAATCAGTTCCTCGTCCAATCGTTCGGCTGGATGTTCGCCGCCGTGCTAATCACCGCGGTCGTCGCGGTGCCGGTCCTGGGCAGCGAGTCGTTCCTCCAGACGGCGTATCGCAACTGGCTGCTGATCACCCTCGGGACGTTCGCGCTGGGGATCGGGGTCCAGGTTGCGATCCCGAAGGTCACGCCGATGGTCGGATTGCTGCTCTTCTTCGTGTACGCAGCCGCGCTCGGCGTCACCGTCGGCGTCGTGTCGTCGCTCTACACGGTCGAGTCCGTGGTCACGTCGTTCTTCGGGGCGTCGGCGATGTTCGGCGGCGCCGCCATCTATGGCGCGGTGACGAAGCGAAACCTGAACTCGATCGGCGGGTTCCTGTTCATGGGGATGATCGGGATCCTCGTCGCTTCGCTCGTGAACTTCGTCCTCGGGAGCTCGGCGATCGGCTGGATCATCGCGCTGATCGGCGTCGTGATCTTCACGCTCTACACTGCGTACGACGTCCAGCGGATCAGCTACGGCGACTACGCCGTGGCTCTCGGCTCGACCGAGAAGGCGTCGATCTTCGGCGCGGTCCACCTGTACGTCGACTTCATCAACATCTTCCTGTTCCTGCTCCGGATCTTCGGCAGCCGGCGCTGACCTAGCCGTCGAGCAGGAGCTCGCCGACCGAGGCGAGCACCGCGTCCGCGAGCGGCTCGAGCTCCTCGCGCGTACCAACACCCGTCAGCACGCCGAGCGTCCGGGCCGCGCCGGCCGCGCGGCCCATCACGAGGTCGGCGGGCGTGTCGCCGACGATCGCTGCCCGTTCTGGCGGCACGCCGACGGCCGCGCACAGCGCGAGCAGCATCGCCGGATCGGGCTTCACGCCGACGCCGTCGTCGCCACATGCCAGGGCGGAGACGAACCCGCGGATGCCGAGCGCCCGCAGCGTCGCTTCCGTCGGGGCCCGGTCGTCGGTCGTCGCGACCGCGATCCTTCGCCCGCCACCGTCGGCGACCGCCGCGAACAAGGGCGCCAGGTCCGTGGTCGGCACCGCCGTCGCCACGGGATCGGGCTCGAACCACGCCGCGTCCACGGCGCGTCGCGCCGCGGCGACGCTCGGGCACCAGCGGCGGACGACGGCGGCGACCGTCTCCCGGATCTCGGCCATCGTCGCGACCGCGAGTGGCGCGCCGGCGAGGACGCGATCGCCCGACGGATCGAACCCGATCGTCGCGAAGACATCGCCAGACACCGGCCGCCGCGTCGCCCCGTCGAGGCGCTCGCCGAGCGAGCGCGCCCAGCCGCCCCACATCGCGTCGAAGTCGATCAGGGTCCCGTCCTTGTCGAAGACGACGAGGTCGATGCCCGCGAGGAGCGGCGAGAGACGATCCGCCTCCCCGGTCACACCTCCGCGACGACGTCGATCTCGGGCGCCGGGCCGGAGCCGACCACGAGGCAGGCGGCGGGCGGGAACGACACCGTAATGGTCTCGCCGACCGTCGGCGGGCTCACGTTCGGATCGTTGAACGTGTCGAACGAGATCATCGATTCGCGACCGAGCCGGATCCGGACCCGGACGATCGAGCCGAGGAAGCTCACGTCTTCGACGGCGCCGCTGAAGTGGTCCTCACCGCCCCCGCGGCCGAGCTCCAGGCTCTCCGGCCGGAGCGCCAGCGTCACGGTCCCGCCGTTGACAGCCTCGTTCACCGGCAAGGCGGTCCGGACCTCCTGGCCCTCGACCGACAGCCTGCCGGCGCTCGCGTCGATGACCGTCGCCGCGACGAGGTTGAGGGTGCCGACGAACGAGGCCACGAACGGCGTCGCCGGGCTGTTGTAGATCTCGGCTGGCGTCCCGATTTGCTCGATCCGGCCCTCGCTCATCACGACGACCCGGTCCGATAGCGACAGGGCCTCCTCCTGATCGTGGGTCACGTACACGGTCGTGATCCCGAGCTGACGCTGGATCGCCCGGATCTCCTTGCGGAGGGCTACGCGGATCTTGGCGTCGAGCGCCGACAGAGGCTCGTCCAGGAGCAGCACCTGGGGCTCGATCGCCAGCGCCCGCGCGAGGGCGACGCGCTGCTGCTGTCCGCCAGAGAGCTGGTAGGGATACCGGTCGGCCTTCTCGGGCATCTTGATGAGCTCGAGCAGCTCGGCGACTCGCTTCTTGACCGCGTCCTTGGGACGCTTCTTGACGCGCATGCCGAAGCCGACGTTGCTGGCGACGGTCATGTTCGGGAACAGGGCGTACGACTGGAAGACCATGCCGACGTTGCGCCGGTTGGGCGGCAGGTTGGTGATCTCCTTCCCGTCGACCTTGATGCTGCCGGTGTCGGGGTACTCGAACCCGGCGATCATCCGAAGCGTCGTCGTCTTGCCGCAGCCCGACGGCCCGAGGAACGACACGAACTCGCCGCGATGGGCCGAGAGCTCGAAGTCGTGGACCGCGGCAAACGCACCGAACGTCTTCTGGACGTGCGACAGCTCCAGGAACCCGGTGTCCGACTGCGTCATCAGTGGGCGCCCCCTACTTCGACTCCAGGCCTGGAGCCTCGGCCGATCCAGGCGATGATGATCATCGCCAGCCACGTCAGCGCGAAGCTGATGATCGAGATCGCGGCTGGCTCGAAGGACTTCTGGTTGCTCAGCAGGTTCAGATACGGCCCGAAGGCGGGCCGGGCCAGGAAGCTCGCGATCGTGAACTCGCCGACGACGATCGCCAGGGTCAGGAACGCGCCACTGAGGAGTGCCGCCCGGATATTCGGCAGGATGATTCGGATGAGGATCGTGAGCCAGCCGGCGCCCATGCTCTGGGCCGCCTCGGTCAGGCTCCGTATGTCCACCGACCGGAGGCCGACGTCGACCGCGCGATACATGTACGGCAGCGACAACACGACGTAGCCGAAGACGAGCAGCGCGGTGCTGCCGATGTCGGTCTGGGTTAGCGGGATCGGCGGCCGGCTGTAGACCCGGATGAGCCCGAAGACGAGGACGACGGCGGGGATCACGAACGGCAGCAGCGTCACGAACTCGACGATCGAGCGGGCTCGCGGGACGCGGAGCTGGACCCAGTACGCGGTCGGCACGATGAGGGCGAGGCTCAGGACGATCGTCAACAGCCCGACCACGAACGAGTAGCCGAGGCTCTGGAGGAATTTCGGGTCGGCAAAGGCCCGGGTGTAGGCGGCGAGCGCCGGCTTGGCCTTGAGCGAGAAGTCCAGCGTCGCGTACAGGGGCACGAAGAAGTAGAGGAACCCGAGCAGGAAGATCAGCCACCATGCGACCGAGGTTCGCCGGCGCCGCCTCATCGCCGCCAGCGCTCCGCGCGCCGCTGCAGAATCGTGTAGATCCCGATCGACGCGGCCATGATGAAGACCATGCCCATCGCCATCGCGTAGCCGAGGCCCGGGTTGTGCAGGACGTCGCCGCTGATCTGGGCGCCGATGATGACCGGCACGATGGGCAGGGTGCCGCCGGTCAGCTGGTAGGCAGTCGCCTGCGCGCCGAAGGCATTGCCAAAGAGCAGGATCATGCAGCCCAGGATCGTCGGAAACAGGATCGGTAGCGCCACCCGCCGCCAATACTGGAACGCGCTCGCACCCATGTTCTCGGCCGCCTCACGCCACTCGGGCCTGAGCCCCTCGATGGCCGGGGCGATGATCAGAACCATCAGCGGGAACTGGAAGTAGAGGTAGACGATCTCGAGCCCGATCTTGCTGTAGATCGTGAAGCCTTCCTGGTACGGGTTGATCCCGAAGCCTCTGAGGAACAGCGTCACGAGTCCCACCTGGCCCATCGTGAAGGTGAAGGCGATGGCGAGCGGCACGCCGGCGAAGTTGGACGCGACGCCGCTGAACGTGAACAGCGCGGTGCGCAGGACACGCGGAAGGCCGCCCAGGATGACGGCATACGCAAGCAGGAAGCCGAAGATCCCGCCGACGATCGCCGTCACCAGGCTGATCTCGATGCTCAGCCCGAACGACCTGATGGTGCTGCTCGTCAGCAGGTCGGCATAGTTCTGGAGCGTCGTCTCGCCTGCGTTGTTCTTGAAGCTCCCGATGACCAGGTAGGTCACCGGCAATGCAATGAACAGGAAGGCGAACAGGAAGAACGGGAGAAGCCCCAGCCAGGACCGGGACCTGCGACGAGCGGGACGCGCCGGTGGCGCGCCCCGCTCGATCGTCGTCACGGAAGCTGAACGGCTACGGTTGCCGGCTCAGCCGCCAGGCGGGGCGACGACGTCGACGCCGACGGTCGCATCCCAGCCCTTGGTGATGAGGTCGGTAGCCTTCTTGAGCTGCTCCGGGGTCGGGAACACGGCCCCGGTCGAGTCCGGCAGCTTCGCCGCGAGATCGGCCGGAACGACGCCGCGCGTGACCATGTCGTCGTAGCGGATCGGGTTGCAGTAGCCCTTCAGCCACAGCAACTGGCCCTCGTCGGAGTACAGGAACTCCTCCCAGAGCTTGGCCGAGTTCGGGTGCGGCGCGGCCTTGTTGATGGCCTGGACGTACGTGCCACCGAAACGGCCGCTGGCCGGGACGGTCACGTCGATGTCGGTCGTCCCTGCCTCGGCGTCGCGATGCGACAGGCCGTTGTACGACCACCGCAGCGCGATCGGCGTGTTACCACTGGTGATGGTCCCGGGGTTGGCGTCGACCGGGACGAAGTTCCCGGCGTCGACGACCTTCTTGAAGAAGTCGAGCCCGGGCTGCGCGTTGTCGAGCGAGCCGCCGTTGGCAAGCGCCGCCGCGTAGACAGCCTGGATCGCCTGGTTCGATGTGCGTGGATCGCCGTCGAGCGCGATCTGGCCCTTGTACTCGGGCTTGAGGAGGTCTGCCCAGTCCTTGGGCGGGTTGGGCACGATGGCCTTGTTGGTCTCAAAGGCCATGACGCCGTAGTAGTCGCCCCACCAGGCGCCGTTCGCATCCTTGGCGGCGTCCGGGATCGTGTCCCAGGTCGAGACCTTGTACGGCTGGTACAGGTCGACATTGTCGGCCCCGAACGAGAAGCCGACGTCGACGACATCCGGATTCTGCGGGCCCGTATTGCCCACATTGGCCTTGATCGCCTCGATCTCGTCACCGGAGCTGCCGCCCGGATTCAACTCGTTGATCGCGATGCCGTACTTGGCGGTGAACGCCGTAAGCGCTTCGCCGTAATTGCACCAGTCATGGGGCAGGGCGATCGTGGTCAGGCCGCCCTCGGCCTTCGCGGCGGCGATCAACTCTTCGCTTGGGCCGGTCGCAGCTGACGCGGCGGCCGACGCGGGCGCCGACGCGGCCCCGGAAGCCGGCGCCGAGGCGGGTGCAGAGGCGGCGACGGACGCCGACGGCGACGGCGTGGCGCCGGTGCCGCAGGCTGCGACGACCAGGGCGACGACGGCGATGAGCGACAACGGACGGCTGAGTGTGTGCTTGGTCATGTATGCGGTACTCCAACGTGCTGGTTGACGCGTGATTCGCAGAGATCGGTCGCGACGGCCCGACCGGCGCGATCCGACTCCTCCTACGGCGATCGCGGCGGTCTCTCGTGGCGGCGCGGTGACGTGGCGCCGAACCGGGCCCCAAACCCGGTACTCGGCATTTCAATGCCGACGCCACGATGCGTCAAGAGTGTGATTGGTCTGTCAACGATGCGTGATCGTGAGCGTCGCGCCTTCGCGGGTACGACGCCGCGAACCGAGCGGCCGGCGGGTCGTCCCGCCGGCCGAGTCCCTCAGGAATGGGTTATTGGCCGATCCAGGCCTTCCACTTTGCCTCGTTGGCGTCGGCCCACTTCTTGCCGGCTTCATCGTGGCTCATCCCGCCGTTGATGTAGCCGGAGACGATGTTCTGATCGTCGTTGGTCCAGTTGAAGTTCTTGACGAGGTCGTACAGCTTGCCGCCGCTGTCGGCGAACTTCTTGCTGACGATCTTGTCGAGGTTGTATTCCGGGTAATCGCAGGCGACCTTCTTGGCGTCGGCGTCGCAGCCGTCGGTGTACGGGGGGAGCTTGACGCGGACGAGCGGCACCTCCAAGAGGAACCACTGCGGCTCGTAGAAGTAGCCGATCAGCCACTTCTTGTTCTTTTCGGCCGCCCGGAACGCCTCGATCAGGGCGGCCTCGCTGCCGGCGTAGACGACCTTGTAGTTCAGCTTCAGGTTGGTGATCAGCGCCTCGTCGTTCGTGACGAACGAGGGGTCGCCGTCGAGGAACTGGCCCTTGTCACCGGACTCCGATGTCTTGAACTGATCGGCGACGCTGTTGAGGTTGTTCCAGTCGAGGACCTCGGGATGCTCCTTGGCGAGCCACGGCGGCACGTACCAGCCGATGATCCCCTTGTTGCCGGTCTTGCCGGCGTTGACGGCGACCTTGTCCTGGTCGATGTACTTCTTGGCGAGGTCTGCGTGGCCCCAGTTCTCGACGATCGCGTCAACGTCGCCGTTCGCGAAGCCCTGCCAGGAGATCTCCTCCTTGAGGGTCTTCTCGTTGACGGTGGCGCCGAGCTGCGATTTGGCGACGTAGCCGATGACGGCGGCGTTCGCCTCGTAGCCGACCCATGGGTTGATCGCCATGTTGATTGTCCCACCGCCGCCCGACGTCCCGCCGGTGCTCCCTGCCCCGCGGCTGCACGCCCCGAGCACGAGCATGGCGACGGCGAGGAGCGCGCCGATCCGCGCGAGCGTTCCGCGTCGCATGTTCACCTGTCCTCCTCCTAGACGGCCGGTTGACAGCCGGCCTCGTCTTCATCCCGACGGTGGCACATCATGCGCCTCCGTGGGCTTGTCGGTTGGCTTGGTGTGATGGACTCCTCGCCTCAGGCGGAGTGGGCGATCAACTCGCCCGGCAGCACGCCGGCATGGGCCTGGTCGTCAGCGGTGTCCTCGTCGAGCACGGCCTGGCGCCGGGTGCCCGCGCCCTGCGTGATCCGGTCGAGCATGATCCCGAGCAGCACGATCGAGATGCCCGCGGCGAGTCCCTTGCCGAAGTCCTCGGTCTGGGCGAAGCCTGCGATGACGTCGTAGCCGAGCCCGCCCGCGCCGACGAGGCCGCCGACGACGACCATCGCGAGGACGAGCACGATCCCCTGGTTCGCGGCCAGCAGCAGGGCCGGACGGGCGACGGGCAGCTGGACCTTCCAGAGCAGCTGCGACTTGGTCGCGCCGGCTGACTGCGCCGCCTCCATGATCGGCGTCGGGACGCCGTGGATCCCGGCCTCGACGAGGCGGACGACCGGCGGGATGCCGTAGATGATCGCGGCCACGATCGCCGTCAGCCGGCTCGCGCCGAACAGCGCGACCGCCGGCAGCAGATATACGAATGACGGCATCGTCTGGGCGAAGTCGAGGAGCGGCCGTAGTCCCGACGAGAACCGCCGGTTGCGCGCCGACGCGATCCCCAGCCAGAGCCCGATGAGCAGCGTCGTCGCCGTCGCGACGATGACCGAGGCCAGCGTCTCCATTCCGTGCTGCCACAGGCCAAGACCCGCGAGCAGCAGCAGGCAGATCGACGCGGTCATCGCGGACCGCCAGCCGCTGACGAGCGTCCCGGCACCGAACACCACGCCCACGACGAGCCACCACGGCGACGTCGTGAGCACGGTCTGGAGCGGGTTGAGGAAGTACACGGTGAACGAGTTCTTGATGAAGTCGGTGATGCCGAAAAGGTTCGTCTTGATCCAGTCCGAGACGGCATTGATCGGGTCTTCGAACGAGATACCGATCGCACTCGGGAACTCGGGCGCGAACACCGTCAGGCTCGCGGCGATCACGATCGCGCCGATCGCGAGCGCTGCGATCCTCGTTCGCCGCCGCCGCCGGTCCACCACCGGGTCGACCGGCCGGCGAGCGTCCTGCTGCTGGCTCCAGTGCTCGGTGATCCGGTCGACGACGATCGCGAGGATCACGATCGCGATCCCGGCGTTGAAGGCCGCGCCGACGTTCGTGTTCTCGAGCGCCCGAATGATCGGAATGCCGAGGCCAGGGGCGCCGATCAGGACGGTCACGACAACCATCCCGAGTGCCAGCATGATCGTCTGATTCACGCCAAGCGCGATGACTCGACGGGCGAGCGGCAGCTGGACCTTGCGGAGCGTCTGGCCGGGCGTCGCGCCGAGCGACCCGGCGGCCTCGATCGTCGTCGCGGGCACGCCCCGGATCGCCAGCGACGTGATCCGGATCGCGGCCGGCATCGCGTAGATCAAGGTCGCGATCGCGGCGGCCGCGCCGCCGATCCGCAACAGCAGCGTGATGATCCCGAGGTAGGCGAACGCGGGCATGATCTGCATCACGTCGAGGATCGGGTTCACGAGCCGCTGGAACCGGTCGTTCCGGCCGGCCAGGATCCCCAGCGGGATGCCGACGAGCAGCGAGAGCGCGACGGCCGCCAGCGTGAGCCCCAGCGTGTCGATGCTCTCATCCCAGACACCGAGCACGCCGAGGCTGACGAAGCCCGTCACCGCCAGCAGCGCGACCCGCCAACCGCCGGCGAGGAACCCGATGACGCCGGCCACGCCGACGACCCCAACCCAGCCCAGGAAATGGAGCGAGCCGAGGACGAGCGCGACGAACGCGTCCACGACCTGGCGGATCGGATCGATTACGTACAGGAACAGTGGGTTCGTCGTCCGGCTCTCGTCGATCGCGTCGCGGAGCCCGTTGAACCACTGGAAGATCGCGGCCTCTTCGTCGTGGGGCAGCGTGAACGTCCCGCGGAGCCCCAGATAGAGCACGACCGCCCCGACCGCCAGACCAATCGCGGCCAGCCGCCGCGTCTGCCGGGCGTCGAGGCGCCGCGCCGCCGGCAGGCTGATCGCGGTCATGCCACGCCGCCCTCGCCCTCGGCGCCGGCGATCGCGTTCAGGATCTGGACTCGGTCCACGAGCCCGACGAGCTGACCGTCGTCGACGACCCGGATTGGTCGCTCACTCGCGACCGCCGCGTGGACCACCGAGTGGATGACCGCGGTCGATGGGAACTGCGGCCCGGTCAGATCGTCCTGCGGCGTCGCCGGACGAGCGATCCAGCGGAGCGTGAGCACGCGGCTCTTGGGGACCTCCTGGACGAAGTCCGCGACGTAGTCGTCGGCCGGCGCCCCGACGACCTCCTCAGGTCGACCCTGCTGCACGACGCGCCCGTCGCGCATGATCAGGATGTGGTCGCCGAGCTTCAGCGCCTCGGCCAGGTCGTGGGTGATGAAGATCATCGTCTTGCCGACTTCGTGATGAAGCCGGAGGACCTCGTTCTGCATATCCCGGCGGATCAGCGGGTCGAGCGCGCTGAACGGCTCGTCGAACAGCATCACCTCGGGGTCGACCGCGAGCGCCCGGGCAAGGCCGACGCGCTGCTGCTGGCCGCCGGACAGCTGGTCCGGGTAGCTGTTGGCGTGGCCTTCCAGCCCGACGAGGCCGAGCATCCGCCGGGCGACAGCGAGGCGCTGGTCCTTGGGCTCGCCGCGGATCTCGAGCCCGAAGGCGATGTTCTCCAGGACTCGGCGATGGGGCAACAGACCGAAGTGCTGGAAGACCATCGAGAAGCGGCGGCGCCTGAGCTCCCGGAGCTTCGCCTGATCGGCCTTCCGGATGTCGTCGCCGTCGAGGAGGATCTCACCGAAGGTCGGCTCGATGAGCCTGGTGAGGCACCGGATCAGCGTCGACTTGCCGCTCCCCGAGAGGCCCATGACGACGAAGATCTCGCCCGGCTGGACGTCGAACGAGACGTCGCGGACGGCGATCGTGGAGCCGGTGCGCTTGCGGAAGTCCGCGCTCGACTCGTCCGCCGGCGGCTTGGGAAGCTTGCCCTCGATCGGCCCGAAGATCTTCCACAGGTTGCGGACCGAGATCGTTGCCTTGCCCGCGACGGACGCGGGGGCAGGCGCGGCGGTCTGGGCGCCGGGGCTGGTGACGGACGGCTCAGCGGCAGTGGTCACGACACGGCTCCTCGCGGCGGGGGCAAGGCGTGGAGCGGACGGTACACCACCTGACCCAGGCGGGCGAGCGTGCGGCTGACCGACCCCGCGCCGAGGTCAGGCGCCGAACCAGCCGCTCGGGCCGGGAGCCTTGTTCTCGTAGATGTGCTTCGCCTCGCGGTACTCGTCGAGGCCGGTCGGGCCCAGCTCGCGACCGAGGCCGGACTGGCCGAAGCCACCCCACTCCGCCTGCGGCATGTAGACGTTGTACTCGTTGATCCACACCGTCCCGTGGCGGAGGCGCGCCGCGACCCGCTTGGCACGGCTCTCGTCGTTCGTCCAGACCGCGCCGGCCAGACCGTAGGTGGTGTCGTTGCCGAGCTCGATCGCCTGATCCTCGGTCGAGAAGCGCTCGATGGTGACGACGGGCCCGAAGACCTCCTCGCGGATGATCGTCATGTCCGGCGTGCAGTCGGCGAAGACGGTCGGGCGGACAAAGAACCCCGCCTGGAGCTCCGGGTCGTCGGGCCGCCGCCCGCCGGCGACGAGCCGCGCGCCCTCCGCGAGGGCACCAGCGATGTAGCCCTCGACCTTTTCGCGATGAGCGGCGGAGATCAGCGCCCCCGCCTGCGTCGCCGGATCCAGGCCATGGCCCAGCCGGATCCTCTCGGCCCTCCGGCCGAGTTCGTCGACGAAGCGGTCGTGGATCGCATCCTGGACGAGTAGCCGGCAGCCGGCAGAGCAGGACTGGCCGCTGTGGACGAACGCCGCCGTCAGGGCGTTGTCGAGCGCGGTCTCGAAATCGGCGTCGGCGAAGACGATGTTGGGACTCTTCCCGCCGAGCTCGAGTGCGACGCGCTTGATGTTGCCGGCCGCCGCCACCAGAATCCGTCGGCCGGCTTCGATTCCACCGGTGAGACTCACCATGTCGACGTCGGGGCTCGCGGCGAGCGCCTCGCCGACGCGATTCCCAGGCCCGAGGACGAGGTTCACGACGCCCTTCGGCACGCCGGCCTCTTCGAGCAGCCGTGTCAGCAGGATGGTCGTGAGCGGTGTGTACGACGCGGGCTTGATGACGATCGTGTTGGCCGCGGCAAGGGCCGGCGCGACCTTCCACGAGATCTGGAGCAGCGGGTAGTTCCAAGGCCCGATGAGCGCGCAGACACCGATGGGTTCGTGGACGATCTTCGCGACGGCGTTCGTGCCGGGCGTCTCGACGATGCGGCCGGTCTCCTCGTCGGCGAGGCGCGCGTAATAGCGGAAGACGTCGACGACGTCGTCGACGTCGAGGCAGCTCTCGCGGAGGGCCTTGCCCGTGTTCAGCGTCTCGGCGCGGGCGATCGCATCTCGGTCGCGCTCGAGGAGGTCCGCCGTCCGGTTGAGCAGCGCCACGCGCTCGCCGACCGGGCTCCGGGACCAGTCATCGGCGTCGAACGCCCGCCGGGCAGCGGCGATGGCGCGCTGGACGTCCGCGTCGTCCGCGACGTCGACCTGCTCCACGACTGATCCGTCGCTCGGGTTGACGACGTCTTGAGTGGCGCCGGATTCAGGCGAAACCCACTCGCCGTCAATGAAGAGGCTCGGCACGCGTCCCTCTCGATGCTGTGACCGCAGGATCGTTGCGGACCGAGGTCGCGTCAACGGTCGGTCCCACGCCCCGGAGCCGCGGGGCGAGCGCCGTTGTCACGGCAGGCGGACCAACGGGCGGACGGCGCCCTGGCAAAGAGCCCTGCTCGGTCACTCCGCCGTCCATTGTCACGGCTCGCGGACGAATCAGCGTCGGAGCGACCGAATCCCGCCGGCTCGAGTGCTTCGTTCGTCGCTTGTCACGGCAGGCGGACCATAGGGGACGGCCGCGCCCATGGCGGAGTCCTCGATGAGTTGCGCGTGGAGCCATCGCTGTCGCTGAGAACGACCGTCTCGGCCTCACTGGGCGTATCCGCGACGAAGGAGCAGGCGCGATCAGCTCAGATCTGCTGGGGCACCGCCCTGAGAGGTTGGCGCGCGCTCGTTCATTCCGTAACGGTCTGCTCCTCGCGACATTGCCAGGCCGGAGCCGCAGTCACGGTGGAACGGGTCCGGTCCGCCGCCTGAGACGGCGCGGTCTGGTCGTGGCGTCGCGCGCGCGCCGCGCGATACTCTTCGCCAACGCCCCACCGAACCCGTCGCGTTCGGCCCGGCCAGGAGGGTTCCCGCGCATGAGTCCGCTTCCCGACCGCGCCCGAGTCGTGGTCATCGGCGCCGGCATCGTCGGCAGCAGCATGGCCTGGCACCTCGCCCGCCTCGGCTGGCGCGACATCGTCCTCCTCGAGAAGGGCATGCTCCCCAACCCCGGCGGCTCGACGGGTCACGCCTCGAACTTCATCTTCCTGACCGACCACAGCAAGGAGATGACGGCGTTCACGCTCGACAGCGCCCGCCAATACCGCGAGCTCGGCGTATACGACGAGACCGGCGGCATCGAGGTCGCGAGGACGCCGGAGCGGATGGAGGAGCTCAAGCGGCGGATCGCCTCTTCGAAGGCCTGGGGCATCGACGGCGCGCGCCTCCTCACTCCAGATGAAGTCAAGGAGATGGTCCCGTTCATCGAGGAGAGCGTGATCCTCGGCGGGTTCTACACGCCGGGCGTCGGCATCGTCGACAGCCTCCAGGCCGGGACGCTGATGCGCGAGAAGGCCCAGGAGATGGGCGTGCTGACGGTCGCCGGCAGCGTCGAGGTCACGGGCATCGACGTCGAGGACGGCCATGTCCGGCGCGTTCAGACGTCCGACGGCTCGATCGACGCCGACACGGTCGTCATCGCCTGCGGTGTCTGGAGCCCGCGCATCGCACGGATGGCCGGCGCGTCGATCCCGCTTACGCCCGCGGTCCACCAGATGATCGACATCGGTCCGGTGCCGATGTTCGAGAACACGACCAAGGAGGTCGGGTTTCCGATCGTCCGCGACGTCGACACGAACATGTACGAGCGCCAGCACGGAACGGGCTTCGAGATCGGGTCGTATGCCCACCGGGCGATCCTCATGGACGCCGACGACATCCCGTCGATCGAGGCGAGCGCGCTCTCCCCGACGATGCTGCCGTTCACCCAGGAGGACTTCGATCCGCAGCTCGAAGACGCGCTCGAGCTGTTCCCGGAGATCGTCGGCGACGAGTCCGTCGGGGTGAAGCTCGCGATCAACGGCCTGCTGTCGTTGACGCCGGACGGCAACCCGATCATCGGCGAGACGCCCGAGGTCAAGGGCCTCTGGAGCGCCTCCGCGATCTGGATCAAGGAGGCGCCCGGGATCGCGAAGACGATCGCGGAGTGGATGACGACGGGCGAGCCCGAGATCGATCCGCACGGCTCGGACATCGCCCGCTTCTACGACCACCACAAGGTCGCCCAGCACATCGCGGCCCGGACGAGCGAGGGCTACAACAAGACCTACGGCATCGTCCACCCCCAGGAGCAGTGGGCCTCGAACCGCCCGATCCGGCTCTCGCCTTCGTACATCCGGCAGGTGTCGCTGGACGCGGAGTTCTTCGAGGCGGCGGGCTGGGAGCGACCGTACTGGTACAACGCGAACAAGCCGCTGCTCGACGAATACGGCGATCGCGTGATGCCCCGCGACGCGGAGTGGGGGTCACGCTGGTGGTCGCCGATCATCAACGCCGAGCATCTCGCGATGCGCGACCGGGCCGGGATGGTCGACCTGTCGGCATTCGTGATCTTCGACGTCACCGGACCCGGTGCCTGCGATTACCTCGAGCGCCTATGCGTGAACCGCGTCGACGTGCCGGTGGGCAAGACCGTCTACACGCCGCTCCTCAACTCCGCCGGCGGAATCCTCGCCGACCTCACGATCATGCGGCTGGGCCGCGACCACTTCCGCGTGGTGACCGGCGGCGGCATGGGGATGCGGGACAAGAAGCTCTTCACCGACGCGCTGCCCGCCGACGGCTCAGCCCAGCTCCACGACGCGACCAGTCAGTGGACGACGATCGGGCTGTGGGGCCCACGCGCCCGCGAGGTGCTGGCGTCCGCGACCTCCGACGACGTGAGCCACGCCGGCTTCCCGTTCCTGACCTCGAAGACCGTCGACATCGACGGCGTCCGGACGCTCGCATCCCGGATCTCGTACGTCGGCGAGCTCGGCTGGGAGATCTACGTCCCGATCGAGCAGGGCCTGCGCGTCTGGGACGCGCTCTGGGAGGCCGGCCAGCCGCGCGGGCTCGTGGCGGTCGGCATCGGGACGTACGCGGTCACCGCCCGCATCGAGAAGGGCTATCGCGCCCACGGCGCGGAGCTCGAGCTCGACTTCAACCTCGTCGACGCCGGCATGGCCCGGCCGACGCTGAAGGACCGCGATTTCGTCGGCAAGCCGGCGTACATCCGCCAGCGCGAGGCAGGCCCGACGGCCGTCCTCTCGACGTTGACGCTCGAGGACGAGACGTCGACGTCGGGTATGAAGCGCTACATGCTCGGACGCGAGCCGATCCTCGCCCGCGATGGCTCGCCGCTCGTCGACAGGAAGGGTCGCCGGTCGTACGTGACCTCGGCGGGCTCGGGGCCGTCGGTGGGGAAGCATCTGTTGATGGCCTACCTGCCGCCGGACGAGGCGGTCGTCGGCAACGAGCTGCTCGTCGAGTACTTCGGCGAGCAGTACCCGGTGAAGGTCGCGGTCGCGGGAAGCACGCCGCTGTTCGACCCGGAGAACGCGCGGATCCGGAGCTGAGCGCGCGGTGAACGTCCTCGTCTGCGTGAAGCGCGTTCCCGCGACCGGCGGGAAGATCGTCCTCACCGCGGATGCCCAGGACATCGACACGCGATTCCTGGGATTCACGATCAGCCCGCACGAGGAGTGCGGCGTGGAGGAGGCCGTCCGGATCGTCGAGGCGCAGGGCGGGTCGTCGACGGTTCTGACGCTCGGGCCGGAGGCGGCTAGTGAGCAGCTCCGCGACGCGATGGCGATCGGCATCGACAACGCCGTGCTGCTCCAGACGGACGGATCCGACTGGGACGCGTACGCGACGGCGGCAGCGATCGTCGATGCGGTCCGGGCCCTCGAGACCGAGGGCGGGCCGTTCGATCTGATCCTGTTCGGCAACGAGGCCGCCGACACAGGCGACTTCCAGGTCGGGATCCGGGCGGCAACGGCACTCGGCCGGCCGGTCGTGAGCGGGATCAAGGCCATCACCGCGCGCGACGGCGGCGTCGAGGCGCGGCGCGAGGCGGGAGGGGGCTGGGAGGTGTTCGACCTGCCGATGCCGGCGGTCCTCGGCGTCAAGGAGGGGCTGAACCTGCCCCGCTACCCGTCGGTGCCGGGCAGGTTGCGGGCCCGCAAGAAGGAGATCCGGACGCTCGTTCCGGAGCGCCGACCGGGCGGCCCGACGAAGGAGCGGTTGCGCCTGCCGGAAGGCACGGAAAGCGAGGTCGAGGTCATCGGGCAGGGGGCCGCGGCGGCGCCGGCGGTCGTCGAGCTGTTTCAGAAGCTCGGGCTCCTGGGGCGATGATCCTCGTCCTCGTCGAGCATGCCGAGGGACGGCCCGATCGGCTGTCGTTGGAGGCGGTCTCACTCGCCTCGCGGCTGGCCGGAGCCTCCGGCGAGCAGCTCGAGGCCGCCCTCGTGGGAGGGGACGCTCGCGGGGCTGCCACCGCGCTCGCGGGCCGCGACGTCGCGGTCGCCCACGTCATCGACGATACGCGCCTCGAGGCGTTCGCGCCCGCCGCGTGGGCTGCGTCGCTGCTCCAACTCCAGGGCGCGGCGATGTCGGCGTCGGTCATCCTTGCCGCCGGTAGTGACCGCGGCAACGAGGTGATGGCCCATGTCGGCGCACGACTCGACCTGCCGATGGCCGCGAACGTGACGGAGGTCCTCGGCGGCGAGCCGTTTCGCGTTGTCCGCCAGCGCTGGGCGGGCTCGCTGCTGGAGGAGTCGACGCTCGACGCGGCGACGAAGCTGTTGACCATCGCGCCGCACGCCGTCGCGGTCGCCGAGCCGAGGGCAGGCGCCGAGCCGCCCGCCGTCGAGGTCTTCACTCCGACGCTGACCGATGCCGATCTCGCCGTCTCGGTCGCGCGCACGCTCGAACCCGACCGGACGGGCGTCTCTCTGGCGGACGCGCGGGTCGTGGTCGGCGGCGGCCGCGGTGTCGGGAGCCCCGACGCGTTCTCGGAGCTCGAGGAGCTGGCGGGCTTGCTCGGGGCGGCGGTCGGCGTGTCGCGCGTGGTCACCAGCCAGGGCTGGCGGCCGCACTCGATGCAGATCGGCCAGACCGGGATGCGGATCGCACCCGACCTGTACATCGCCTGCGGGATCAGCGGCGCTATCCAGCACATCGTCGGTGCCCGGGCGGCCAAGCGGATTCTCGCGATCAACACCGACGCCGATGCGCCGATCATGGCCGTCGCCGACTACGCGGTCATCGGTGACCTCCACCAGGTCGTGCCGGCGATCAGCGCGGAGGTTCGGCGGGTCAAGGGCGGGTGAGCCCGACAGACACGAAGAGGCCGGCCGGGCGAGTCGCCCGGCCGGCCGCGTCCGATCCCCGCGGAACGCGGGTTGTCAGTTGCAGAAGTCGACCCGGGCCTTGACGGGCGCGGGGCCGCAGAGCTTCGCGAGCTGCCGGCTGATGACGGCCCGGCCGTGGCTGTCGTGATTCTCGACGGCAGTCTCGAGACTGGCGACGAGTTCGGCGCGCTCGATGTAGATGCCGCCGATGACGGCCGGGGTCAGGGCCCGGTCGAGCTCCTCGACGAACTGGTGCTGGGCCGCGAAGTCGTGGCGCTTTTCGGCCGCGGCGATGTTCGCGACGATCAGTCGGTAGCCGTCCATCGTCGAGGCCGCTGCGGCGGCCTGGGTGACAGGGGCGTGGCGCGCGGCCGAATCGGCCGACGTCGGGTTGTTGGCGATGACGGCCTGCGATGGGCTCGCGATGACCTTCGCGCCGACAACGGCGCCGAGCATGACCGCGAGCGCCAGGCCAAGAAGGACGAGGCCGAACGGAACGCGCGGTAGCGTGGCGGCCGGCCGGGCAGCAACGGGAAGCGTCGACATCTGTGTGTTTCTCCTCGCCGACCCCACCGTCCACCCAATCGGTCGCTTGCCGGTTCGCTGCGAGCGGGGGTTCTCGGCTCCTGTGCCGAGATTGGCCTCCAGGCGCTCGGTCGCCATCGGGCGGAAACCCCACCTCGACCCTCGAAACGCCTCATTCCTTACGGTCGACGACGCTTCGCGCCTTATCGCTGCGCGCCGCGGGACGCTACGATCCCCGACGATGACAGCGGATCCGGCGACGCGGTGGGACGTCGTCATCGTCGGTGGTGGATCGGCCGGGAGCGTCCTCGCGAACCGCCTCTCCGCCGATCCCGATCGGCGTGTCCTCGTCCTCGAGGCGGGACGGCCGGATTGGCGGCTCGACCCGTTCATCCACATGCCGGCGGCCCTGACGTTCCCCATCGGCAGCCGCTTCTACGACTGGCGCTACGAGTCCGAGCCGGAGCCGTTCATGAACGGCCGCCGGATCTTCCACGCCCGGGGCAAGGTCCTCGGCGGCAGCAGCAGCATCAACGGGATGATCTTCCAGCGCGGGAACCCGCTCGACTACGAGCGTTGGGCCGCGGATCCCGGCATGGAGACGTGGTCGTACGCGAAGTGCCTGCCGTACTTCAAGCGGATGGAGGACTGCACCGCCGCCGCGCCCGACGACCCCTACCGCGGCCATGGCGGACCCCTGACGCTGGAGCGCGGCCCCGCGGACAGCCCGCTGTTCCGAGCCTGGTTCGCGGCTGCCGAGCAGGCGGGCTACCCGCCCACGGCCGATGTCAACGGCTATCGCCAGGAAGGCGTCGCCGCATTCGACCGCAACATCCGAAGGGGCCGCCGCTGGTCGGCGTCACAGGCATATCTCCGGCCTGTTCGCGGCCGGCCGAACCTCGAGGTCCGAACCCGCGCGTTCGTCACCGCCATCGCGATGGCTGGGCCGCGGGCCATCGGCGTTGACGTCGCGAAGGGCCGATCGACCGAGCGGATCGTCGCGGACGAGGTGATCCTCGCAGGCGGGGCGATCAACACGCCCCAATTGCTGATGCTCAGCGGCATCGGTCGCGGCGACCATCTCCGCGCTCACGGGATCAGCGTCGCGCAGGATCTGCCGGGGGTGGGCGAGAGCCTGCAGGACCACCTCGAGGTCTACATCCAGCACGCCTCGATGAAAGCGGTCTCGATGCAGCCCGCCGCAACCCAGAAGTGGCGCCGGCCGTTCATCGGGGCCCAGTGGCTGTTCCTCCGAAGCGGCCCGGGCGCGTCGAACCACTTCGAGGGCGGCGGCTTCGTCCGGAGCAACGAGGACGTCGAGTACCCGAACCTGATGTTCCACTTCCTGCCGCTCGCGATTCGTTACGACGGTACGGCCGGCGCGGCCGGCCACGGCTACCAGGTTCACGTCGGGCCGATGTATTCCGACGCACGCGGCACGATCCGCCTGAAGTCCACAGATCCACGTGCGCATCCGGAGCTCTGCTTCAACTACCTCTCGACGGACCAGGACCGCCGCGAATGGGTCGAGGCGATCCGCGTCGCCCGCCGGATCCTCAGCCAGCCCGCATTCGCCGAGTACGACAGTGGCGAGATGTCGCCCGGGGCGGCTGTCGAAACCGACGAAGAGATCCTCGGCTGGGTCGCCCGAGACGCGGAGACGGCGCTCCACCCCTCGTGCACCGCGCGGATGGGCACGGACCCGATGTCGGTCGTCGACCCGCTCACGATGCGGGTCCACAGCATCGAGGGGTTGCGGGTCGTCGATGCGTCGGCGATGCCGTACATCACGAACGGCAACATCTACGCGCCAGTGATGATGCTCGCGGAGAAGGCGGCCGACCTGATCATCGGCGCCGAGCCGCTGCCGCCCGAGCATCTGCCGTTCTACCGGCACAGGCCGGTCGGGGACGATTCTGCTCAGACGTCCTTGGACACGCGCAGCCCCGCGAGCAGCACCTCGACGAGCTGATCGGTCATCGGCTTCGTCGGCGGCCGGCCCGTGCTGAGAAGGCGGGCCAGCTGAGCGCCGATCACGATGTCCGAGACGAGCTGGCCGTCGATGTCGTCGCGGAGCCCGAACTTGGCCGCCAGCTCCTCGTAGATGCGGGCGAGGCGCTCGTGATTGGGGGCGACGCGGTGAAAGGTCGCGGAACCCTCGCGCCGGCCGCCCTTCACGAGGTCGCGCGCGAGCAGCGGGAGGATCGATCGGAAGCGCTCTTCGGCCAGGATGCGGCGCGCCTGCTCAGCGCTCCGGGCGATGTCCGTCTCGAGATCGCCGCTCAGTGCGACGGGGCCGCGGCCCTTCAGCTCGCGCAGCGCCGCGATCAGCAGGGCCTCGCGGTTGGGCCAGCGCCGATAGACCGTGGCTCGGGCGACGCCGGAGCGCTCGATCACGGCCGCCATGGTCGTCCCCTCGGCGCCGACTTCCGTCAGCAGGTCGACGCAGGCCCGCAGGACGCGAGCGTCGGCTCCCGTGTCGCGCGGCCGGCCTCGTGGCGGCGGCGCCGCCGACTCGCCGTTTGCGTTCGCATGTGAAGCGTCGGACATGGCTCCTGTCTCATCCGCGACAAAGAAACGTTCACCTTAATGATACTAGACGGCTCGTATCAAAATGCCGTACGGTTTCGGCAATCGTAAACCGGTTTTCGACCCGGCGACCCAGCTACCCGTGGGGGAGTTCCGTTCTCGATGCCCCAGTTCGACGCGCGCCTCAGCCCAGGCGCGGGCTTGTCACACCCCGGTTCCGCCGTGCCCGCTGCCCCTCTCCCCGCTCCCGCTCTCCGCATGGCCGCTGACGGCCCCGCAATCCGCGCCATCCTCCTGCTCGCCCCGGTCGCCGCGTTCCTCGTCGGTCTCGCCGCGACGTTCGCCGATCAGACCCCGACGCCTGGCGAGATCGCGACGATGGTCGTCGTCCCGTCCCTCGCCGGTCTCTTCGTCATCCTCGGCCGGAGCCGCCCGGCCTTCCTTCGCCTCGCCGCGCTCGGCCTGAACATCGAGGCGATCCTCGCGGGCTGTTTCGTGACAGTCGGACTGGCGTTCGCGGTCGTCCTGCCGCTCGTCGGCGTCGGCCTCGTCCAGCCCCAGCTCCGCGGCCGCCAGATGGTCGGTGCCCTCGTGTCCGCCGGCGTCGCGGCCGTTGCCGGCGTCGCCGCGGCGGTCCTCGTCGGGCCGGCCCGAGGGCTCTTCGTCGAGCTGCCGGCGCTGCTGCCGATTGCAGGATTCGCGACGGTCGTGGTCCTGGGCCTCGGGCTCCAGTGGCGGGCGAGCCGCCAGCTCTTCGCGGCCCTCGGGCGGGCTGAACAGGAGATCGCCGCACGCGACAAGGCCGAGGCGGAGCTCGACCGGACATCGGAGATCCTGTCCGCGATCGTGCGCTCGTCGCCGGTCGCGACGCAGGCGTTCGGCATGGACCGAAAGGTCACGATCTGGAACCCGGCCAGCGAACGGACCTTCGGTTGGACCGCGGACGAGGTCGTCGGCGGTCCCCTTCCGGCCGGGATGACGCCGCCCGACGAGCAGCGCGCCGCGGCCGCCCGAATCCACCGAACGATCGAGGGCCACGTGACCTCCGGCGAACGCGTCCGGCGGATGACGAAGGACGGCGACGAGCGCTGGATCGACATCTACGCCGCGCCGCTCCGCGACCGGCGCGGCCGGGCGATCGGCATCGCGGGCCAGCTCGTCGACGTGACCGAACGCGTCCAGCTCGAGGCGCAGCTCCTCCACGCCCAGAAGATGGAGGCGATCGGACTCCTCGCGAGCGGTCTCGCCCACGACTTCAACAACACGCTGACCGTCGCTCGTGGCTACGCGGCGCTGATCGAGGCGCAGACCGGCGACGCGCAGGTCCGCGCCGATGCCGAAGCGATCTCGACGGTCGTCGAGAAGGCGAACGACCTCACCCGGCGGCTGCTCGCCGTCGGACGCGAGTCGGGCCCGGCCGGGGATCCCGTCGACGTCCGCAACATCGTGACGGATCTCGCGCCGCTGCTTCGGAAGCTGCTTGGCAGTCGGATCGAGGTCGAGGTCGACATCGCCGACCAGCCGATGGTCGCGTCGATCGACGTCGGCCAGCTGGAGCAGGCGTTGATCAACCTCGCCGTGAACGCCCGCGACGCGATGGCCGACGGTGGAACGCTGACGATCGGCGTCGGGCGGGCAACGTCAGATGGGTCGTTCGTGGAGGTCGTCGTCCGCGACACCGGGACGGGTATTCCGCCGGAGGTCCTCGGTCGCATCTTCGAGCCGTTCTACACCACCAAGGACGCCGGCAAGGGCTCCGGACTAGGACTCTCGATGGTGAGCGGATTCGCGGCCCGAGCGGGTGGCAACGTCGCCGTCGAATCTCAATCAGGCGTCGGGACGACGTTCGCGATCAGGTTCCCGGCGGCCGCGGCCAGCGAGCCACAGCCGCTCCCGCCGGCCGCGATCCGGCAAGGAGCGACCGGGAGCGACCGGCCCGTCAGGACGCTCCGGCCGGGAGCGCCCCGCCTGGAACCTCGCCCGAGCTGACTCGTCGCATCGCGCCACACCGCGGATCGCGGCCTTGCCAGCCGGGCTACTGAATCGCGGCCTCGGGACCGGCGCTGGGGGCGCACGCCGGCCCGGGGCCGTGGTGGGGTGTACCGATGTGCCGATAGCGATCGCCGGATCAGGCGGTGACCGCGGCCGGCAGCCAGCCCGGCTCCGGCTGATCGAACTTGCTGACCAGATAGTCGCGCGACGCGTTCACCTTCTGTCGGGGGCCCGTCAGGTCGGCGAGCAGCTTGCCGTCGCGCTTCAGGATCTTGCCGCCGACCATCACCGTGTCGACGTTCGAGACGTCCGCTGCGCAGACGACCGCCCCGACCGGGTCGATGACCGGCGCGACGTTGACTGCGTGGCCGTCGATGATGACGATGTCGGCCTTCTTGCCCGGCGTGATCGACCCCGTCCGATCGCCGAGACCTGCGACCTGCGCGCCTCCGATCGTCGCCATCGCGAGGACCTCCCGGGAGCTGATCAGCTTGCTCTCGGGCTCGTTCCACTCCAGGTTCTGGTCCCAGGCAATCTCGTAACGGCGCGCCCGCTCCGAGGCGAAGATCGCGTGCATCTGGGTGAACTGGTCAGAGGACGCGGTGGTCGCGACGTCGGAGGACAGGCCCATCGGCACGCCGTAGTCGCGGGCGGTGACCGCCTGCGCCCAGCCGTGGCCCATCTGCAGCTCGATCTGGGGCGCGTACGAGACGTTGCTGCCGGAGTCGCGAACCATCTCCCACTCCTCGGGCAGCAGGTGCGACGAGTGGATGTACGTCGTGTTCGGGTAGAGGAGGTCCATCTCCTTGAGCTTCGTCAGCTGCATCTTGGTATAGCCGAACCGGTACATCGCGACGTGGACCGTGATGTTGAGGCCGAGCTCCTTCGCGAGCCCCCACTCCTTGCGCACGACTTCCTCGCGGCAGAAGTTCGTGCCGCGCGTCGCGAGGGCCATCGTGATGAGGCCGTCGTCGGAGTTGAAGTACTGCGATCGGAGCCGCCGGGCGAGGTCGCCGTCGATCTCGAGGACGCTGCCCGCGTAGTCGGGACCGAACCACCAGTCCTGGAGCGACGTGTTCGGAAAGCCGAACGCGAAGACCGATCGGATGCCGGATTCCCGGAGCCCGCGGATGGCCTCGTCCGCGTGCTCGTGCGTGTTCATGATGTGCGACCAGTCGACGAGCGTGGTGATGCCCGCATTGGCGCACTCGAGCGCCCCCCAGAGGTTGCCGGCGTAGACGTCGTCGGGCCGGTAGTGCGGAGCGAACTTGTCGAGGATGCCGCCGAAGTACGCGCCCAGCGTGTAGTCCGGGGCGGAGGTCCGGATCGACGTCTCCCACGTGTGGCGGTGGGTGTCGATGAAGCCCGGGATGACGATGTCGCCCTCTGCGTCGATCACCTCCGCGCCGTCGGCCGACAAATTCGGGCCGACGGCCGCGATCGTGTCGCCCTCGAGAAGGACGTCGGCCCTCGGCAGCTCGCCCAGCGAAGGGTCCTGGGTCAGGACGATGCCGTTGCGGATCAGCATTCGGTCGGCCACTGCTAGCTCCTTCTCTCGCTGCTCGAAGGTGTCCCCGATGTCGAACCCCTGTCGTTCACCTAGATCGTCACCGTCCTCCCGCCGCCTCGTGCGTCAGCGCCTGTCGTTCGTTGCGCAGATGCGTCGCGACCGTCGAGAAGTCGCTATCGCCGCCGACCGCGTCGGACGCGGCCCGAATCGTGTCGAGGTTGACCCGTGACTGCGGCAGCTCGAGCCCGACCCGGCCGGCGAGGTCGTGAATCAGGCGGAGGTCCTTCTCGGCGAGATCGAGCGCGAACGCGACCGGCGTCCCGTCGGGATCGAGGAACGCCGCCCGCTTGTAGCCGACATATGGCGCGCCGACGGCGCTGTCGGCAAGCACGCCGTATGCGACGCCGCGGTCGATCCCGGCTGCCTCGGCGAGGACGAGACCCTCGGACAGCGCCTGGTTGAGCCCGAAGATCACGGTGTTGACGGCCAGCTTCATCGCCGCGCCCGTCCCCAGCGGACCGACGTGGACCTTGGTCTTCGCCAGCGGTTCGAGCGCGGGCCGCGCCCGATCAAGGTCCTCCGCCGTGCCGCCGACCATCAGCGTCAGTTCGCCGCTCGTGGCGAGCGACACGCTGCCCGAGACAGGGGCGTCGAGGATCCCGGCGCCGGTCGCTCGTACATCGGATTCCAGCGATCGGATCGTATCCGGCGTCACGGTCGAGAGGTCGACGAGGACGGTCCCGGGTCGGGCGCCCGCGATGAGGCCCTTCCGCCCGCGCCATGTCGAAAGCACCGCATCGTCGTCGGCCAGCATGGTCAGCACGACGTCGGCCTTCGCCGCGACCTCTGCAGGCGACGTGCAGACCTCGCAGCCAAGGACGCGGGCCAGCGCGGCGGCCCGCTCGGCCGTCCGGTTCTGGAGGATCACGTCGAGGCCGGCCGTCCGGAGCGCGCGGGCCATCGCCGACCCCATCCGCCCCGTCCCGACGACGCCGACGAGCGTCACTTGGCGTCCTCCAGCCGACGCTGGACTGTCTCGACGATCCGCTCGACATTAGGGATCGCCGCATCCTCGAGCGCCGCGGCACTCGGCAGCGGGACGTGCGGCGTCGTGATCCGGACGATTGGCGCGTCGAGGCTGTAGAAGCCCTCGTCGGCAACGATCGAGGCGATCTCGGCGCCCCAGCCGCACAGCCGTGGATTCTCCTCGACGGTGAAGAGGCGGGACGTCTTCTCGACGGATCGCAGGATCGTCGCCACGTCGAGCGGGACGAGGGTCCGGAGGTCGATGACTTCTGCGTCGATGGCGTGGTCGGCGTGGAGGCGGTCGGCGGCCTCGAGCGCCCGCGGGACCATTGCCGCGATCGAGACGATCGTCGCGTCGCCGCCCTCGCGGAGGACCGCCGCTCGCCCGAGCGGCACGACGTGCTCGCCGTCCGGGACGTCGCCCTTCGTCGCGAAGAGCCCCTTGTGCTCGCAGAAGACCACCGGATCGGGGTCGCGGATCGCAGCCGCCATGAGGCCGACGACGTCGGCGGGAGTCGACGGCGCGACGACCTTCAGCCCGGGGATCGCCATGGCCCAGTTCTCGATGCTCTGGCTGTGCTGAGCGCCGAACCGGAGCCCCGCGCCGTTGGCCGTCCGCAGGACCAGCGGAAGCGACACCTGACCGTCGGTCATGTAGCGGGTCTTCGCGATCTGGTTCGCGACCATGTCCCAGGTCACCGCGAAGAAGTCGCTGAACATCAGCTCCGCTACCGGGCGGAGACCGGTCATCGCGGCGCCCATCGCGGCACCGACGATCGCCTGCTCGCTGATTGGTGTGTCGACGACGCGCTCCGGTCCGAACTTCGCGAACAGGCCCTCGGTCAGCTTGAAGACGCCTCCTGCCGCTCCGACGTCCTCGCCCACGAGCACGACCGACGAGTCGCGCTGCATCTCCTGGGCGATACCCATCGCGACCGCCTGTCGATACGTCGTCTCAGTCACGATCGCTCCGCCACGAGCTGCCGCCGTCGGCCCACATCTGCGTCTCGATCACGCTCGGCGACGGTTCCGCGCCCGCCCGGGCCTCGGCCTCAGCCGCAGCGATCTTCGCTTCCGCCTCCTCGTCGATCGCGTCGAGCGTCGCCTCGTCGACGCCCGCGTCGCGCAGCCGGGCGCGCTCGGCCGGAATCGGGTCGCGCGCCTTCCAGGCCTCGACCTCGTCGTCGGGCCGGTACTTGCCGGGGTCGGCGCGGGAGTGGCCGCCGTGGCGGTACGTGACGGCCTCGACGAGCGACGGGCCGTCCCCGGCGCGAGCCCGGTCGATCGCCCGGCGCGCGACGTCGAAAACAGCCTCGACGTCGTTGCCGTCGACGACGATCGGCTCGAGTCCGTAGGCCGACGCCCGGTCGGCCGCCGGTCGCGCGACCGCCGTCACGGCCCCGATCGGCGTGTACTCCATGTACTGGTTGTTCTCGCAGACGAACACGACCGGCGCCTTCCAGACGACCGCCATGTTCAGCGCCTCGTGGAACGCCCCGATGTTCGTCGTCCCGTCGCCGAAGAAGCACACCGCGACCTGGCCCGACTTCCGGTACTGCGCGCTCCACGCCGCGCCGAGGGCGATCGGCAGGTGGGCACCGACGATCGCGTACGAGCCCATCATGTGGTGGCCGACGTCGGTGATGTGCATCGAGCCGCCCTTGCCGCCCATCAGCCCGTTCGCCCGGCCGAACAGCTCCGCGTAGAGCGGGCCCATCGGCGCGCCGCGTGACAGGGCGTGGTTGTGGCCGCGGTACGTCGCGAACGTGTAGTCGTCCTCGTTCATCGCCGCGGCGAACCCGGCTGCGACTGCTTCCTGGCCGATGCCCAGGTGGGTCGTGCCGCGGACCAGTCCCTCGAAGAACAGCTCCTGGGCGCGCGTCTCGAACAGCCGGCACTCCTGCATCGTCCGGTAGAGCCGGATCCGGGTCTCGGTGTCGGGCACGACGGCGGTGGCCATCAGTAGGCGTTCGCCACGAACAGCTCCTGGGACGGGAACCGCGTGATGATCTGCGGGCCGTCGTCGGTGATCACGACCTCTTCCTCGATCCGGGCCGCGGAGTAGCCGTCCTTCGCCGGGCAGTACGTCTCGAGGGCGATGACCATGCCTGCCTTGAGCTCGACCGGATGATCCAGCGAGTTCAGCCGGCTGATGATCGGGCGCTCGTGGAGGAAAAGGCCGACACTGTGTCCAAACTGCAGCCCGAAGCACTCCATCTCGCTGGAGAAGCCGAACTCCTCGGCCTTCGGCCACACCTTCGCGACCTCGTCAGTCCCGACGCCCGGCCGCATCAGCTCGATGGACGCGTCGATCCAGCCGCGGGCCTTCTTGTAGGCGTCGCGCTGGGCGTCGGTGGCGGATCCGACCGTGAACGTCCGGTAGTAGCAGGTCTTGTAGCCGACGAACGTCTGGATGATGTCGAAGAACGCCTGGTCGCCGGGCCGGATGATCCGGTCGCTGAAGACGTGCGGATGTGGCGAACAGCGCTCGCCTGACACCGCGTTGATGTTGTCGACGTGCTCCGCGCCGAGCTCGAAGAGGAGCTTCGTGACGTTCGCCACGAGCTGGCTCTCCTTGATGCCCGGCTTGAGCTGCTCCGCGATCAGCTGGTAGGCGCCGTCGACCATCGCGCAGGCCGTGTTCAGGAGCGTGATCTCGTCCTGCGACTTCACCTCGCGTGCGTCGAGCATCGTCTGCTGGCCGTCACGGACGAGGATGCCCTCGTCGTGCAGCGCCGCGAGCATCGGAGGCTCGACGATGTCGACGCCGATCGGCATGTCGGCGACGCCCTCGTCCCGCAGGATCTCGGCGATCTCTCGGGCAGCCCTCGTGAACAGCCCGGCATCAGGCGCGACCGCGCCGCGCAGCCCGATCATCCCGCCCCGGACGTTCTCCGGCGGCAGCCACGGGCAGTAGAGCCGGTGGTGCTTCGCCGCCGACCCGAAGTCCCAGAGGTGCGGCTCGCCGCCGCGCGTCAGCAGCGCGTAGCGCGTCATCTTGTCCCTGGCCCACTCGCCGATGTGGGTGCTGGTCACATAGCGGATGTTGTTGAAGTCGAAGAGCAGCAGCGCCCCGACGCCGCTGGCCGCCAAGGCCGCCTTCGCGCGCTCCAGCCGGTATGCCCGAAGCCGGTCCGGGTTGACGCGCTCCTCCCAGTCGACCGTCTGGGCCCCGGGCGAGGCGAACGGCCGGAGGGCGGTCGACGGGGGTGTCGCGGCTTCGACGGCGCTCACGGAGTCATCCTCCTGGCTCGGCGACGGCGGTTCAGCGGGGAGCGATTATCCCCCTGATCGGCCGGTACTTCAACCACGCTTCACATCTTGACGGCAGGTCGTTCAATGGTGCTGCAGCCCGCTCAGCGCTGCGCCAGACCGCACACGCGGCCGGACCCGAGGCCGGCCGGGGAGGCCCATGCACTTCGTCGGACACGTCGACTGGTCGTTCGCCGACGAACCGATGCCAGCGTCCGACCGATCGCAGGGCCTTGCCCGGAACGTGCTCGTCGGGCCCGAGCAGGGCGCGGTCCACACCGAGCTCGCAGTCGGCGCGCTCCTGCCCGGCGGTTGGCTCCAGCGCCACGTCCACTCGTTCGAGGAGGTCCTGTACGTCCTCGAGGGCGAGTTGCTGCTCGACCATGACGGCCGGATTCACCGGCTCGTGAAGGGCGACTTCGCGCTGAACCCACTCGGGATGTGGCATGGTCTCGGCAACGACGGACCGGGTCAGACCCGGTGGCTCAGCGTCAACACGCCGCAGCGGCTGGGCCTCGACGCCGGCCGCAGGGACACGTTCTACGCGAAGGGGCCGGCCGACCTCGCGTCGCTCAGCGCGCGCGCCCGGCGCCCGGCGTTCGGGCCGTCGCTACGGTACGTCGGCCACTACGACGGGACGCCGCCCCAGGCCGAGGCCCTCCGCCTCGCCGATCCCGCCCGCGGCCGGAAGCCGGTCGGGATGAACGAGGCTCTGATCGTCTACTCCGGGATCAGCGTGAAGATGCTCGTCGATCGGCCTTTCGGAGCCGATCTACTGACGATGTTCACGGTCGATTACGAGCCCGGCGGCTCGGCCCAGCAGCACGACCACCCGTTCGAGGAGGCGTACTTCTTCCTCGCGGGCGATGTCGAGGCGGAGCTCGACGGAACCGTCTACCAGGTCCGTGCCGGCGACGTGGTGTTCTCGGCGGTCGGGGGTGTCCACGGCTTCTACAACACGGGGTCCGAGCAGGTCCGCTGGATCGAGACGCAGGCGCCGCAGCCGCCGGCGCGCCACGCATACCGCTGGCTGCCGACCTGGACGAAGTTCGAGGAGGAGAACGATGTCGAATGACGGCGCCGTCGTCGTCGTCGGCGGTACACGCGGGATCGGCCAGCAGCTCGCCCGCTCCTACGCGGGCACGGGCCGGGAGACGATCCTGACTGGCCGCTCCGCATCGCACGCGGACGCCGTCGCCGCGGAGATCGGCGGGACCGCCCGCGGGATCGCCCTCGACCTGGCGAAGCCGAAGACGATCCGCGACGCGCTCGCGTCGGTCGGCCGGGTGAAGTACCTGGCGATTGTCGCGATCGACCGTGACGAGAACACGATCCGCGACTTCAACATCAACCGCGCCCTCGTGCTCGTCACGTTGAAGCTCGTCGGCTTCGCGGAGGTCGTCCACGTGCTGCTCGACCGGTTGGCGCCCGACAGCTCGATCGTCCTGTTCGGCGGCCAGGCGAAGGACCGCCCGTATCCCGGCTCGACGACGGTCTCCACTGTCAACGGCGGCGTCTCGGGCATGGTGAAGTCGCTCGCCTGGGAGCTGGCGCCGATCCGGGTGAACGCGATCCATCCAGGCATCGTCGGCGACAGCCCGTACTGGCACGGGAAACCGCCGACGATCCTCGAGGGCCACACATCGAAGACGATCACGAAGAAGCTCGCCACGATGGACGAGATCGTCGACGGCACGCGATTCCTGCTCGAGAACGCGTCGATCGACGGAGTCGACCTCGTCATCGACAACGGCCGTCTGATGTTCTGATGCCGGCCGAGGGCGGCGCCCGTCCCGACTACCCGCAGATGGGGGAGCGGCTCCGCGCCGCCCGGGCGAAGAGCGCCCTGAGCCTGCGCGAGCTCGCCGGGCGCCTGGGAGTGTCGCCGAGCCTGATCTCGCAGATCGAGACGGGCCGGGCGAATCCCTCCGTCTCGACGCTCTACGCGATCGCCGCGGAGCTCGATGTGTCGCTCGACGAGCTGATGTTCAACGATCGCCGCCAGGCGGCGCTCACCGCCGCCGAGCCGCCACGGTCCGTGGAGGAGGTCGTCCAGCCCGCCGCGTCCCGCAAACGAATCCGCCTCGCATCCGGGGTCGAGTGGGAGCGCCTCACCGCGCGATCCGAACGCGACGTCGAGTTCCTGTACGTGACCTACGACGTGGGTGGCGCGTCAAGCGCGGAATCCGCCTACCAGCGCCACAGCGGCCACGAGTGGGGCTACGTCCTGGAGGGCCGACTCGATGTCCGGATCGGCTTCGAGGACTACAGCCTCGAGCCGGGCGACGCCGTCTCGTTCGACTCGACGATCCCGCACCGCCTGGCGAACGCCGGAGACACGCCGGTCCACGCGATCTGGTTCGTGCTGGGACGCGTGCCCTCGGTGGGCACGGAATCGCGCACCGAGGCGGCCCACGACGACGTCCACGAGACGCCCCCGCCGAGGGCATCCGCGGCGCGCTGAACGCACGCCGCATCGCGACCTCAGATGGAACGGCGCAGTCGCTCCGAAACGCGCGTCGCGGCCGCGAGCACCTCGCCGCCGATCTCCGCCTCGCGTCCCTGCGGAAAGCGGTACGCGGGGCCGTGAAGGTGGACTGCCGCGGTCACGATTCCCACCGAGTCGGTGACGGCAGCAGCGACCGAGTTGAGGCCCTCCGCGAACTCCTCGTGGACCCAGGCGAAGCCGTCGGCCCGGACGTGCGCGAGCCGCTCGCGCAGCGCATCGGGCGAGGTCAGTGTCCGCGGCGTGAACGCCTCGAGCTCGCCCTCGAGGTAGGCGTCCAGCATCGACGCTGGCCGCTGGGCCAGGAAGATCAGTCCTGATGACACCGCGTGCATCGGCACGCGGGTGTCGGTCCAGTCGCGAACCTGGACCTGGTGGCTCGTGGCGACCTGGTCGACGTAGTGGACAACGAAGCCGTCGGCCACCGACAGTCCGGCGGTCTCGCCGGTCTCGGCCGCGAGCCCCTCGAGGATCGGCCGCGCCGTCGCGATGAGGCTCCGCATTGGTACGACGCCCTCGGCGAGGGTTGCAATCCGCGGGCCCAGTCGGTATCGCGAGTCGCCCGGCACCTGCTCGACTGCGCCTTCGCGGCTCAGTGATGAGAGCAGCCGCGCCGCGGTCGACTTCGGCAGATCGGCTCGCTCGGCGACCTCGGTCACGCCGATCGGCCCGTCGGAAAGCGCCGAGAGCACCGCGAACGCCCGCTCGATGGACTGGACTCTGGACACCCCGCTCCTCGTCGGCTAGATTCGCATGGTCGTTCCATCATACGGCACCGTTCCGTATCGTGGAACCGGGCGGCAAACCAGCAGGGCGGCCAGGAGCGCATCGCGTGCCGGACGACTACGAGGACATCGACCTCAACGCCCTGTCCGACGACGAGCTCGTCGAACAGATGCACAACGATCTCTACGACGGGATGAGGGACGAGATCGTCGAGGGCACGAAAATCCTGCTCGGGCGCGGGTTCACCGCGACCAAGGTCCTCGACGACGCGCTCGTCGCCGGGATGAAGATTGTCGGGATCGACTTCCGCGACGGCATCCTGTTCGTGCCGGAGGTCCTGCTCGCTGCCAACGCGATGAAGGCCGGCATGGAGATCCTGCGGCCGCTGCTGGCGGAGACCGGGGCGGAGCCGGTCGGCAAGGTCGTGATCGGCACCGTCAAGGGCGACATCCACGACATCGGCAAGAACCTCGTCGGGATGATGCTCGAGGGCGCGGGGTTCGAGGTGATCGACCTGGGGATCAACACCGACGCCGACAAGTTCATCGCGGCACTCGAGCAGCACAAGCCCGACATCCTGGGCATGAGCGCGCTGCTCACGACGACGATGCCGTACATGAAGGTCGTCATCCAGACACTGAAGGACCGCGGGATCCGCGAGAACTACATCGTTCTGGTCGGCGGCGCGCCGCTCAACGAAGAGTTCGGGATGGCCGTTGGGGCCGACGCCTACTGCCGCGACGCGGGCGTTGCCGCCGAGACGGCGCGCCGGCTCATCGACGAACGCCGTGCCGCTGCCTGAGGCACGCTCACAGCGCAGCATCGCCGGGGACAACCGCGCGCTCGTGATCGGCTGCGGGGCGCTTGCCCGGGAGCTCGTCGCGCTTACCGGCGGCGTGCCCGGAATCGACGTCGCCTGCCTCTCGCCGGACCTCCACAACCGGCCGGATCGGATCCCCGACCAGGTCCGGGCGCGGATCCAGGACGCCCGAGCCGACGGCTACGAGCGCATCTTCGTCGCCTACGCCGACTGCGGCACCGGGGGCCTGCTCGACCCGGTGCTCGCTGAGGAGGGCGTCGAGCGGCTTGGCGGCGCCCACTGCTATGAGTTCTTCGCGGGGCGGGCGGCCTTCGCCGAGATGGCGGACGAGGACCCGGCGACGTTCTGGCTGACCGACTTCCTCGCGCGCAACTTCGAGCGGCTCGTCATCCGTGGCCTCGGCATCGACCGCCACCCCGAGCTTGAGGCGATGTACTTCGCCAACTACCGCCGCCTGATCTATCTCTCACAGACCGAGGACCCGGAGCTGCTCGCCTCGGCACAGGCGGCCGCGGAGCGGTTGGGGCTGATGTTCGAGCACCGTCATGTCGGGCTCGGCGAGCTCGCGACGTCGATCGCGGCCTTCGCCGCCGGCAACCCGATCCACGTCGAGCCGCTGGCGGACTCGATCCGCGCGACGCCGTCCGTCGCCGCGGGCGCGGAGCTCGTCGCGTTCGGCGTCGAGCGAGCGTCGGCCTGATGGCGACCCTCACGGTCATCTGGTGGCGAGACATCCCGGCCCAGGTCATCGCCCGCGATGGGCGGCGGTCGAGCAAGGCCGTGCTCCATCCGCGCTTCCAGGTCGCGATCGACAAGGCGGCGAGCCGGGCCGGCAAGCGTGCCTACAACGACTACATCGAGGAGTGGCGGAAGATCGCCCGGTCCTGCGGCGACGACATCGAGCGCGAGGTCAGCGCCGAGCTCGAGAAGCTCGAGGCGACCTACGACAAGCATCGGCTCGCGGCTCTCATCCAGTCGGGCGGACTGGAGGGCGGGCCGACCCTCGCCCCGGCCCACGACGAGACGCCGAAGCGGCCGAACGGCGAAGACGCCGGCGCCACCACGATGGAGCCGACTGAGTGACCGACACCATCGTCGGGTCGGCCACGAAGACCGTCGTCATCGGCGACGACCGGCCGTTCGTGATCATCGGCGAGCGGATCAACCCGACCGGCCGGGCCATCCTCATGGAGGAGATGAAGGCCGGCGATTTCAGCCGCGTCGAGAGTGACACGATCGCCCAGGTCCAGGCCGGTGCCCACATGCTCGACGTCAACGCCGGCATCCCGCTCGCGGACGAGCCCGCGATCCTGGCGAAGACCGTCCAGCTCGTCCAGAGCCTCACCGACGTGCCGCTCTCGATCGACTCGTCGATCGTCGAGGCGCTCGAGGCGGGACTTGCCGTGTACCAGGGCAAGGCACTCGTCAACAGCGTGACCGGCGAGGACGAGCGCCTCGAGCGTGTCCTGCCGCTCGTGAAGAAGTACGGCGCCGCGGTCG
>JBJMMH010000091.1:0-45189 GCA_045804885.1 Chloroflexota bacterium | reverse complement strand
AGACGAGATCGGGGTCGTCGTTGCCGGCGGGCTCGTCGAGGACGTGGACCGCGACGCCGAGGCGCATCAGCGCATCGACGAGTCCGTCGTGCTCGCGCCGGGCGCGGTCGCCGTCGACGGGCCGCAGGAACCCGCACCAGGGCATGTCGTACGCGCGTTCGAACGTGGATCCGGGCGGGCTGACGAGAACCTCGCGGAGATCGGCCGTCATCGACTGGGCGCCGTACGCCCGTTGGGTCACGGTCACCGCGGCAGCATAGCCCGCGAGTCCGGGTTTCCAACGACGGCCCGTCGTCGTACGCTGGCCGTGATGGCAGCCTACGTGGTCTCGGCCCGAATCGACCGAGGGCGGCCGCACCTCGTTGCACCACCCCGGGCTATCGACGCCCGATCGTGGAGCTCCCGCCTCGGCGCGCGGGACGCATCCGTCGTCGAGACGCAGCCACGCGACGAGGACGGCCTCGCCCTGTGGTGGGAGGCGGTTCACGACCGCTGGTCACAGCTGACCTTCTTCCTGTTCGACGCGGAGAGCTGGCGCTGATCCACCGCGCGAGCGCGCCGGGGGCGATCGTCGTCGCGGTCGTCGCGGCGCTGACATTCGCCGTCCCCGCGACGGTCGGGCTGACGTTCGACCCGAACAAGGTCAACGTCGCGCTGCGGCCGGCCGGCGCAGGGTTCGACAACCCGATCCTGCTGACGTACGCCGATGACGGATCGCGGCGGCACTTCGTCGTCGAGCAGACGGGCCGCGTCCGGACGCTGGAGTCCGGGCCGGTCGGGACGCCGTTCCTGGACGTCCACACGAGGATCTCCTGCTGCGGGGAGCGCGGCCTCCTCGGCCTCGCGTTCCATCCGAGCTTCGCGTCGAACGGGAAGCTGTACGTCGATTACACCCGCGCCGGCGACGGCGCCACCGTCATCGACGAGTACCGCGTGACCTCCAACCGCAACGACGTCGACGAGAACACGCGCCGGCAGCTGCTGGCGATCGCCCAGCCATACGCGAACCACAACGGTGGCGGGATCGCGTTCGGACCCGACGGCTACCTCTACATCGGGATGGGCGATGGCGGTTCCGGCGGCGATCCGCAGGATCGTGCCCAGAACCTGAACAGCCTGCTCGGCAAGATGCTCCGGATCGACGTCAACGGGACCTCGTCAGGCAAGGCCTACCGGATCCCCACTTCGAACCCGCGCGTCGGCAAGACGGGCGCCGACGAGATCTGGGCATGGGGCCTTCGCAACCCGTGGCGCTGGTCGTTCGATCGGGTCACCGGCGACCTCTGGATCGGCGACGTCGGCCAGGCGGCGTGGGAGGAGGTCAACCGCTCGACGGCGGCGAGCGGCGGCGGCCGCGGCGTCAACTACGGCTGGGACGACATGGAGGGCCGCCACTGCTACGAGCCGATGTCCGGGTGCCTGACGTCCGGTCGGGCCCTCCCGCTCGCCGAGTACGCCCACGCGGCGTCGGGCACCGACAACTGCTCGATCACCGGTGGTCTCGTCTACCGCGGCGTCCACTACCCGCTGATGCGCGGCGGTTACTTCTTCGCCGACTACTGCAGCGGGCGCATCTGGGTCGTCAGCGCGACGGCCGCGGCGCCGGCGATCCCGCGCCTCCTGCCGATCGCCGCGCCGAGCATCGTCTCCTTCGGGACGGACGACGACGGCGACCTGTTCGTCGTGTCCCACACCGGGACGATCCAGCGGATCGTCGAGCTGACGCGCTACCCGGGCACCGGCTCACGCTGACCGCTCGACCACGAGCGGAACCGCGCGGGGTCGACAGACGCGGGCACGGCGTCGATCAACCCGAGCACGAGGTCCGCGACGAGCCGCGCCGTCCCGGGACCGGTCGAGATGCCCCATGGTCCGTTGCCAGCGGCCACGAACGCGCGGCGAAGCCCGGGGATCGCCCCGATCAGCGGCCGGCCGTCGGGTGTGACCGGCCGGGCGCAGACCCGGGCCCCGAGGACGGCCGCGTCGCGCAACGCCGGGAGATACCGCGCCCCACGGTCGCGGAGACGGCCCACCACGTCGGCCGGTTCAGGCGGCTCCGGCAGGAACGTCGAGCCCAGCGCGCTGATCCCGGCCGCCGTCACGAGGCTGAAGCCGAACCCAGCCTCCGGGGCGACGGAGGCTGGGGCGGCCCCGTCGACGTCCGTGTCGGGCTCGATCTCGATGTCTAGCTCCTCAAGCACGTGATCCGGGGCGGGATCGAGACTCACTGACGCGATCGCGCCCCACGAGGCCCCGATCGGCAGCCGGCCCGCGTCCGTCGCGGCCGTGATCGCCGTCGTCCACGGTCCCGCCGCCACGACGACGGCACCGGCGGCCAGCCGCCGGCCGTCGACCTCGACGCCGCCGACCGCGTCGCCCTCCCGCCAGACCCGGGCGTCCGCCCCGGTGACGATGCGCGCGCCCCGCCGTTCCGCGAGCGCCGCGTATGCATTGGTGGCGGATGCCGGCGCGACCGGGTAGGCGATCGCGAGGCGGCATGCCGCGAGGCCATCGGCGAGCGATGGCTCGAGCCGCCGTAAGGCGGCGTCTGCGACGAGCTCCGGCCGCGCCTCCGGATGGGCACCCGCCCACGCCGCGACCAGGCGTCGCGCCTCTGCCTCGGCGCGTCCGGGCCCGAGGAGCAGCAGCCCCGCCGGCTCGTTCGCCACCTCGAACGCGCCTGGCACTGCCGCCGCGAGCTCGCGGTAGAGCGTGAGCGACTCCCGGTAGAGCTCCGCGAGCACGTCGTCGAAAGGCTGCTGGATGACGCCGGAGTTGCGGCCGGACGCCCCGGCGGCGATCTCCGTCCGTTCGACCAGAGTCACGCGGGCGCCGCGGCCGGCGAGGAATGCCGCCGTCGCCGTCCCCACGATCCCGCCGCCCACGACGACGACGTCGGACGACACCGGGGGCGTCACGTCGGGCGCGCGCTCAGGGACGCCCGCAGACGATCGCTCAGGCGACCGCCGCTCCTTCCGCGATGCGGGCGAGGGCCTCGACCAGGCGGTCGACCTCGGCAGCCGTGTTGTAGTGGGTCAACCCGATGCGGACGACCCCGCCGACGTCCGCCAGCCTCAGCCGCTCGATCAGCCCGCTCGCGTAGAAGTCCCCGTCCCACGTCGCGATTCCCTCGCGTCCCAGCTGCTCGGAGATCGCCCGCGGCGCATGGCCCTCCACGGTGAGCGCGGCCGTCGGCGTCCGCCACTCGAACCGGGCGCGATCGGTGATGCCGTATAGCCGGACTCCGGGGATCGTCTCGAGGCCGTCGACGAGCCGCCGGTAGAGATTCATCTCGTACGCTCGGATCGCCAGCATGCCCGCCCGGACGCGCTCGCCGCGCGGGTCGGCCGCGCCTGCGGAGCCGTACCGCGACCCGATCTCGGCCAGGTACTCGACGGCGGCCAGCGTCCCCGCCTGCGACTCGAAGCTCTGGGTGCCGGTCTCGAACCGGTCGTGGGCCGGCCTCACCTTGTACGTGGGGATCGCGTCGAGGACGTCGGCTCGGCCGAAGAGGACGCCACCGTGGGGACCGAAGAACTTGTACGTTGAGCAGGCGAGGAAGTCGGTCCCGACGGCGCCGACGTCGATGGGGAGATGCGGCGCGGCGTGGACCGCGTCGACGTAGGTCCAGGCGCCTGCCGCGTGGGCTCGGTCGACGATCGCGGCGACCGCGTTGATCGTGCCGACGGCATTCGACGCCCAGCCCACGGCGACCAGCCGGGTCCGCGGGCCCAGCAGCGTCTCGAGATCCGCGAGCTCGAGCGTGCAGTCGTCGAGGCGCGGCTCCCAGACCCGGACCGTGAGCCCACGGTCGCGTGCCGCACCGAGCCACGGGTCGACGTTGCCGTGGTGGTCGAGGCCGGTCACGACGATCTCGTCGCCGGGCGCCATCGTCGCTGTGATGGAGCGACTGACATGAAAGGTGAGCGTCGTCATGTTCGGCCCGAACTTGATCTCGTGCGGGTCGGCGGCGCCGAGCATGTCAGCCATCGCCTGGTGGGCCTCCGCAACCATCGCGTCGCTCCGACGGCTGGTCAGGAACGCGCCGTCGGCGTTGGCGTTCGATTCGCGGTAGTACGCGGTCACGGCGTCGATCACCGACTGTGGCACCTGCGTCCCGCCGGGGCCGTCGAAGAACGCGATCGGACGGCCGTCCTGCTCGATGGAGAGTGCCGGAAAGCGGGCCCGAATCGCGTCGACGTCGAAGGCGGTCATCTGATCCTCTGGAGCGGCCCGGACCGGGCGGTCCCGCGATCCTAGCCGATCGGCCGGCCGCCCCGTGCCGACCACGGATCGTTGCTCCATCAACGATCTGGCAGGTATGATGGCGGGTGATGAATTCCCGAAGCCCGGCCGAGCGCCGGCACATCCCGGCTCGCGACCCACGGATCGCCACGTGGCGCCGATTCCTCCTTGCCCACGCCCGGCTCGAGCGGCTTCTCGACGACGACTTGCGCGCCGAGCACGACCTCTCCCTTGCTGAGTACGACGCCCTGCTCCAGCTGGCCGAAGCGCCGGGCCGGCGGCTCAGGATGCACCAGCTCGCCGACCGCGTCCTGCTCAGCCGGAGCGGCGTGACCCGTCTCATCGATCGGCTCGTCCGCGACGGGTCCGTCGAGCGGGATCTCTGCGCGAGCGATGCGCGCGGCGCGGAGGCGGTCCTGACCCCTGCCGGGCTCGCGCGGCTGAGGGATGCGTCGGCGACGCATCTCCGTGGCATCGAGAGTCACTTCGTCGACGCGATCGCGGCCGACGATCTCGCCGCCGTCGATCGGGCGATGGCCGACGTCGTCGCGACGATCGACGCGGAAGCACCGGACGAGCGGCGCCAGGGGGCGTGACCGGGCGGCTCTACGTCGGGACGAGCGGCTTCGCCTACCCAGCCTGGTCGCCGCGGTTCTACCCCGCCGGCCTCAAGGGCGACGGCCTGCTCCGCTACTACGCCTCCCGCCTCTCGGCCTGCGAGCTCAACAACACGTTCTACCAACAGCCCAAGCCCGAGAAGGTCGACGCCTGGCTCGCGGCGACGCCGCCCGCGTTCCGCTTCGCTGTCAAGGCCCAGCGCGGTGGTTCCTTCCGCTCGCTCGCGCTCGACCCGGTCGGGAACGTGCCCTGGCTCACGGATCCGCTGCGGCGCTTCGGGGATCGCCTCGGGACGGTCCTGTTCCGCGTCCCGGACGGCGTCCGGCGCGACGATGCGAGGCTCGCGGCGCTCCTCGCGGCATGGCCGCCCGACCTGCCGCTCACGACGGAGTTCCAGGACCCGTCGTGGCACGTCGACGAGGTGTTCGCGTCGCTTGCTTCGGCGGGCGCCGCGTTGTGCACGACGGAGCTGCCCGAGGACGAGACGCCACCCACCATCCGCCGCACGGGCCCGTTCCTGTATCTGCGGCTGCGGCGCCACGACTACGGTCGTCCCGACCTCGAGGCGTGGGCCGCTCGACTCGAGCCGTTCATCGCGGACGGCCTCGACGCGTTCGTGTTCTTCCGCCACGACGAGACCGGCCGCGGCGCGGAGCTCGCGCTCGAGTTCGCGGGTCTCGCGGGCTGATCCGGTGCGGTCATTGCCAGCGAGGGCGCGGGCACGTTCCTTAACTGATCGCCAGGGCCTGCTATCGGAGCGGCGGAAGCGCCGGCGTCACGACGACGCGCGTGATCCCTCGGCGGGGCCGAACGCCACGAACAGCGTGAGCTCCTCCTCGATGTCGTGGAAGCGGTGCGGTACGCCCGCGGCGACGAACACCGTCGTGCCCTCGCGGACGTCGCGAACCTCGTCGCCTACCGTGATCTTGCCCCGGCCGCCGACGACGTAATAGACCTCGTCTTCCGTGTGCGGCTGCTGGCGGTCCGGCTCGCCCGGCGCGAGCACGTAGAGCCCGACGCTGAGATCCGGAACGGAGATGAACTCGAGATAGGGCCGGCCGGATGCGGCACGGCGGGCGACGACGTCGTCGAGCTCGTGGGCGTCCATCGCTGGAGCCTAGCAGGCGGCGGGAACCACTCCGCGACCGCGGACGTACGATGAATCCGATGCTCCCCCTTCGACGCACCCTCGGCCTCGCGCTGGCCGTCGCCCTCGTTGGCGGCTGCGGCAACGGCAACCAGACGACGCCGGCTGCCTCCGAGGCGCCGTCGTCCGTCGGGACCTCCTCTCCGCCCGTGGCGTCGTCCGCGGCGCCACGGCCGTCGGTCGGGCCGTCACCGGGAACGTCGCCGCGCGTCACCGGGCGGTTCGACCCGACTGGGCTCAAGGTCTCGTTCGATCTCGTGGCCGACGGTCTCGACTCGCCGCTTGCGGTCGTCTCGGCGAACGACGGATCGGGCCGGCTCTTCGTCGTCGAACAGGGGGGCCGAATCCGGGTCGTGCGCGACGGTGCGGTCGTCCCCGGGCCGTTCCTTGACGTGTCGGATCGGATCAGCGGCGGCGGCGAGCAGGGTCTGCTTGGATTGGCATTCCATCCCGACTTCCCAACCGACCCGCGCTTCTTCGTCAACTACACGAACTCGGAGGGCGACACCCGGATTTCGGCGTTCACGGTGGACGAGTCGAACCCCGACCGGGCCGATCCCGGCTCGGAGCGCCAGCTCCTGTCCGTCGATCAGCCCTATTCGAACCACAACGGCGGCGGCCTCCAATTCGGCCCGGACGGATTCCTGTACGTTGCCCTCGGCGACGGCGGCAGCGGCGGCGACCCCCACGGAAACGGCCAGAAGCTCTCAACGGCGCTCGCGAAACTGCTCCGCGTCGACGTCGGTGCGGCAGACGCCAGAGACGTTGCCGCTCCCGCAGACAACCCGTTCGCCAATCGCAGTGGCGCCCAGCCGCTCGTGGACCACCTCGGGCTCCGCAACCCGTGGCGCTTCTCGTTCGACCGCGCCACGGGCGACCTGTGGATCGGCGACGTTGGCCAGAACACGTGGGAGGAGATCGACGTCGCCCGCGCGGGGACGCTCGGCCTGGACTTCGGTTGGAACCGGATGGAAGGCTCCCACTGCTTTCGCCCATCGACTGGCTGCGACCGGGCCGGGCTGACGCTGCCTGTCGCGGAGTACTCGCACAGCGATGGCTGCACCGTCATCGGCGGCTACGTCTACCGGGGGACGGCACAGCCGGCGGTGACCGGCGGGTACGTGTTCGGCGACTACTGCTCGGGCACGATCTGGGCGATGGACGCCGCCGGCGACGAGGAGCGCGAGGCGACCGTCGTCGGGGCGCTCGACGGGAGCCTGAGCTCGTTCGGCGAGGACGAGGCAGGAGAGCTGTACGCGACCGACATCTCGAACGGCCGCCTGCTCCGGCTGGCGGCGTCCAGGTGATGAGGATCTACGAGCCGCTCGCCTGGGGAGCCGCCTGTGTCGGGGCGGGCCGCGGCGGCAGCGGCCTGAGGTAGAGCGCCAGCACGATCACGATGTAGGCGACGTGGACGATCAACGTCAGCCATTCCGGATTGGCCGAGTAGCCGAACAGCGCCCGCAGGATCGACCCGATCCCGTCGTCGTGCGACAGGACGCCGCTGACATCGAACGCCGGCTGGGTGAGCGGGCCGCTCCCGAATAGCCCGATCTCGATGAACTCGTGGAGGCCATGGCTGAGCAGCCCCGCGGCGATGAAGATCAGGGCGATGCCGGTCCACTTGAAGAAGACGGCGAGGTTCACCCGCCGGCTGCCGCGGTAGAAGCCGTATCCGATCGCCGCGGCGACCGCGATTCCGACGACCGCCCCGCCAAGGACGGCCGACGCGCCGCTCTCGGCGGACGTCGCCTGGCCGACGAGGAACAGCGCCGTCTCGACTCCCTCACGGATGACCGCGGTGAACGCGAGGATCGCCAGGCCCCATGCTCCACCCGCGACGAGCACTCGATCGACCGACGACTGGAGCTCGCCCTTGATCCCGCCAGCCGCTCGGCGCATCCAGAACAGCATCCAGGTCACGACCCCGGCCGCGAGCAGCATCGTGGTCCCCTCGAAGATCTGCTCGTACGGCTCCTCGAACGCGCCCACCGACGAGTAGATCGCGAAGCCCAGGCCCGCGCTCAGGATCACGGCCGCGATCGCCCCGATCCAGACCTTGCCGGCCTCGGCGCCGTTCCCGGTTCGAACGAGATAGGCGAGGACGATCGCGACGATGAGCGCCGCTTCGACGCCCTCGCGGAGACCGGTCAAGAGGCCGCTGGCGAACGAGCCGAAATCCACCGCTGGTGCTCCTTGGTGCTGGTCGAGCCCGGCGCTCGGCGCGCCTGGCGGGGCGATGGTAGCGACCCCTGAGCTTAATGGTCAAGCAGGCTTGAATATGGAGGTCAAGGCGACTTGGTCCGCTGAAAGACGGCTGCAATGTCGAGGTTCGCCGCCGGCGGCTGCCGGCGACACGCCCGGGTTCACCATCCCGCGGTGTATACCCGTCAGGGCTATGCCCGGTCGCGCTATGCGCGGCGCCTTGCCGCCGGCTCCAGCTGGGCGACGATCGTACGGCGCCGGGCGTCACGTCACGAGCGCCCCGGGCGGAACGGCCCCCGGATTCTCCTCGTCCTCCTGCTGATCCCGCTCGTCATCATCGTCGTCGCCGCCGGCAGCCTCGGACTCGCTGCGACTGCCGCCGTTGCCGTCCTGTCGACGGACCTGCCGGATCCCTCAACCCTCGGCAAGCTCACCTTCTCCCAGCCGACGGTCGTCTACGATCGAACCGGGACCGTCCAACTGGGCCTGTTCCAGCAGGAGAAGCGCCGCGTCGTCGCGTACGACGACGTGCCCAAGCTCGTCCTCGACGCAACGACGACCGCCGAGGACCGGACCTTCTGGCAGAACGCCGGGTTCGATCCGGGCGCCATCGTGTCGGCGATCGCCCAGAACGCGAGCGGCGACAGCGAGAGAGGCGCGTCCACGATCACGCAGCAGCTCGTACGGGCCCGGCTGCTGCCGGAGAACGTGACGGCCGATGGCGCGGACCGCTACATCCGCAAGGCCAAGGAGCTGCTCCAGGCGTCGCGCGTCACCGACATGTTCCCGGGCGAGGCCGGCAAGGAGCAGATCGTCACGGCCTACCTCAATCAGATCTTCTACGGCCACGACGCCTACGGCATCGCCGCCGCCGCCCAGATCTACTTCGGCGTCGGCGACCTCGCCGATCTGACGCCCGCCCAGGCGACGTTGCTGGCGGGTCTGCCCAAGTCGCCATCCACCCTCGACCCCTACCGGTACGCCGTCCGCGATGCCGACGGCAAGCTCGTCGTGCCGGCGTCCGCGCCGCCGGTCGCGCGCCGGAACTACATCCTCCAGAACCTCTCGACGTCGCGCTGGACGACGCTCTCGCCGGCGGCCCTCGCGGCGGCGCTCGCAGAGCCGGTCGTCCTCGCCGGAGACCAGCCGATCGCCTTCCAGGCGCCACATTTCACGTGGCAGGTCCGCCGCCAGCTCGAGGCGATCGTCGGCGACGGGCCACCAATCGAGACGGGCGGCTACACGGTGATCACGACGCTCGACTGGAAGATGCAGCAACAGGCCGAACGCTGGCTGAAGGCCGCGGTTATCGCACCGAATCTCAAGCGCGCGTCGAGCGCACGGCTCCTCAGGAGCTTGAAGATCGGCTCCTCCGACCGGCGCTGGATCAATGCGCTGCGCGGGAAGGACCTCCACAACGGCTCGCTCGTAGCCCTCGACTACCGCACCGGTGACGTCGTCGCGTACGCCGGCAGCGCGGGCTACTACGAAGAATCGCTCGCCACCCGCAAGTTCGAACCCAAGTACGACGTCGCCGGCGACGGCGAGCGTCAGCCCGGGTCTGCCTGGAAGCCGATCCTGTATGCGAGCGCCTTCGACACGGGCAAGCTCACACCGGGCAGCCTCCTCCTCGATATCACGACGGAGTTCAACCGCCGAGAGGACTGGGCGCCACGCGACGCCGACCAGCTCGAGCGCGGTCCCGTCCTCGTCCGAAAGGCCCTTCAGTACTCGCTCAACATTCCGGCGATCCGGGCGCTCGCCCGGACCGGCAGCGAGGCCGTCGCCGACCGCGCCCAGGCGATGGGCATCCGCTTCCATGGCGGTCGCGACGCCTATCTCCAGGCCGGGCTTGCGGGAGCACTCGGGACGGTCGAAGTGCGGCCGCTCGACCTCACGTCGGCCTACGGCGCGCTCGCCAATGGCGGCGCCCACGTTCCCACGCGGATGATCCTCGAGGTCCGCGATTCGTCAGGCAGGACGATCTACAAGGCACCGGATCCCGAGGCGGTCCAGGCCGTGAGTCCGCAGGCGGCCTACCTCGTTACGAACATCCTCGCCGGCAACACCGACCCCCGCCAGAACCCGATCTGGTCGGCCGCCCTGGAGCTCCGAAACGGCCCCAAAGGGGAGCACCGGCCGGCCGCAGTCAAGACGGGAACGGCGAACGAGGCGCGCGACCTGGCGACGTACGGCTATCTCCCGCCGCCGAAGGACGCCGCGGCGCCGGCACTCGCGGTCGGGGTCTGGCTCGGCAACAGCGATCACTCCAACCCGGTTTCCCGGAAGCCGGCGATCTCGCTGACCGCCGCGGCGCCGCTCTGGCGCTCCTTCGTCCGCGACGTGACGGCCAAGACGCCGATCACGAATTTCGCGAAACCCAAGGGCATCGTGTCGGCGACGATCGATGCGTGGTCCGGTGGGCGGGTCGGGCCGTGGACGCGCGACCGGGTCAAGGAGCTGTTCATCAGCGGCACCCAGCCCGGTGGACGACACGCGATCGACCGGGACGGGCTCCTCTACAGGGCAGCCTGCGGCGGCTGGCGGGTCGACCCGCTCAAGGCGGAGCTGGGACCGCGAGCGTGGGACGGCGACGTCGAGAACTGGCTGGTGCGAGCACGCCGGGGTCCAGGCGTCAGGGGCCCGCACGACTCGCGGACGGCGTATTTCTGGAGCAAGCGATCGTGGGGCGGAACGATCGTCGGGCCCTGCTACAAGCCCAAGCCCAAGCCGAAGCCGGCGCCGCAGCCGCCGAAGGAGGAACCGCCGGGCCACGGCAGCCCGCCCCCCGGCGGCGGAGGCGACGGCGGCGGTGGCGGCGGCGGCAACGACCCTGCGCCGACGGCCAAACCGAAACCGTGATGCGGCCATGACGGGACTCGCCCCGTGGATTCTGCGAGGCGCCGGCGTGGCGATCGGCGTGGCGCTGGTCGTCGCGGTTCTCGCCTTCGCGTGGGCGGCCGGCGCCGTGCTCGTACTGATGTTCGTCGCCGTCATCCTCGCCGCGGGCCTGCAGCCCATCGTGTCGTGGCTCCGCGGCTACCTGCGCATCGGCCGCGGCGCCGCGATCCTGCTCGTCTACGGGATGTTCCTGGCGATCGTGATCGGGTTCGCCCTGGTCGTGGTTCCGGCCGCGGTCGACCAGTTCGGCGACGCGGTCGGGGCGCTGCCGCCGTTCCTCGAGCAGGCGCGAGATTGGGCAGGGACGCTCCAGCCGGCGATCGTCGGCCGGACGGTCACGTCCGTGATCACGGTCGCGGCACGGTCCCTGCCTCAGACCGACGTCCCGCCCGCAGGCGAGGAGGTCGTCGCCGTCGGGATCTCGATCGCGGCCGCCGTCATGTCGATCCTGACGCTGCTGACCGTCGTCTACTTCTGGCTGACAGAGCACGCCCGGCTCCAGCGCTACGCCCTCGCGTTCGTGCCCCCCGGCCGACGGGCGCGGGCACGCGACGTCTGGAATACGGCCGAGACGCGGCTGGGCCGGTGGGTCCGCGGCCAGCTGATCCTCATGGCGACGATCGGGATCGGGACGGCCGTGGCGTACACCCTCCTTGGGGTACCGTCCGCGCTCCTCCTCGGCCTGATCACGGCCCTCGCCGAGGCGATCCCGATCATCGGACCGCTCCTCGGGGCGATCCCCGCGGTGATCGTGGCGCTCACCGTCTCACCCCAGCTCGCGCTCGCCGTCGTCGGCGTCTACGTCGTCCTCCAGCTCATCGAGGGCAACGTCCTCGTGCCGATCGTGATGCGGAACACGGTCGGCATCTCGCCGTTCCTCGTCCTCTTCAGCGTCCTCGCGGGTGCGGCCGCCGGCGGCTTCGTCGGCGCGCTCCTGGCCGTCCCGATCGCGGCCACCGTCGAGGTCCTCATCGAGGGACTCCAGGCGCGCGAAGTCCCGGTCGCGCAGGATCCGGCCTCCGCCCCGGACCGCAACGAGGCCGATGACGACTCGCTCTCGGCGGGCGCGACGGCGAGGTCATCCGGGACGCGGGCGGAGCGCTCGGGGCGGACGGAGCGGGCCAGGAAGTCGGCCGACCGCCGTGAGGAGCGACCCGCCGACGCGCCGCCATCAATGCCCAAGCAGGCACCGGCCTCCGACTGAGCGGCGCGACGCGCTGTAACGCCGCTGCAAGACAGTCCTCGGTACGCGCTGCGGCCGCGTAATCCACCCGGTGCGTCACTAGCCTCCCCGCCTGTCCCGGTGGGTTGTTTCGTGCGCGTGAGGGAACGTGGGCCAGCGAGTCGTCGAGCCACAGGACGCGACTGGAGCGCCGATGTTGCTCGGCGAGCCGATGGCCTGGATCCTCGAGGCGATCGACGCGGGCATCACCGTCCAGGACACGAACCTCCGAGTCGTGTTCGCGAACCAGGAGGCGGCGGAGCTGTGCGGCTGGGCGAGCCCCGAGGAGATGCTCGCGGCCTCTCCGCAGGAGACGCTGGATCGGTTCGACATCGTCGACGAGTCCGGGGCAGCGCTCGATCCGGCTCGCCTCCCTGGCCGGCGGGTGCTCGCGGGCGACCGTCCGGACCCGCTCGTCGTCGGCTTTCGGCATCGCCACACCGGCGTCATGCGCTGGTCCCTGGTCCGTGGGCGGCTTGTGGACGGCGCGCCGCACGGCGAGCGGTTCGTGGTCTCGACGTTCCACGAGATGACCTCGCAGATCGAGGCCGGGCAGGCCAGCCTCGCGGGCGAGCGCCGCTACCGTGAGATCGTCGAGGCGCTGCCCGTCGTAGCCTGGCTGTCGGATCCCGAGGGGCACCTGGCAGCGGCGAACGGCCGCTGGTTCGCCTACACGGGCGCGATCGCGGCCAGTGGCAGATTCCCGTCCTTGGATCACGTCCACGGCGAGGACCGAGCCGAGCTCGAGGCGGCCTGGTCGACGGCGCAGTCGGCGGAGGAGTCTCTCGACGCGACGGTCCGCCTCCGCCGCCACGATGGCACGTACCGCTGGCATGTCGTCCGGATCGTCCCGCGGTGCCGTGAAGGCGGCGTCCTCGAGGGCTGGATCGGAACCGCCACGGACATCGATGAAGAGCGCTCGAGCCGGAAGCGCGCAGCCGAGCTGGCTCGCCTCGTCGCCGACGCCGGCCTTCGGCTCGACGAATCGAGCGATCTCGCCGGGACGATCGAGGCGGCAGCCGCAGTTGGGATTCCGGACCTTGCCGATTGGTGCCTGATCGACCTCGTCGATCCCGATGGCTCCCTCAGGCCTGTGGCCGCGGTCGCCGCCGATGCGGTCCGGCAGGCAATCCTCGACCCGATCGGCGACCTCCCGATCGGGGCCGCCTCGAGGGAGCCGGCGGCTCGCGTCGTCCGGACCCATCGGCCCGTCCTGGTCGAGAACCTGAACGACCCCGTCGATCTCCGTCGGGCGACCGGCGAGGTCGACGACCTTGCCGCCATCGTCACGGCCATCGACGCCCGGAGCATGATCGTCCAGCCGCTGCTCGCCAAGGGTGAGGCTATCGGCGCGATGTTCTTCGGGGTTGGTCCGGATCGGGCGTACACGAGCGCCGATCTCGACGTCACCGCGGAGCTCGCGCAGCGCGCCGCCCTTGCGATCTCGAACGCCCAGGTGCACGCCGCTGAGCAGGAAGCGCGGCGGGCAGCTGAGGGCGCGGCAGAGCGCCTCGAACGGCTGCAGCGCGTCACCCGCGAGCTCGCTACGGAGTCCACGCGGGACGGCGTCGTCGCCCTGATCGTCCGGGAGGGCCGAGAGGCGTTCGGGGCGAGTGGCAGCGTCATGGCGATCCTCGGTGAGCCCGGCCTGTCCGTCGTCGAGGCCGTCGGCTACGACCCGGATTCGGTTGCGTCGATGGGGTCGATCCCCCTTGATTCGCGGCTGCCGCTCGCAGTCGCGACCCGGACGGCGACACCCGTCTGGCTGAGCGATTTGCGCGAGGCGGAGGCCGACGACGAGCTCGGAGCGTCGGTCATCGCGTCGTCCCCCAACCGCTCGGTATGCGCTGTGCCGCTCATCGCGGACGGCATCACCTTTGGCGCGCTGGGCCTGTCGTTCGCCGAGACCCGCGCGTTCACCGAGGTCGAACGCAACCATATCGGCGCATACGCCGACTTGTGCGCGCAGGCTCTCGCCCGCGTGGCGCTGACGAACATCCGGGAGCGGCTCGTCGGTGACCTCGAGGCCGAGCGGGCGCGGCTCGAGGAGCTCCTCCAGCAGGCCCCCGAGGGCCTCCTGATCGCGGAAGCTCCGACCGGCCGCATCGTCCTCGCGAACGACCGCATCGAGGAGATCGTCCGGATTCCCAAGGCCGAGCTTCTACACCGGATCGCCGGCGGCGAGGCGTATCGCGGATACGACGAGAGCGGCCGCGAGCTGCAGCCCGAGGACTGGCCACTGGCCCGGGCGGTCCGTGGTGAGACCGTGCCCTACCAGGAGATCGAGCTCGAACGACCCGATGGCAGCCGCACCTGGGTCGCCAAGCGGGCCGGTCCTGTGCTCGACCGCGACGGCGGCGTCGTCGCCGGCGTCGCCACGATCATCGACATCTCGGCCGTCCGGCTCGCCCGCGAGAACCGGCGGATTCTCACGACAGCGTCGGAGGTCTTCGCATCGTCGCTCGACTACGAGGATACGATCCGGCGCGTAGCCGAGACCGTCGTGCCAACGATCGCCGACTGGGTCGCGGTCGACGTCCTCGACGACAAGGGTGTGCCACGTCGTTTGGCGGTGGCTCACGACGACCCGGCGAAGGTGGCGAAGGCGCTGGAGCTCGCGGAACGCTACCCGCCGGACCCCGATGCGCCGCGAGGCACCGCCTACGTCCTTCGGACGGGGCAGCCGGACATGGACTTCGAGGTCACCGACGAGATGCTTGCGGCCGCCGCGGTCGATGAAGAGCAGCTCGAGATCATTCGCTGGCTGGGGCTCCGATCCTGGCTCTGCGTCCCGATCGTCGCCGGCGATCAGACCCTCGGGGCGATCACGCTCGTCGCCGCCGAGAGCGGCCGCCGGTTCGGACCGGAGGATGTCGGCTTCGCCGAGAACCTCGCCGCCCGGGTCGCGCTCGCGATCTCCAACGCGAAGGCGTTCCGGGAGGCCGTCCGCTACAAGCGGGTGCTCGACGCGACGCTCGATGCGGTGGTGGTCTTCGACCCGGCGACGCTCCGGATCTCGTACGTCAACCAGGGTGTCCAGGACCAGCTGGGATACGCCGCCGAGGATCTCGTCGGGGCCGACGCGACGAAGGTCGTCGTCGAGCTCGACGCGATCGGCCTGCGTGGCCTCGTCGAGCCGCTCGTGACTGGGACGATGGACGCTCGGACCGCGACGCTGTCGTACCGCCACAAGGACGGCCGCACGGTCCCTGTCGAGGTCCTGCTCCAGCACGTGACGCCGGCCGGCGAGGTCGGCCGGATCGTGGCCGTCGCGCGCGACGTCGGCGATCGGCTCGAGGCCCAGGCCAACCTTCGCCGGCTGGCCGAGTCGGAGCACGCTCGCGCGGCGGAGCTCAACGCGGTGATCCGGGCGATCGGGGATGGCATCTTCGTGTGCGACGCGGACGGCCGGATCAGCCTTTCCAACCCGGCCGCCGAGGCGATGTTCCCCGACGTCCACGAGCAGACGTACGAGGAGATCCTCGAGCAGGTCGACGACCCGGAAGGCGAGGCGCCGCGCCTCGGCGAGATCGGCGCTCCGGTCGAGCTCCGGGCACGCGCTCCCGAGGAGCGTTGGATCGAGCTGAGCACCTACCCCGTCGTCCGGGAGCCCGACGACGGGGACGGCGGCGAGCCACCGCCGGAGACGATCGTGATGCTTCGCGACGTCACGGCGGGGCGCAAGGCGCAGGCGATACGCGACACCTTCATCGGCGTTCTGTCACACGAGCTGCGAACGCCCGTGACCACGATCTACGCCGGCTCGAAGGTCCTCTCCAGGGACGGGGACCAGCTTCCCGACGAAACCCGCCGGGAGATCTTCTCCGACATCGTCGTCGAATCGGAGCGGCTCCACCGCCTCGTCGAGGACGTCATCGCAATGACCCGCTTTGGCGAGGACGAGGGGGACGTCGGCACAGAGCCGGTTCTCGTCCAGCGGATCCTCCCGGCCGTGATCCGCTCGGAGCGGGCACGGTGGCCGGGCGTGACGTTCGAGCTCAACATGCGGCCCGGGTTGCCGACGGCGATCGCCGACCCGACCTATGTCGAGCAGGTCGTCCGGAACCTGCTCTCGAACGCCGCGAAATACGGCGGCGTCGGGACGACCGTCCGGGTGGACGTCGACTCGGACGCCGAGGAGGTCACGGTTCGCGTCATCGACGACGGTCCAGGCTTCCCGGAGGAAGAGGTCGACCGCGTCTTCGAGCTCTTCTTCAGGTCGCGCGGCACAGCGGCGACCGCCGCTGGCGCGGGCATCGGCCTGTTCGTCTGCGCCCGGCTGATCCGGGCGATGGGCGGCCGGATCTGGGCGAGCCCGCTGCCGGACGGCGGGTCCGAGTTCGCGTTCACGCTGCGTGTGATGGCCGAGGAGGTCTGAGGCTCAGACCCAGTGTCGCCAGCGGGCGATTAGCAGGATCGCCGATGCGAACAAGGCCATCAGCATGAGCACGATGTAGAAGTTCTCGGGCGTATCGAAGAACTCGAGGTGGAAGTTCATGCCCATGACGCCGGCGAGGACGACGGCCGGCAGGGCGATGGCCGAGATGATCGTCAGCGTCTTCATGACGGCATTCGAGCGGTGGGCCGCCCGGCCCAGGTAGATGTCGAACGAGCCCACGAGCAGCTCGCGGGCATTCTCGACGGCCGAGATCGTCTGCTCAAGCCGATCGACGAGGCCGGGCCACGGCCGGACGATATCGCCCTTCGCGACTTCGAAGTCAGGACGAACGAGCGGCGTGACCGCTTCCCGGTTCGGCGCGAGGGACCGGCGGAGGAGCGCGATCCGGTGGCGGAGCGTCACCACCATCGACAGGAAGTCGTCGTCGCCCCTGTCCATCCGCAGGGCGATCTCGTCCAGCTTGTCGATCTCGCGCTCGACCGCCTCGACTTCGCGGAGGTAGCCGGCCAGGACCGAGTCGATCAAACCGGTCAGGAACGCGCCGGCGTCGAGCAGGCCAAGCTCGCGTTCGCCGCTGAGCTGCTGCTGGAACTCCTCGACCGCGGCAAGGGGGCCGTCGTGGACCGTCACGATGAGGTTCCGGCCCGCGACGAGGTCGAGATCCCTGAGAACGAGCGCTCCCGTGTCGTCCTCTTCGACCGCGATCAGGGTCATGGCGATGCGGTTGGGCTGGCGAATGATTCGCGGACGCCGTCGTTCGCGACCCAGCTGGCGGACGATGGTCGGCTCGAGCTCGAGGGCCTTCGCGACCTCGTCGATCTGGTCATCGCCGCGGTCGTCGACGTCGATCCAGAGCAGGGTCCGATCGTCGGCCTTGCTCGCCCTGATCTCGGCGATCGGAACGTCCCGGTCTACGCCGCGCGCGTCGTAGAGGCGCGCGCGCGCGGTCATCGGAGCAGGGCGAGGATCCCCGCGGCGACGATCGCGACGATCGCCAGTCCGACCTCGATTATGTGCATGGCCGGGTCATCCGGCGCGTCCTCGCGCTCGGCACTCGCCGGCTGAATTCTCAACATCTCGTTTCCCTCGTAGGCTGCCCGGCGACACTTGGTCGACGGCGCACCGGTGAGGGCGGCGTCGATGAGCCGGAGCATCGGACCGCCTCGGTGCCATCCGCGCCCGGCGTCACGACAGGCGTCTATCACGCTCGTGTCACGGCCGGCCAGGCGTTGCCAACCGTCACCGCGTACGAATGGTCGGCCCTGTGACGCGACTGCAACGGAATTCATCACCAGCGCTCGGCCCCCGTGGGCGGGCTGTGGCTACGGTCGTTCGCGGTGGGTTTCCGACCACCGCCGATCAAGCGCCGGCGCCGCTCCGGCCACTTCTCCACCGGAGGTCCCCGAATGATCAAGCGAACAGTCCTTGTCCTTGCGCTCCTCGGCGCGATCGCGGCCGCGTGCACGTCGCCGGCCGCCACGACGAGCCCGCAGGCGCCGACAGTGTCGAGCCCGTCCGCGCCGACCCTGGCGAGCCCGGCCGCGAGCCCCAGCAGCAGCAGCATGCCGAGCCCGAGCTCGTCGTAATTCCGAACGAGCGCGTAGTCAACGACCCCCGGGCGTCGGACGCCCGGGGGTCATTCCTTGTCCGGAGAACCAGATGCGGCGTCGGTGGTTGGGATGTCTCGCCCCGACCGACGCCGCATCGGGTGCGGCGTCGGCCCGCTCCCCGGCCGCGCCGTGCCCCCTAGGTCCCCAGCCGTCGTCTCGGATCCGGGATCCCAACGGTGGAGCCGCCGTTAGTGTGGGCGGCGGGAGTCACACGAGAGATGCATTTCGGGCCGTCGTCATTACACCGGCATGACACGGGAAGTGGGATTCGGGATGCGGGCGTCGACGACGTCGCGCGCCGGGCGGGCGGATTACGGCGAGAGGCGTCCGGTCTCGACGATCGATCGGAGGAACATCAGGTGCTCGACCTGGCGGAGGCTCCAGCCCGTCCGCGCCGGTGGCAGTCCGGCCAGGTGGGCCGTCAGGTTCGAGGCCTCGGCAAGCGTCAGCCCGCTGAGCTGGAGTCGGAGCGCGGTGCGACCGACATCGACTTCCCGTCTGCTCGTCTCGTGGTCTTCGATCGGGTCGTTCCCGATCAGCGGGATCGCTGCCATCAGGATTCTCCAAGTGGCCGGCGACGGATCGACCGGTGGCCGACATCCTGTTGACGGGGCATGTGCGGAGCCATACCGCGAACGGGGCTTTGTCATTGCAGCCCAGTTGCACGGATCGTTTCGCAATGTCAGTGCGACAGCTCGCCCGTGAAGACCGACTCCAATCGCACGATCGCGCGTCGGGCGGGCGCGGTCGGCCCGGGCAAGGAAATGGCGACGCGTCGCTCCCTCGAGCCGCAGTCGGCCTTTCACGCCATTGATACGGGAATCCGGTCCGACGTTGCCGGACGGCCTAGGCCAGCCAGCGACAGTGCCTACACGGCCCGATAGGGCTGACCACCACGCAAGGGGATGGAGGTAGGAAAGTAGATGAGTATCATTGCCTGGATTGTCCTCGGCGCCATTGCCGGTTACCTGGCTGGCTTCCTCGTCCGCGGTGACGAGGGCCTCGGCGTCATCGGCCACATCGTCCTCGGGATCATCGGCGCTCTCGTCGGTGGCTTCCTGGCGGGCGTCCTGTTCAACACGAACCCGATCGACGGTCCGCTTGACATCAGCTCGATCGTGGTCGCGACGATCGGCGCGATCGTCACGGTCGTCGTCGTGAATCTCGTGACCGGTTCGACCCGGACGGGTCGCGGCGCGGTCTAAGCGACGTACCAAGCGACGAACCGTCGGGCACCCGCCCGACGCCTCCGAGAAACGCCCACCGGACCCCGGTGGGCGTTTTGATTCGGCCGGCCACTGCCGGAGGACTGCAAGAGGCGACGCACGCCGTGGACTCTGAGAGCGCACGGCGGACGGTAGGCTTCGGTCCATGACAGACATCTACCTGGACCCGATCGCGGCCGGAATGCCGGACGCGGCCGATCAGCTGCGTCACCTGACGGACACCGGCCATCGAGTGATCGTCGTCGGCGAGCTGCCGGGCACCATGACGGACGAGCCGTCGATCGGCAGCGTCGACGCGCTGCCGGAGGCACCCACGGCGGGCTCATGGCTGCTGACCGCCGACCCGGAACTCTGCGCCGACCGCCGTCCGCCGCTCCAGTCGCTGCTCGTCGGGCCGCGGCCAGCACCGTCGCCGAGACCCACGCCGCGGTGCGACGCCGACGCCCGCGACCTCGCGGCCGCAGTGCTCGAGATCCTGAGCCGCGAGGCCATGGGCTGACGCCCACGCCGTGGGCTCCCCCAGCGGCACGCCTCTGCAACTCCACCGGCTCAGCCGGATGCATCGGCGACACGGGGCGCGGGGCAAACTCAATTGTGGGCTCCCGACCACTGGGGGTCCGGGAGCCCACTGACGTACCCAGGGTTCCCGGTCCCGGTCGGTCGGGGCCTTTTGATTCCGGCCACGGCACGATTGAAGTGAGCCAGACCGCAATGTCGTTGTAATGTCGGGACGGGCTCGCGAGAGGCTGACAGGCGAGGCGTCAGCCGTACGATGAGCGCGCTCGGTCGACACGTCACGGCCGTGCCACTCTCGATCAACCCCGCGTGGGGACGCTTGTGACGGGGCGTCACCCACCCCGATCCTCGCGGACGCCCGGAGCCCCCTCCTCCGGGCGTTCCGCGCGTCCAGAGCCTGTTCCGCCGGATCCGGCGCGTGACACAAGAAAAAGCCGACCCTCCGCCTTGTCCGGGCGGGGGGTCGGCTTCGTGATGGGCCTCAGCTGCTGCTCGTGCTCCGACGTGAGCTGGTCGAGGATCCGCTGCCGGACAACCGTCCACCTGCATACCGGTCGAGGAGCGTGAAGGTCATCGCCGTCGCCGGGACGAGGGTCAGGACGACGAGCAGCCGATTGGCGCCGCCGATCAGAAGGCCGAGCGCGAGCCCGACCGACAGCGACGCCCCGACGGCCAGGGCCTCGTCCGAGCCCGATTCCATTCGGCGAGTCGCCTCTTCGACGGCGCTCCGTGTTGTCGCCGCCGCCTCGGGCAGGCGGGCCGCGACCGCACTCGCCTTGTCGGCGACGTCGTTCGCCATGTCTCGGGTGGCGCCGGCGACGTCGCGTGCGGCGTTGTCGGCATCCCCCCTGGTCGATTCCCCGCTCTGACTGACAGCCATCGTTCCTTCCTCCTAGCATCGCAATCGGTGTTGTGCGGGAGTACGGGCTGACCGTAGGCCGGTGCTCGCGGCACCTATCCGTAGCCGCGACGGCAGCCGATTGCAGGCGCGTGACAGCCGCTCGTCTGCAAGCGCGCTGACATTCGCGCCTCCGATCTCGCGAGGCCACGCGCAGGGTCCGCCCCGTACGGTCGGCTTAAGGGGTCGTCACCCCTCGAGTAGGAGATTGACCATGGGATGGGAAGACGCGAAGGCCGACACCAAGAAGGCCATGCGAGAAGCCGACGAGAAGGCCAAGGAGACTTGGCGCAAGGCGGACGGCGAGGAGAGCGCCTCCGACAAGGTTGCCAATCTCGGCGATGACATTCGCAACGAGCTCGGCAACGCCGGCGACGACGTCCGTCGCCACACTGACGACGCCGAGGACCGCCCGGTCTGACGCCAAGCACAACGGAATTCGCCCCGCCGGCACCGCCGACGGGGCGTTTCATTTACGAGGCGCGGCAGCCGACGTCAGGCGCGGATCCGGTCCGGCCCCCGCGAGCCCGGCACGCGGCGATTCACGCCTCGGGCTGGGAACGTGGTGCCGTCGAGCTCGGCACCGCACCAGCCGCAGACCGTCCAGTCAAGTCCGATCGACCCGCCGCACGAGTGGCACCGGTGCGCCAGCTGACGGCGGCACGTCGGGCAGACGAGCCACTCGTCGTCGATCGCCCGCTCGCAGCCGGGACAGCGAGGTCCGCCCTCCTCCGAGAGCGCGGCAAGCCGCAGGTCGTCGACCCGGCGATCGGCGGCGAACCCTTCCGGCCGGAGGACAACGTGGACCAGGAGCGCCGCCGGAAACAGTAGCGGCGTGGCCAGGATCACGAGGGCCGCGGAGCCGTAGGCCGCCACCAGACTGGTCGTGCGGCGCCGGGTGTCGACGAAGGCCCATAGGGCGGCTGCCAGCCAGATCAGGATCCAGTAGGCCGCCGCTAACCGCAGCAGAAGCCCTGCGACGGGATCGCCGACGATGGTCGCGAGGGCGTCGCCGATCGCTTCGCCGAGCGCCTCCATGCGCCTCCCGCCTGGGTCAGCCCCCGCGGTTCAGCCGCGCCTCAGCGGGCGACGGCAACCTCCCGCTGGGCGGTCCCGCGGCGCGCCGCCATCTTCTCGCCGAGCTCCTTCAGCTCGGCCTCCTCGAAGAGCTTGCGCGCCGTCGGGAACATCTCGTTTTCCTCTTCGTCGATGTGGTGGCGGAGGTTCTCCGCCATCACCGTCGCCTTGGCGCCCCAGGTCTCGTCGTCGGGCGGCGTCTGGTCGAGCTCGGTGAGGATCGTGTCGACGACGTTGTGCTCCTCGTAGGCCTCCAGGACCATGTCCTTCGCCTTGGGATGGTCGCGCATCGCCGGGTAGAAGATCTCCTCCTCGATGATCTCGTGGACCATCAGCATCTCCTTGACCCGACCGAAGAGCTCCTGGCGGGTCTTGACGCCCCGCTCCGTTGTCGACTCGATCTCCTCGAGGAGCCGCTTCACGGCGCGGTGGTCGTCGGTGAGCATGGTGATGGCGTTCATGGCGTCCTCGCTGCGGTGCGTTTCGGGGATCAGGTGGCGTAGCGTGAGCCACGCTCGCGACGGCCGGCGCTACGCTCAGAGCACCGCAATCACAGCGGCGTTACACCGTCTGGCCGCGCACCTGCCACGCCGCCGAAACACACGCTCGGCATCAGGGTTCGTCGCGTCAGCGCCTCGGCGGCGATCCTGAGCGCAATCAGGGACCGAAGGAGCTCCACGGAGATGCAGCAGCCCGGCTCGACGAAGAGCCAAGGGGGAAGCCGGCGACGCGTCGCGCCTCGATCCGCGGCGGCGCCCTCGGAGTCGGCGTCGGGCTCGCTCGCGGAGCTCCGCGCCGTCCTCGACGCGGTCCCCGAGGCAGTCCTCGTCTTCGACGCCGAGGGCCGCGTCCGGTTCGCCAACCCGGCGGTGGACCGGCTCTTCCAGGGCCGGACGATCACGGATCACCGCGATCTGATGTCGCGATTCGAGCCGCTCCCCGCGGGCTCGCCAACGGAGGGCACGCTCCTCGTCCGGCCGACCAGGACGCCGAACCGCTGGTTCGAGCTGCGCTCGGTGCCACTTGGCCGGTCCGGCCATAGCCAAGGTCGCATCCTCGTCCTGCGGGACGTCACGGGATCCGAGCAGCAGTCCGCCGAGCGCGCTGCCTACCTCTCGATTCTGTCGCACGAGCTCCGGACACCGATCACGACGATCTACGCCGGCAGCCGCCTGCTCGCGCGGAAGATCCGCCGCGGCTCGCCACCCGCCGACCAGATTGCCGTGGACATCAGCGTCGAGGCGGCGCGCCTCTACGATCTCGTCGAGGACCTGCTCGCGCTGACCCGGGTCGAGCGCGAGCTCGTCGACTCGGCTGGCGAACCGGTGTCCCTCCCGCGCGTTGTGGACGCCGCGATCAGGACCGTGTCCGCCCGCGGTCCGGATGTCCCGCTGATCGTCGCGGGGGCGATCGACCCGCCGGTCGTCCGGGGTGACGCCGATCACGTCGAGCACGCGGTCCGGAACCTGATCGCGTCGGCCACGAGGTTCGGTGCGCCCGGTGTCCCGGTCATCGTCCGAATCGAGCCCGGCGATCAGGAAGTGGCCGTCCGGGTCCTCGACCGCCGGCCCGACGCATCGAGCGCGGAGCTGTCGATGAGCTTCACGCTGGTCGACGAGCCGACAGCGCCGCGGCGGCTCCGACTCGGGATCCCGTTGTTCGTCGTGCGCCGGCTCATCGAGGCGATGGGGGGCCGCGTCTGGGCCAGGCCGCGGCCCGACGGCGGGGCGGAGCTCGGGTTCGCGCTCCCGGCCTACGCCGACGCAGACTGACTTCGGGCCGATCCCTTCGCCGCCGAACGTGCGGCTCGCGCCGCGTCTGTCGCCTTGGCCGCGGCGGCCGTCGCCTTCCGGCGCTCCCGCTGCGAAGTCCGACCGCGCGTCCTGGCGGCATCGCTGGCGAGCCGCCGCTCCAGAAGCCGGATCACGGCCCGCTCCTCCCGGGGCGTGATCGCCTTGGGTGAGCCGCCGCTCGCCTCCGCGGCGCCGAGCAGCGCGCCCCGAAGCCGCGGGTCGAGGTAGGCCTCAACGACGATCGGGTGGACGTACGAGCGGCGGCACACGGCCGACGTGTTGCCGAGCTGGTCGGCGGTGTCCCGGATCGCGGCGACGACGTTGCTCTTCGCCTCCCGATCGGTGGCTGGCTCGTCGAGCGCGCGCAGCGCGCGGTACGCGAGGACAGTCCCGGCCCAGGTCCGGAAGTCCTTCGCAGTCACGTCCGGCGCGATCGCGCGTAGGTAATCGTTGACGTCGTCGCTCACGATATCGACCGGCTCGCCGTCGTCGCCGACGTACTGGAATAGCTCCTGGCCGGGCAGGTCGCGGCATCGCCGGACGACGGTTGCCAGCCGCCGGTCGCGCAGCCCGACCTCATGGATGACGCCCGACTTCCCGCGGAAGCGGAAACGAACCGACGAGCCGCGAATCGTCGCGTGTCGGTCGCGGAGCGTCGTGAGCCCGAACGACCGGTTGAGCCGCGCGTATTCGTCGTTGCCCACGCGTATCAACGTGAGCTCGAGGAGCCGAACGACTGCGGCGAGGACCTTCTCCCGGGGCAGGCCCGGTCGTCGGAGATCGCGGTCGACCTGGCGCCGGATCGCCGGCAGCGCCCGCGCGAATGCGACGAGGCGCTCGTACTTGGCGGACTCCCGCCGCTCGCGAAACCGGGGATGGTAGCGGTAGACCTTCCGGCCTCGCGCGTCGCGGCCCGTCGCCTGGAGATGGCCGAGCGGGTCGGGGCAGATCCATACGTCCTCCCAGGCCGGCGGGATGGCGAGCGACTTGATCCGCGCGAGCGTCTCGTCGTCGATGACGCGCCGCCCCTCGGGGTCGAGGTAGACGAACGCTCGGCCCTGGCGGCGGCGACGGATTCCGGGCCGGGCGTCGGTGGAGTGGCGGAGCCGCGGTCGCGCCAGCTCGATGTCGTTCACCCGCGGAGGATCGCCGGGTGCAGATGACGGCCGGTCGGCGGCGCGTGGCGGGTCGGTCGCACACACGTTGCAGCGCGCGGAGTCGGCGTCGGCATCCCCCCGCGGCCGACCCGGCCCGACCGACACGCGACCGTAGCGAGCGAACGCTCGGTCCGCGGACGGTTGGGATGCGACCGGATCGATACTCCGGGCCGGCGCGGCAGCCGATGCACAGCCTGTCGCGCCGCCAAGCTCGCGCCGTCGCCCCCAGGCGCGCGACCCCAACGGGAGGAGAGTCCTTGACCGAGCCCCAGCGGGCGACCGACGGTGAGCGGTCGGTCCCGCCCGAGCCGCCGGAGCCGACCGAGTCGACTCAGCCGTCGACCGAGCGAACCGCGGAGCCACCGACGGCTGCGGCCACGCGGGGCACCACGGACGGGCCGGCCCAGCAGGCGGCCGTCGACGCGCTTCGCCCCGATGACCGCCCGAAGCGCACCGGCGACGTTCCCGGCGACTCAATCGTCGTGATGACCGACGTCTCGCGCGCGTTCGGCGACCGCGTCGTCGTCAGGGACATCGACGTTTCGGTGACGCGCGGCACGATCGTCGGCGTCATCGGCCCGTCCGGGTCGGGCAAGACGACGACGATCCGGATGCTGACGGGCGCGCTCCGGCCGACGACCGGCCAGATCCGCGTCCTGGACGAGGACCCCGCGAAGTTCCGCCGGGCGACCCGCGAGCGGATCGGCTATATGCCCCAGCTCTTCACCCTCTACCCGGACCTGTCGGCGCGAGAGAACGTCGACTTCGTCGGCAGCCTGTTTGGATTGCTGTGGCCGCGGCGCCGGCGGCGGACACGCGAGGTCCTCGAGCTGCTCGAGCTGTGGGACGTCCGAAACCGCCGGGCGAGCGCGATGTCAGGCGGCATGCAACGCCGCCTGGAGCTCGCCTGCGCACTCGTCCACGAGCCCGTCCTGCTCTTCCTCGACGAACCGACCGCTGGCATCGACCCCCTGTTGCGGGCGAAGGTCTGGGACGAGCTGCACCGTCTCCGGGACGCCGGCGTCACGATCTTCGTCACTACCCAATACGTTGGCGATGCAGAGGATTGCGATCAGGTCGCCCTCATCGCGGGCGGAACGCTCGTGGCACTCGCGACACCGGACGAGCTCCGGCGCGAGGCGCTCGGCGGCGAAGCGATCAGCGTCGAAACCGCCAAGCTGTTCGACGCGACGTCAATCCATCACGTCGCCGGCGTCACCGCGGTTAGCCAGCGTGGCCCGCGCGAGTTCACAGCGACGGTCGACGACTCGGCCGTCGCGCTGCCGGCCGTTGTCGAGGCGATCCTAGCAGCCGGCGCGGAGGTCGTCTCTGCCCAGGAGCTCCGACCCTCATTCGACGACATCTTCGCGCTCCTCGTCGATCGTGCCGCCACGCGACGGGCCGAAGCAGACGATTCCGCCGCGACCGAGCCGGCGGCATGACGCTCGTCAAGGCGCTCACGAGGATCCTGGCGTTCGTCGGGAAGGAGCTCGTCGAGGTCGTTCGGCGGCCCGGTGCGCTCTTCAGCCTGATCCTTGGGCCGTTCCTGATCCTGGCGATCTTCGGCGCCGGCTACAGCGGCTACCGCCGGCCGCTCAACACGATCGTCGTCATCCCGTCGAATTCCGGCCTGCCGACGGACGTCAGTGACTACGCGGAGATCTCGGGCGCGGGGCTCGAGGTGACGGAAGTCACCACCGACGAGGCGTCCGCGGAGCAGCGGCTCGCCGACCGCCAGGTCGATGTCGTCCTCGTCGCCCCCGGCGACGTCGAGCAGAAGTTCAAGTCCGGCCAGCAGTCGGCCATCCAGGTTCGAGTGAACGTGACCGACCCCGTCGAGCAGAACTACACGACATTCCTCGCCCGGGCCCTCGAGCGCGAGGTCAATCGCATCATCGTCGAGCGGATCGTCCAGGAGGGCCAGTCGTACGCACTGAGCGAGGGCGCGGCCGACGCCGCGCAGATCCCGCCGTCGGTCGTCGCCGCCCCCACGAAGGCCGAGATCCACAACATAGCTCCGGCCCAGCCGAACGTCGTGCAGTTCTTCGGGACGGCCGTGCTCGCGCTGGTCCTCCAGCACATGGCCGTGACACTGATCGCGCTGTCGGTCATTCGCGAGCGGACGACGGGACTCTTCGAGCTCTTCCACGTGTCGCCGATCCGGACCGGCGAACTGGTCATCGGCAAGGTCGTCGCGTTCGGGCTCCTCACCGCCGTGATCGCGGCCGCGACGTTCGCGCTGCTGATCTTCGGCCTCGGCGTGCCAATGCTCGGCGACTGGCCGGCGCTCGCCGGTGTCGTGGCGCTCCTCGTGCTCGCGTCGCTTGGCCTGGGGATGCTCATCGCCGCAGTCTCCGACTCGGAGCGGCAGGCGGTCCAGCTGTCGCTCCTGCTGCTGCTGGCGTCGGTGTTCTTCTCCGGATTTGTCCTGGGCACGGACGAGTTCACCGAGCCCGTTCGCTCGCTGACGGCGCTGCTGCCCGTCACGAACGGGATCCAATTGATCGGCGACGTGATGCTGCGGGGCTCGACCCAGGCGATCACGTCCGTCTGGATCCTCGTCGGCGAGGTCGTCGGGTACACCGCCGTCGCCTGGATCATCCTCCGCCGGGCGCTCCGCAGCGCCTGATCCGGGTCGGTTGGTTCGGGCCTCGTCCTGGCGCAGCGACGATCGGCTAGGACGCGGCGCCCGTTCCGCTGCGTCGGGTGGTCATGTCGACGACTCGCTCGCGCGTCGTGCCGCCGTCCACCCGGGCGCTGCCGCTACCGCTCGACGCCGCGTCGTCCTCGACGGAGTCGGTCGCCAGCATCCGGCGATATAAGGCCTCGTAGCCATCGGCCATGCGGGCCGCCGAGAAGCGCTCGATGACGGACGCCCGGATCGCCTCGCGATCGAGACCAGCGACGCGCGGGACGCTGAATGCGAGCTGGGTCACGTCGTCACCGAAGAAGCCGTCGACGCCGCCCCGGATGATCTCGGGCAGGCCCCCGACGCGGCGAGCGAGGACGGGCGTCCCGCAGGCCAGCGATTCGATCGCGACCAGGCCGAAGGGCTCTGGCCACGACCCGGGCATCAACGTGGCGTAGCTGGACGCCACGATCATATCGCGCTCCTCGCCTGAGACCTCGCCCACGTACTCGACGAGCGACCCGCCCCGCTTGAGGGCCGGCCGGAAGATGTTCTCTTCGTAGTCCCGTTCGGCCGCCGTCGGGCCGATCTTTGCCGCGATCTTGAGGTGGCGGCCGGTCTTGAGCGCGACCTCGACGGCGTCGGCGACACCCTTTTCGGGCGCGATGCGGCCGATGAAGCAGAGATCGTCGCTGCGGCGGCGTTCGAATGGCGCGCCGGACAGCGTCAGGCCGTTGTGAACGACAGTCCAGTCGGCGTCGGGGTGGTCGCGCGGCTGCGAGTCGCTGATCGCGACGAGCCACGTCGAATCCGCGGCGCGAAGGAGGGCCCTGGCCCACGGAAGGTCGAGCCGGCCGTGGAATGTCGCGGCAACGGGAACAGTGGTTGCCCGGCTGAACAGGACACTCGACCACTCGAGGTGGCTGTGGATGATGTCGAACTCGTCGGCGCGGTCGAGGACGTCCAGGACCGTTGCGTTGATGAAATTTGACGGGTCGTCGCCGTACCCGCCTGGGCGGAGTGCCTCCGGCACCGTCGGTACGAGACGACCGGGGACCTCGGAATCCCCGGAGGCGAACGTAGTGACGTCGTGGCCGCGTGCGACCAGCTCGCGGACGAGCTCGAACACCACTCGCTCCGTGCCGCCGTAGCCGGTCGGCGGGACGCGCTCGATTGGGGGCACGACCTGGGCGATCCGGAGTCGATTTGGCATTGGTGCTTCCTCCAGCGGAACCCTCCTCCTCGGGCGCGAGCGGCCGGCTGCACCGCGATGGCGCAACCGGCCGCGCGAGGAACGGCGGAGCTACCGGTCGGTCTAGACCGCGTCGTTCTCCTCGGTCTCTTCTTCCGCCTGGTCGCCCGCGCCGGCGCCGCCGGCCGCGCCGACCGCGCCGCCGACGACCGCGCCCGGAGGACCCGCCACCGCGCCACCGACGACCGCGCCGCCAACGCCACCCGCGAGTCCACCGGCACCGGAGCCGGCCTCGTCGTCGCCTTCGGTCGCCTCACCGGCGACGGCGCCGCCGACCGCGCCGATCGCGCCGCCGACGACCGCTCCGGGAGGACCGCCGACCGCCATACCGGCGCCGGCGCCGGCGAGCGCACCCGCCCCAGCGCCGAGAGCCTCCTTGCCGCCTTCCTCGTTCTCGACGGCAGTCCGGTCGCCAAGCGTCGTGTCATACCCGGCGCCGGTCGTCGTGCGGTTCCAGTTCTCGTCGTGGACGTGGCCCGGCTCGCCGTGACCCGGATCCATGTCGTGGTGTCCCATCTCCGAACTCCTTGCTGGGTGGGCGGGATCGGCGTCGGACGGACGCCGTTGGGACTGACGGTACGGACGGCTCCGAGGCGACCGCCCGCGATTTGCCGGGTGCCCCGTATCAGGGGCGTGTCGGGGTATCCGGCTGTTCCACGCGTGCAAGGTCGAGGGCCATTCCCGTTGGCCTGATAGCAGCCGGTTTCGCCGAGATTTCGGTCGACCCCCAATGAGTGGAGATGAACCCATGTCCGCATTGCCAAGGTCCCGACCCAGAATCCGGCGGCTCGCGCTTGCGGCCGCCCCTGCCGCGCTGGTCCTCGCCGTCTTCGGCGCCGGTCACGCCGCGGCCAGCGACGGAGACAAGTACGGCACCGTCGCGATCATCGACGCCGACAGCGGCCAGGAGATGGTCGTCGACGGCCAGGCCCACGTCTGCAACTTCTTCTTCGAGTTCGATCTCGGCATCCAGGCCGACGTCGTCGGCTGGAAGGTCAAGGAGTGGAACGCGGCCCCGCTCGACGGCACCACGGTCCTCAAGGGCCAGGGCGGCCCGACCGACGCCGACGGCAAGCTCCGCGTCCCCGACTCCGGCTCGCTGACGGTCCCGAACGGCAACTACAACATCGTCTGGGACGACGAGTACCCGCCCGACGGCAGCAACGGCGTCCGCAGCTTCGTCGTCGACTGCGCGGCGGAAGAGCCGGCTGAGGAACCGCCTCCCCCGCCGACCGACAACGGCACGGACCTCGGCGTCGGCGGCACCGCCGGTGGCGACGCGGCCGCGGCCGGGAACATCACGCCTCCGCCGACCGACACCGGCACAGTCGCGAGCGCCTCGGCTGCTGACAACAGCGGCCTGATCGCCGCGATCGTCGCGCTGACGACCGTTGTGGGCGGCGTCGTCCTGACGTCCTGGCGCCGCGTCGGAACCCTCGCCGGGCGGCGCATCCGATAGCGACTCGGCTGGCGCGACCAGCCCAATCGAGCCGGTCCGGACCCGGTCCCGCCTAGAGCGCGACCGGGTCCAGCTTGTCTGGCTCGATCCCCCGCTCGCGGATGCCGGCGGCGGCTTTCGGCGCCGGCATCGCGGCACACCGGGCCAGCTCGGCGAGCGTCGCCGCGGCAATGTGCGGCGCGTCGATCTCGAACAGCGACCGGAGCGCCTCGCGGGTGTCGCTGCGGCCGAAGCCGTCCGTTCCCAGCGAGACGTAGTACGGCGGGAGCCAACGCGAGACCATGTCGGGCAGCGCCTTCAGCCAGTCGGTTGCGGCGATGATCGGCCCACCGTCGGGGCCGAGGACCTGAGCGACGTACGGGATGCGCGGCGCCTCGTCCGGATGGAGCCGATTCCAGCGCTCGGCCTCGAGCGCGTCTCGGCGGAGCAGCGGGAACGAGGGCGCCGAGTAGACCTCGGCGGCGATGCCGAACTTCTCGGCGAGGAGCTCCTGGGCGGCGACGGCCTGCTGGAGGATCGAGCCGGATCCGACGAGCCGGGCCCGATGCGCCTTCCGGCCCAGGTCGGGCGCCTCGCGGAGCCGGTAGATGCCGCGGATGATGCCCTCGTCGACTCCGTCGGGCTTGGGCGGCTGGGCGTAGTTCTCGTTGTAGATCGTGATGTAGTAGAAGACGTCCTCGCCCTTCGAATACATCCGCTCGATGCCGTCGCGGACGATGGCCGCCAGCTCGTAGGCGTAGGCAGGGTCGTAGGGCCGGCAGTTCGGGACGGTCGAGGCGTGGATGTGGGTATGACCGTCGTCGTGCTGGAGACCCTCGCCGGTCAGGGTCGTCCGGCCGGCGGTCGCGCCCATCATGAAGCCGCGGCCGCGGGCGTCGCCCAGCGCCCAGATCTGGTCGCCCGTCCGCTGAAACCCGAACATCGAGTAGAAGATGTAGAACGGGATCGTGGGGTGGCCGAGTGACGCGTACGAGGTTGCGGCCGCCTGGAGCGAGGCCATCGAGCCCGCCTCGGTGATGCCCTCTTCGAGGACCTGGCCGTCGACAGCCTCCCGGTAGCTCAGCACGAGGTCGGAGTCGACCGGCTCGTAGCGCTGGCCGAGGGCGGCGTAGATCCCGACCTCCTTGAAGAGCGGATCCATGCCGAACGTCCGCGCCTCGTCCGGGATGATCGGCACGATCCGCGGTCCCAGCTCCTTGTCGCGGATCAGGTTCCGGAGGATCCGGGTGAAGACCATAGTCGTCGAGACCGGCGTGTCGGAGCCGGCCGCGAACTCCTTGTCGACGCCTTCCGCCGGCGCCGGCAGCGGCTTCGATCGGACGACGCGTCTCGGGATCGAGCCACCCAGCGCCTTGCGCCGCTCGCGGAGGTACTGGACCTCCTCGGAGTCGGGGCCGGGGTGGTAGTACGGCGCGTCCTTGAGCTTCGCGTCCGGGATAGGAAGCTCGAGGCGATCCCGGAAGATCGTGAGCTCGGCCTCGGACAGCTTCTTCGCCTGGTGGGTGATGTTGCGGGCCTCCACGCCGGGGCCCAGCGTCCAGCCCTTGACGGTCTTGGCGAGGATCACCGTCGGCGCGCCCTTGTACTCGGTGGCGGCCTTGTAGGCGGCGTAGACCTTGCGGTAGTCGTGGCCGCCGCGGCGGAGCTTGGCAAGGTCGTCGTCGGACAGGTGCTCGACGAGCTTGCGCAGGCGCGGATCCGGCCCGAAGAAGTGCTCCCGGATGTACGCGCCGCCCGCGACCGAGTACTTCTGGAACTCGCCGTCGAGCGTGTCGTTCATCTTCTGGACGAGGACGCCGTCGACGTCACGGGCGAGCAGCTCGTCCCACTCCCGGGCCCAGATGACCTTGATGACGTTCCAGCCGGCACCGCGGAACGCGGACTCGAGCTCCTGGATGATCTTGCCGTTGCCGCGCACGGGGCCGTCCAGTCGCTGGAGGTTGCAGTTCACGACGAACGTCAGGTTGTCGAGGCCCTCCCGGGAGGCAACGTGGAGCGCCCCGAGGGTTTCGGGCTCGTCTGTCTCACCATCGCCGACGAAGGCCCACACACGCGAGCCTGACGTGTCGAGTTGGCCGCGGTTCTGGAGGTAGCGATTGAACCGCGCCTGGTACACCGCGCTGATCGGCCCTATTCCCATCGAGACCGTCGGGAACTCCCAGAAGTCCGGCATGAGCCGCGGATGGGGGTAGGACGGCAGGCCCTCGCCGGGGACGGACTCTCGCCGGAAGTGGTCGAGCTGGCCCTCGCTCAGCCGACCTTCGAGGAACGCCCGGGCGTAGATACCGGGCGCTGCGTGGCCCTGGTAGAAGATCTGGTCACCGATCTGGCCGTCGTCCTTCCCCCGGAAGAAGTGGTTGAACCCCACCTCGTAGAGGCTCGCGGCGGAGGCGTAGGTCGCGAGATGCCCGCCAATCCCGCTGAACCGGCTGTTCGCTCGGAGGACCATCGCGACGGCATTCCAGCGGATGATCCGGCGGATGCGGAGCTCGATCGCCTCGTCGCCCGGGAAGAAGGGCTCCTGCTCGGGGCTGATCGTGTTGATGTAGCGCGTCTGGGTCAGCGGCGGCAGCCCGACGTGGAGCTGACGCGCCCGCTTGAGCAGCTTGTAGACGATGAACCGGGCGCGGCTCTCGCCCTCCTGCTCGACGAGCTGGTCGAACGACGCCAGCCAGTCGTTCGTCTCGTCGGTGTCGATGTCGGGCAGCTGGTGCTTGAACTCGTCGAAGTACATGACGGGACCCTCGTGGTCAGGCGGGCTCGAGCCGGAGCGTCGTCGGGAGATTGGAGGCCGCGACCATAGCGTCCGTCGCGCGGTCGGCAGCGTACTTCCGGCGGTACGCAGCGCTGACGCGGTCGATCGAATCGGGGTCCGTGGCTGGGATCGCGGTCGAGGCGAGCCGTCGACCACGGACGTGGAGGGCGACCGCCGGATTCGCGATCGCCTCGCGGTACCACCGACTGCCTGGCCCCTTGTAGGTGCGGACGAAGGCCTCGCCATCGTCGACGACGATCCAGATCACGGTCCGGTGGCTGGGGCCCTCGGGCGCCTGGGTCTCGATCTCGACCTCCTCGGCATCGGCCAGGGCCCCCAGATCCTCGCTCGAATAGCTCACGGGGCCAGCGTAGCGCGATTGCCCCGGCGGCGGACGAGACCCTCTGGCGCCGAAACGGCGACGTGCCTGATCCGTCCGAATTGATATGCCCCCGTAACGGTTCTGCAATGTCGGGCCCCCCTGGCCGCGACGACGCGTGACCGAGGATGACGGCCAATCCCCGGGGAGGAGATGGGCAGGCGGTCGGTCGGCCGATCCGCTCTGCCGTACGACCCAAGGAGAACGGCAATGACCCACGAACACGATCACGACACCGTCGTCGTCGACGACTCCGGCGGCAGCTCGAGCATGGGCATGATCCTCGGGATCATCGGCATCGTCGTGCTGCTCATCGCCGTCTGGTACTTCGCCCTCGGACCCGGATCCGGTGGGACGACGACCAACAACAACAACACGACGATCAACCCGCCTGCTGCGAGCCAGCCAGCGCTGCCGGGCGGTGGATCCGCGGCCCCGTAACCGTTGACGCCGCGCGCCGGCGCCCCGTGCGGCCGGCCGGCGCTCCTTGTTCGAATCGGTACTCTGTTGGCCTGAAGCCGGAGGTGTGGTGTGGGTACGCAACCACTCGTCCTCGTCGCGGATGACGAGCCTCGAATCACAAAGCTCGTCTCGATCGCCCTCAGCGAGGAGGGGTTCCGCGTCGTGACCGCGACAGGGGGAGAGGACGCCCTCGCCAAGGCGGAGGAAGTCCGCCCGGACATCGTCCTGCTGGACATCGTCATGCCCGACCTCGACGGTATCGAGGTCATGCGCCAGCTGCGCGAGCAGCGGCCGGTCCCGGTCATCCTGCTCACGGCGAAGGGCGCGACCGCCGACAAGGCGAAGGGTCTCGACCTAGGCGCCGACGACTACATCGCGAAGCCGTTCCACCCGGACGAGCTCGCGGCCCGCGTTCGCGCGGTCATCCGACGCTCGTCGGGAGTCGAGCCCGGCGCCGGTGTCCTCGCCTTCGACGACATCGAGATCGACCTCGAGCGTCGGATGGTTCGCCGGAACGGCGAGCTCGTCCAGCTGTCGCGAACCGAGTGGCTGCTCCTGCAGCACCTCGCCACGCACCCCGGCAAGGTCGTCCTGCACACGGAACTCCTCACGAAGGTCTGGGGCCCCGAGTACCGCGACGATCTCCAGTACCTGCGGGTCTGGATCAGCCGAGTGCGCCGCAAGCTTGGCGCCAAGCCGGGCGAGCCGGGCCGGATCAAGACGTTCCAGGGCATCGGCTACCTGCTCGACGTGGAAGGCCCGGGGCAAAGCTCGGGCGGCGACGCGGCCGACGCCGACACCGAGGATTCCGCTGCGAGCACGACCGCTTCGGCGCGCAGCGAGGCGGCGGCGGTCGGCTGACCCTCGCGCGTGGCGGCACTCGGCCGGCACGTTCAACCGACACCCCACTGCAAGGCGCCCGACCGGGCGCCTTGCGGCCGTGTACCCCGGTGGGACGCACGCTGCAGGTTCCCGCCGTGTGCGGTGGGTGCCTGGATGGGAGGTTGTGAGTAATGACATACGACGAGAGAACGGTCGTCCACGATGACGACTACGTCGACGGTGACACCCGGGTAAGCCGCCGCACCGTTACGGCCCGACCGAGCGGTGGCGCCGTCGCAAGCCGGATCGTGATCCTGCTGTTCGGGATCATCCAGGTCCTGATCCTGCTGCGGATCGTGTTCCTCCTGATGGACGCCCGCGAAGGCAACGACCTGGTCTCCTGGGTGCTCAACGCGAGCCAGATCTTCGTGGCTCCGTTCGAGGGCATGTTGAACACGAACGCGCTGCAGTCCGGCGGCTCTGTCCTCGACGTCGCGGCGATCCTCGCCCTGATCGGCTGGACGCTGCTCGAGGCGCTGATCCTTGCCGCGGTCGGCGTCTTCCGGCGCGAGCCGGCGGTGTAGGTTCCTCAGCTCCAAACGCGCCCCGAAGCACGGCGGCGTCCCACCGGACGCCGCCGTTTCTTGTTGCCCGGGCCGGCAGATCGGCGCGGCGCGGGTTCCGGCCCGCGTCGCTGGCTGCCGGTCCCGGCGACATCGCGATGTTCTGCGGTAGCGTTCCTTCCATGCAGCCTCGGCCCCAGCAACGTGAGCGATACACGCCCCAGACGGGGCTGATCGTCGTCGACGTCCAGAACGACTTCGCCGATCCGGCGGGCAGCCTGGCCGTGAACGGAGCCATCGACATCATCCCGACGATCAACGACGAGATCGCCACGGCCGGCGCCGCCGGCGCGCTCGTCGTCCTGACCCAGGACTGGCATCCGGCCTCGACGCCCCACTTCCAGAAGGACGGCGGCATCTGGCCGGTCCACTGCGTCGCCGACACGTGGGGCGCCCAGCTGTTCCCCAGCCTTCGCGCACCCGACGACGCTCCCCGGGTGCGCAAGGGCGTGAACGGCGAGGATGGCTACTCCGGCTTCACGACCCGCGATCCGGTCACCGGCGAGACAGCGCCGACGGAGCTGGAGCCGCTCCTCCGCGACCGCGGCATCGAGCGGCTCGTCGTCTGCGGCCTCGCCACGGATTACTGCGTGAACGCGACGGCACTCGACGGCCGCCGCCTCGGCTTCCCCACGTACGTCCTGCTGGACGCGTGCCGCGCCGTCAACCTCCGCTCGGGCGACGGCCAGCGCGCGATCGCAGCGATGCAGGCCGCCGGGTGCGTCCCGTGGCAGGCACGGGTTCCTCCACGACCGTCGACGGCGGCGGCGACGCCGACCCGGTAGCGATCCGTGAGCGTGGAGATCCACCTCGTCGACGCAACCTACGAGCTGTTTCGTGCCCACTACGCGCCCCGACCGCCCGTCGTCGGGCGTGACAACGTCGTCCTCAGCGGCGTTTCCGGCCTCTGCGACCAGCTGCTGTTCCTGCTTCGTGAGCAGGGCGCGACCCACGTCGGCTGCGCCACCGACCGCGTCATCGAGTCGTTTCGCAACGACCTCTTCGCCGGCTACAAGTCGAGCGCCGGCATGCCCCGCGAGCTCCTCGATCAGTTCCCGATCGCCGAGCAGGCGATCGAGGCCCTCGGGCTCACGCTGTGGCCGATGGTCGAGTTCGAGGCCGACGACGCGATCGCCGCGGCCGCCCGGCGCTTCGCCGCCGACCCGGAGGTCCGGCGGATCCTCATCTGCACGCCCGACAAGGACATGGCCCAGCTCGTAGAGGACGCCAGGATCGTCCTGTGGGACCGCCGCCGGAACCTCGTCTACGACGACGCCGGGGTCCGAGCCAAGTGGGGCGTGCCGCCGGCGTCGATCCCGGACTGGCTCGCGCTGGTCGGCGACTCATCGGACGGCTATCCCGGGCTGCCGGGCTGGGGCGCGAAGTCGGCCGCGGCCGTCCTCGCCGTGTACGGCTCGCTCGAGGGCGTTCCGGCCCAGGCCAGCAAATGGGAGGTGCCCAGTCTCCGCGGCGCCCCCCTCCTCGCCGCGACGCTGAGGGAGCAGTCTGACGTCGCGTTGTTGTACCGCTCGCTGGCCCGCCTTCGAACCGCGGAGGACGGCGTCACGATCCGGGAACAGACAGCCGCGGAGCTGGAGTGGCGGGGTGCGCCGCGCAAGCGGTGGCAGGCGTTCTGCGACGAGTGGGGCCTCGCCCGGTTGCGCGACAGGCCCCACCGTTGGTCGGGCGAGTAGCGTCAGCCCTCGGCGATCGTGCCGGCGCCGGCGGCGCCGTGGAGCGAGGGGCCGCTCGGCAGCTTGTACGGGCCGGAGTCGGGCATCAGGACCGTCTCGCCCGAGCAGACGGGGCACTCGTAGAGGACGCCGTCCTCCTCGAGGCTCTCGGCCATCAGCTCGTCGTGGTCGACGGTGATGTGCCGGAAGCGGAGGTACCCCTCGGGGTCGACGGAACCGACGATGCCCAGCGGTTCTGGCATGCGGTCACCCTAACGCGTCAGCGCCAGGAGCGCCGCGTGGTGGGCCGATGGTGCCGCGACGACACCGACGCTTTGTGACTTCGCCGAAATCTCGAACCACGGCCCGCCGTCCATCGCGGTGACGGTCGCGCCCGCGCGCTCGGCGATGAGCCCTGCCGCGGCCACGTCCCAGTTCGACATGCCGCCCTGTTGGATGAACGCATCGAACCGGCCGTTGGCTACGTAGGCGAGCGCCAGCGCCGACGAGCCCATCGATCGCGAGATGCGGATCTGCTTGCGGACGGCTCGGGCCCGGCGGACGACGGCCCGGCCGCCCAGCGCCATCTGCACGACGAAGTCCGACAGCTTCTCCTTTTCGGAAGCGCGAACGGGCTCGCCGTCGAGGGTCGCCGGGCCGTCGGCCGAGGCCGCGAACAGCTCGTCCCGGGCCGGGTCGAAGACGACGCCGACGGACGGCCGGCCGTCGACCGCGAGTCCGATCGAGACGCAGAAGAACGGGATGCCGTTCGCGTAGTTCACGGTGCCGTCGACGGGGTCGATGATCCAGACGCGGCCGCTGCCGGCATCGGGCTGGTGGCCCTCGCGCGTGGGGTGGGCGCCGGACTCCTCGGCCAGCACGCCATCGCCGGGATGGCGCTCGCGGATCGCCGCGATGATCATCTCTTCGCTGAGGTGGTCGACCTCGGTGACGATGTCCCGGGCGCTCTTGTAGTCGATCCGCTCGATCCGCTCGTAGCGGTCCATGAGGATGCGACCGGCCTCCCGGGCGATGTCCGTCGCGAACGCGAGGTCGGCGGCGCGCAATGCCGAGGGCGGCGCGGGAACCGACGAAGCCGACGTCGCGCTCACGGCGACGAGCAGACGACGGCGAGCGTCTTCGCCGTCGTTCCGATGCCGGTCACCGTTGCGTCGAACTCGAGCGTCGCCCCCGGCCCGATTCGGGGCGTCTGGATGAGCGCGGCACGACCGGTCGTGGTCGACGGGTCGGTGATGCGGCACGTCGTCGAGCCCAACGAGGTCCCGGAGTTCGTCACGCTCAGTGAGACCGCGAGCCCTTCGCCGCTGGGATGGAAGGCCAGGACGCGGGCCGAAAACGGGCCGATCCCCGACACGAGCAGCACCGCCGCCGCGGCGAGGACGACGACCGCAAGGCCGACCGCGACGAACACGGTGCCGTGGACCTGACTGCTCGCCGCATCGCGCAGCCCGAGCGGATTGCAGCGCTCGCAGAGCCCGACGTCCAGCGGCACCGGCGCGCCGCACCTGGCGCAGGCGTGAGTCAGCGCGGGCGGGCTCGCGGGAGGCTGCGCGACGGGGCTGACATGTGTGGGCATCGGGAGGTCAATCCTGCCACCTACCAGCGATCGGCGGCGGCGACCAGCGTGTCGACATCCTCGCTCGTCCGGACGGTCAGGATCGCCTCGTCGGCGCCTGCGTCGTTCAGCCGCGCGAGCTCGTCGCGCGGCGCGGTGATCAGCGGATGGTCCCGGAGCCATTCGCTCGTCTTGCGCCGCCAGCCGCCGAACGAAAGCACCACCCTTTGGTCCTCGCGTCGTCTGCCCGCGCCGGCCAGCGCATCGCGATAGCGCGGTTCGAGCTCGAAGAACTCGTCGGCCTCGGCCGCCCAGCCGTCGCCGAGGGTCGCGGCGATCCGGATCCCCGCGGGCGTCCCGGCACCGACGAGGATCGGGGGCACCGGCCGTGGCGCGGGATAGGCGTACGCGTCGGTCAGCTCCACGTGCTCGCCGCGGTAGCTCACCGGTCCTCCCGACCAGAGCGCCCGCAACGCCTCGATGGTCTCGCGCAACCGATCCGCCCGAACGGCCGCCTCGGGGAACGGGATGCCATACGCCCGGTGCTCAGCCGGGTGGCCACCGATCCCGAGGCCGAGGCGGAGCCGGCCCGCGCTCACGTCCTGGAGCGTCGACGCCATCCGTGCGAGAACCGCGGGATGCCGGTTCATGACGTTCGCGACGAACGGCCCGATGGTCACCCGCTCCGTCACCGCGGCCGTCGCGCTCAGGACCGTCCAGGACTCGAGCACGGGCGTCGTCTTCTCGCCGCGGCTGACGAAATGGTCCCAGCACCAGATGCTCGCGTAGCCAGCCGCCTCGAGTCGTCGGGCGGCGTCGATCCACCAGCGCGCGTCGACGCCGAGCGTCGTGAGAACCGCGCCGATCCGGGGCGGCTCGGCCACGGTCCCGCCTACAACCCCGTCTCGAACAGCCGGATGTCCTCGGGCGCTTCGGCGTGGCCGTCGCCGCGCGTGTGCCGAAGCGCGTCGCGCGCGCCGAGGGCGTCGAGGTCGGTCGGAAACCGCTCGATCATGTCGAGCACGACCTTCTGGATCCGCTCGACGTTCTGTGAAAAGACCTCCAGGACGGAGCGGGCATCAACCGCCTCTGTACCCTCGAGGACGCCGGCGTCGTAGTCGGTGATGAGGGCGATGTTCACGACCGCCATCCCGAGTTCGCGGCAGAGGTACGCCTCGGGATACTGCGTCATCGAGACGACCTCCCAGCCGGCGTCGCTGAACCACTTCGACTCGGCCTTGCTCGAGAAGCGAGGGCCGTTGATGACGACGATCGTGCCTCGCTCGTGGACGTCGATGCCCTGCTCCTGGCAGACGTCCAGGGCGACCCGACGCAGCTCCGGGTCGTAGATGTCGGCCGACGACAGGTGGGTCACGACGGGGCCGTCGAAGAACGTGTCGTTGCGGCCCCGCGTCCGATCGACGAACTGGTCGCACAGGACGAAGTCGCCGGGCTTGACGTGCCGCTGCAGCGAGCCCGCGGCGCACGGCGAGATGACGGCCTTGACGCCGAGCGAACGCATCGCCCAGACGTTCGCCCGGTAGTTGATGAGATGGGGCGGGATCGTGTGACGGCGGCCGTGGCGCGGCAGGAAGCCGACGCGCCGACCCGACACGGTCGCAAGGAAGAACGAGTCGGACGGCGGCCCGTAGGGCGTATCGACCTTGATCTCGCGGACGTCATCGAGCAGCGAGTAGAACCCCGACCCGCCGAACACCCCGATCTCGGCCTGATCCGCCACGCTCACCTCCCTGGCCCCCTGGTCGGCGCGATTCTAGCCCGGCTGCGTCGCGCGGAACCCGCCTACGATGTCGGTCATGACGGAAGGCGGCCGCGGACTCGACGAAACACTCGACCTTGCCGACTGGCGCCGCCGCGTCGCTGATCTCTACGCCGACGTCCGGCGCTTGTCGGCGACGGACATCGGGGCCGCGCTCAAGCTGTGGCGTGTGACCCGCGAGGAACTGTTCCGGGAGCATCCCTCGACACCGTTGCCGGCAGAGGCGCGGACGACGTTCCAGGCCCGTCATTTCGAGCATGATCCGACCCGCCGGTTCGTCGTCCGCGTCGTCGCCGATCCAGCGCCGCCCGCGGCGGATCCGTCAATCGCGATCTCGAACGGCGCCGAACGGGGCGCGATTGAGCTGCCGGTCAGCGCCGGCGGATCGATGAGCTTCAGCCGCATCGGCCACGTCGAGATCCCGTTCGCGGAGGGTCCGCGCACGCTCGGCGTGTTCTGGATGGCCGGCTACGCCGGTGGGCTGTTCATCCCCTTTCGCGACGCCACGAACGGCCGCGAGACGTACGCCGCCGGCCGGTACTTGCTCGATGCCGCGAAGTCGGCGGACCTCGGCGGCGACCCCGCCGACGGCACCCTGGTCCTCGATTTCAATTTCGCCTACCAGCCGTCGTGCGCGTTCGACCCGAAGTGGGCCTGCCCCTTGGCGCCGCCCGAGAACCGCCTCGACATCCCGATCGGGGCCGGCGAGCGCCTTGCTGACGCAGCCGACGCGGGTTAGTACGGAGGTCATGGCCGGGCTGGACCGTTGGTGCCCCCGTTCGGCCGTTCATCAGGCGCCACAATCGCCGGGCGCTGTCGTCCGGTGAGCGCCAACTGGCCGGCGTCCGCGCGGAACAAGCCGCCGGTGGAGTGACGTGCGCCGCCTCTTCTCGTCGTCGAAGTCGGCCGCTCAGGAGCGCCTCCTCTGGTCGCGCGACATCCGGTTCGCGTCGCGCGTCGCGTCAGCGACTGCCGACTCCCGGATCCTCGAGCTCGAATCGGGAATCGTGGTGATCGGACCGGCGTCAGAGATGACCGACGCGCTGGCGGCCGCGATCGCCGAGCAGGTCCATTCGCCGGCATACGGACTCGTCGATCTCGACCGGGCGCTACCCGAGGGTGAGCGCCACATCGCGGCTATGGCCGAGGCCGTTCAACAGTCGGGTCTCGCGGACCGGATCGGGATGTCGCCCTCGAGCCAGCTCGTGCAGATGAAGACGCTCGACTATTTCTTCAGCCTCCGGAACCTCCACAAGGTCGCGTTCCAGCCGATCGTCGAGCTCGCGACGGGGCGCCTCCACGAGTACGAGTGCCTGTTCCGGCCGACGATGCCGATGCTCCCGCAGTCGATCAGCGCGATCGTCCAGGCGGCGATCGACACCGATCGGTCGGTCGAGCTCGACGGGTTCATCGTCCGGACGATCCTTGGCAGGGCCGGCGAGATCGAGGCCGCGCGCCACGCGGTCGGCGATCCGCCGCTGCGCATCGCGATCAATTTCACGCCGGCATCGCTTCTCGACCCCCAGTTCGAGGCACGAGCGCTGGCGATCCTGGCGCTCGAGGCGGGGTTGCAGCCGCCGCAGATCACGCTCGAGTGCACGGAGCAGCAGGCGGTTTCCGACGTCGTCCCGTTGAAGCGGCAGGTCAAGGCGCTCCGCCGACTCGGGTTCGGGTTCGCGATCGACGACGCCGGTGCCGGGTACGCCAGCTTCTCGCTGATCGCGTCGCTCCGACCGTCGATCATCAAGATCGACCGCCTGATCGCACTCGGCATCGCCCGTGACGACGCGAAGCAAGCCCTGGTGGAGGCATTCGTGTCGTTCGGGAGGCGGATCGGGGCGCGGTTGCTCGCCGAGGGCATCGAGCGGCGGGCCGACCTCGCGACGCTCAAGGAGCTCGGCGTCGAGCTGGGCCAGGGCTATCTCATCGGGCGGCCGTCGATCGATCCGCAAGCGCCGCGGCCCATGACCGAGCTACGCCTGGATCACGCCCGATCCGCCGTCGCGCGGCGCGTCCGGGGCGCCGTGCCCGCCCCCGCCCACCGATCGGGCACAGCCGGGGCCAAGTAGCGGGCTCCGCGCCGCCCTCGCGAGGTCCGGTTCGGCCACCTGAGCGCGCCGACAGGTCCCGTGGACCGGAATTCAACGTCGAAGCGGCTGGGCACGGGCCGTGTGGCAATGCCAGATCAGGATCCGGTCTACAGGACCAGCGGGACGACTCCGCCGCCGCGGACTGACAGGTGGCGCTACGATCCGCCGATGCCGACCTTGACCACTCCCCTGCCCCACCACGTCCGCGCGTTCCTCGCTGAGCCGCGATACGCGGCAGTCGCGACGACGGACGCCGACGGGGCTCCGCGCCAGGCTGTCGTCTGGTACCTGCTCGAGGGCGAGACGATCGTCGTCAACAGCCTCGAGGGCCGGCTGTGGCCGACCAACCTGCGACGCGATCCGCGCGTCTCGATCGCGATCACCGCGGCGGAAAACGAGCAGTGGGTCGGGCTGACAGGGACCGTCGAGGTCGTCGACGATCCGGATCAGGCCCACGCCGACATCGCCGCGATGGCCCGTCGCTACCACGCCGCGAACCCCGCCGCCGCCGAGGAGCTGATCGAGCGCCGCTTCCGTCCTCAGCGCCGCGTGAGCTTCCGCTTGACGCCGACGGGTATCCACGACCACCTCGATCGCGACTGAGGCGAGACGATGACGACGACCGACGCAGCGGCGCGCAAAACCGCGACGAGCGACACGATGCAGTTCGGCGCCCAGCTCTGGTCGCAGCACACGACGTGGCCTCAGTTCCGCGATGGTGCCCTGCGGGCGGAGGCCGCGGGCTGGCACAGCGTCTGGACCTGGGACCACCTGCTCGCGATCTTCGGGCCGTGGGAGCAGCCGATCCTCGAGGGCTGGACGACGCTCGCGGCAACGGCCGCCGTGACCAGCAAGGTCCGCCTAGGGCTCATGGTCGGCGCGAACACCTTCCGCTACCCGGGCCTGACCGCCAAGCTCGCGACGACGCTCGACAACATCAGCAACGGCCGGGCTGTGCTCGGCATCGGTGGGGCATGGTTCGAGCGGGAGCACGACGCCTACGGGATCGACGCGTGGGGCACGGGCTTCGGCGAGCGGCTCGATCGACTCGACGAGTCGGTCGGGATCATGCGGCGGCTGCTCGCCGGTGAGCGGTTCAGTCACGAGGGCCGCTTCTACCGGCTCGACGACGCGCTCTGCGAGCCGCGCCCCATCCAGCGGCCGCTCCCGATCCTGATCGGCGGCTCCGGCCCAAAGAAGACGCTCCGGACGACCGCCCGCTATGCCGACGCCTGGAACACCTCGGGCACGGTCGAGGAGGTGAGGGGCCGCCTCGACATCCTCCGCGGCCACTGCGCGGACGTCAGCCGTGACGCCGGCGAGATCGAGCTGACGATCAGCTTCCCGATCGTGATCCGCGACGAGGCCGCGGACGCCGAGGCCGCGTTCCGCAACGTTCTCGCCGCAAACGGCACCGACGACCTCGACGCTCCGACGCTGCTCGGCAGCCCGCGCCTCGTCGCCGACGCTCTCCGGCCATACGCGGAGCTCGGCTTCTCGACGGTGATTGTCAGGCTGCCGAACCCGTACGACGTCGAGACCATCGACCGGATGCCCGAGGTGGCGGAGCTGCTCCGAGGCGTCGGCGTGCATGGCTGAGGCTGCCGCGGGCGAGCGCGTCGTCGTGCTCGCGGGCGGCGTCGGCGGCGCGAAGCTGGCCCAGGGCCTCCAGGCGCATCTCGGCGATCGGCTGACCGTCGTCGTCAACACCGGCGACGACCTCGAGCGGCACGGCCTGCTCGTCATGCCGGACCACGACACGGTGATGTACACGCTCGCCGACCTCGCGAACCGCGAGCTCGGCTGGGGGCTCTACGGCGAGACGTTCGCGATGGCGGAAATGCTCGAGCGGTACGGCGAGGAGACGTGGTTCCGCCTCGGCGATCGGGACATGGCGACGCACGTCGTCCGGACGGCGCGGCTGGGCCGCGGCGAGCGGCTCACCGACGTCTGCCGCGGGCTGCAGGCGGCGCTCGGGGTCGCGGCGACGATCCTCCCGATGACCGACCACGAGGTCCGGACCGAGGTCCGCACCGACGACGGCTGGCTCGACTTCCAGGACTACTTCGTCCGACGTCACCAGGAACCCGACGTCCGCGACGTGCGGTTCCGCGGCGTCGACCGGGCGTCGGCCACTCGCGAGGTCAGGGCCGCGATCGAGGACGCGAACCTCGTCGTGATCGCGCCGTCCAACCCCATCGTGTCGGTCGGGCCGATCCTGGCGCTGTCCGGCGTCCGCGCCGCGATCGGGACGGCCCGGATGCGGGGCGCGCGCGTCGTGGCCGTCTCCGGGATCGTCGGTGGCAAGGCGCTCAAGGGCCCGGCGGATCGGATGCTCGCGTCGCTCGGCCACGAGGCGACGGCCGCCGGGGTCGCCCGACTGTATGCCGACGTCGCGACGGATTTCGTCGTCGACGCCGTGGATTCCAGTCTCGGGTCCGAGATCGCGGCGCTCGGGCCTCGCCCGCATATCACTGACACGATCATGTCCGACGACGCGGCCCGAGCCCGGCTCGGGGCCGAGGTTCTCGCGATCGGCGGACTGGGCCCCGCTTGACATCGCCGCCCCGCGTAGCCGAGAGTCCGGCCATGCCCTCGGCCGCGACCTTCGCCAGCGCCACGCAGCAGCAGCCCTCGACGAGGGTCCACTCGGCCTGACGCTGCGCGCCGTTGAC
>JBJMMH010000090.1:0-25408 GCA_045804885.1 Chloroflexota bacterium | reverse complement strand
CCAGTCCCGGAGTGCCGCGTCAGAACCTGCTGATGATCGGGGTCGACCAGGGTGTCGGTCGAAACACGTTCCTGACCGACACGATGATCGTGATGTCGCTGGACCCGGTCGGCGAGACGGTCTCCATGATCTCGATTCCGCGCGACATGGTCGACGTCCCGCTCCCCGACGGCCGACGGTTCCGGGGCAAGATCAACGGCCTGCTCTCGTACGCGCGGCACCACCCGCGGGAGTTCCCCGGCAGCGACGGTTCCGGCCACGACGTGCTGATGGGCGCTCTCGGGACATTGCTCGGCATCCGCATCGACCATTTCGCCCAGGTCAACCTGGGCGGGTTCGTCCGCGTGGTCGACACGCTTGGCGGGATCAACGTCGACGTCCGCGACGGCTTCTGCGACCCGACGTACGACGAATACGGCTTCACCCGCGGCTTCGCGATCTCCGCCGGCCGGCACCACCTCAACGGCAACCAGGCCCTCGCCTTCGCCCGGGTCCGCAAGGCGGCCGGCGAGAGCGACTTCACCCGGGCCGCCCGCCAGCAGGAGGTCCTGTCGGGCATCCGCGACGCGATCAAGGGCGGCGGGTTCCTGCGCGATCCGATCGGCTTGATGAAGGCGCTCGCGAAAACCGTCGTGACGAACGTCCCCCGCAAGATCGTGCCGGACGTTGCGGAGGTCGCCAGCCGCGTCGGGCGCGGCGCGACCTACCGCGCCGTCATCAGCCACCCGCTGGTACGCCCGGGATTCGACTCTCGCGGTTCGATCCAGGTCCCGGACCTGAAGCGGATCCGCGCCCTGGCCGACGCGCTCTTCACGTCGCCCGGAGTCGCGCCGCCCTCGAAGTACGGGGTGCCTGAGTCGAAGGGCCGCGTGTCAGGCTCCGGCGTCAGCAGCTGCGCCCCCGCCGCGACGCCCAGGCCCAAGCCCCAGGCGACGCCGAAGCCCACCCCGAAGCCGACTCCCAAGCCAACGGCCAAGCCCAAGCCGACGCCCGAGTCGACGCCGGAGCCGACGCCCGAGCCCACGCCTCCCGCCAGCGTCGACGTCATCGCCCCGTAACGACCGGGAACGACACGGTCCGACATCGGACAATGCGCTGATGGCATCCATCATCGATCTGGCCGATCTTTCCCCCTCGGAGCACTCCCACGAGTTCGTCGGTGCGGAACACGGCGAGATTCCGTTCTCCGTGATCCTCGTCCATTCGCGACCCGGCGTCGGCCCCAAGCTCCACCGCCACCCGTATGCCGAGGTGTTCGTCGTCGAGTCGGGCCGGGCGACCTTCCGGATCGGCGATGAGGAGATCGTCGTCGAGGGCGGCCACGTCGTCGTGAGCCCGGCCGGCGAGGCCCACGGCTTCACGAACAGCGGTTCCGGCCAGCTGCGGCTCACGGCGATCCACGGAGCCACCCGCTTCGACACCGAGTGGCTGGCCGGCGCCGATCCCGCCTGGACGTCGCGGCCGAAGGCGGGGCGCTGAAGCAGAGCCTGCACGGGCGCGGCTCCGCCGCGGCGCGAGATATAGGCTTCGGGCCATGGCCGCGATCCCGCCGACGTTCCGGGCGTTCGTCGCAGAGCAGATCGCGGAGGATCGCGTCGAGCGCGGCGTCCGGGACGACTTCCCCGCGACCGACCTGCCGGACGGCGACGTCGAGCTCCGCGTCGAGTGGTCGAGCGTCAACTTCAAGGACGCGCTCGCGACGATCGCCGCCGGCAAGGTAGCCCGGATCAACCCGATCATCCCGGGCATCGATCTGGCCGGTATCGTCGTCGCTTCGTCGTCGCCCGAAGTGGCGGTCGGCAGCGGCGTGCTCGCCCACGGCTACGACCTGGGAGTGGCCCGTCACGGTGGCTACGCGGAGTTCACCCGGCTCCCAGCCGACTACGTCGTGCCGCTCCCGGACGGACTTTCGGCGGGCGAGGCCATGGCCATCGGGACGGCGGGGTTCACCGCCGCGATGTCCGTCGCGGCGCTCGAGGCGCGCGGCCTGCGCCGCGGCGACGGCCCGGTCCTGGTGACGGGGGCGAGCGGCGGCGTCGGCAGTTCCGCGGTCGCGATCCTGGCGGCCCTCGGCCACGAGGTCTGGGCGGCGACAGGCAAGGCCGACCAGGAGGCGCGCCTTCGCTCCCTCGGGGCGGCCGGCGTGATCCCGCGCGACGAGGTCACCGCGGAGAGCAGCCGGCCACTCGAATCAGGGCGGTGGGCGGGAGCCGTCGACACTGTCGGCGCCGCGACGATGCCATACGTGCTCCGGACGCTCCGCCCGGGCGCGGCGGTGGCGTCCTCCGGGAACGCCGGGGGACCCCGCCTGGAGACGACGGTCCTGCCGTTCATCCTCCGCGGCGTCGCGCTGCTCGGAATGGACTCGGCGGCCATGCCGATCGATCAACGCCGGTCGCTCTGGGCCCGGATCGCGACCGACCTCCGCCCGAATGGGCTCGGCGAGGGGGTAAGCGAGGTGACACTCGAGACGCTCGAGCCCGCGCTCGATGCGATTCTCGCGGGCGAGGCCCGCGGCCGCTGGGTCGTGCGCGTCGCCGCGACGAGCTAGTCGAGCTCGCCTCGCAGCTGCGCCAGCGCCCTCGTGAGCGGCTCCATCGCGGCGTCGGCGGGGTACGGCGTGCGCAGGACCGCAGCATCGATCCCGATGACGCCCTTGTCGACGAGCCGCGCCAGCTCCGCGACCTCCCGGAACTCGGCCATCTGACGCACGGCGAACGCCTTGTCGCCGACCGTGCCGTGGCCCGGGATGACGGCACCGGTGGCCAGCTCGACGAGACGCTCGACCGTGGTCGGCCAGTCGATCGGATAGCCGTCGCCGAAGAATGGCGTCGCATCCGCCTCGAGGAGATCGCCCGCGAAGAGCACGTCCGCATCCGGGACGAGGATCACGATGTCGTTGTCGGTGTGGCCGCGTCCCAGATGACGCAGCTCGACGGATCGGCCGGACGCGTCGATCTCGACGGTCGCCGACTCCGCGAAGACCCGATCCGGCGGGTCGAACACGACGTCGTAGAGCTCGTTGGCGAGCTCCGGCATCGCGGCGATCGTGCCCTGGCGCTGTCGCTCCGCGGTCGCCTCGATCATCGCGACGCAGCGCTCATGGCCCCAGATCGAGGCAGGCCGGAACGCGTGGTTGCCAAAGCAGTGGTCGCCATGGCCGTGGGTGTTGACGAGGATCCCGACCGGCAGAGGCGTCAGGCGCCGGAGGTCGGCCCGGATCTCCTCGGCCTGGCGGTGGCTGATCCGGCTGTCGACGACGAGTGCGGTCTCGTCGCCGAGCACGACGCCGATGTTCTGGTCGTAGAAGGTGTAGCGGGTGACGAAGACTCGGTCGCCGATCTCGGTCCAGTTCGTCACGACAGGAGCCTACCGGTCACGCCCGGTACGATGCCTGCGTGTCGAGCACCACGCGGATCGAAGCGGCCGCCGACGGCACGCCGATCCTCGTGCGGGACTGGGCGGCGGCCGGCGAGCCCTGGGGCCACGTGCTGCTCGTCCATGGCCTGGCCGAGCATTCGGGTCGCTACGACCACGTCGGCGGCTGGCTGGCGGACGCCGGCCTCGACGTGACCGGGTACGACCTGCGCGGATTCGGTGCGTCGGGCGGTCGACGGGCATGGGCCGACCGCTGGGATCGCCACCACGCGGATCTCGAGGAGCGCCTGGCCGAGAAGCGCGGCCATGCCGGGGATCGGCCGGTCGTCCTCTACGGTCACTCGATGGGCGCGCTGCTCGCCCTCGGGTACGTCCTCGGAACCCCGGGCCGGCCGATGCCGGACGGCCTCGTCCTAAGCGCTCCGGCGATCGATTCCTCGCTGCCCCGGTGGCAGAAGACCGGAGCGCCCATCGTCGCTCGCCTCGCGCCGACACTCGAGTTCAAGAACGCGTTCGACGGGACTGTGCTGTCGCGCGACCCCGCCGTCGCCAAGCGCTACCTCGCGGATCCGCTCAACTACCACCGGACGACGACCCGCCTCGGCGCCGATGGGATGGCTGAGCAGGGTCGGGTCCTCGCGGCCGTCGACCGGCTGCCCGTGCCTGCTCTCGTCATCCACGGCGGCGACGACCGCCTCGTCCCCACGGCGTCGAGCGAGCGGTTCGCGGCGCTGCCGACCGTGACCCGGCGGGTCTATCCCGGTCTCCGCCACGAGACCCACAATGAGCCCGAAGGCGGGCAGGTCATCGCCGACGTCGTCGCCTGGATCCGCTCGGTGCTAGAGTCTCGAGACAACTGAACATCGCCTCCGGGGAGCGCGTGAGCGCTGAGAGTGTGGCTAGACCACAGACCCGCGGAACCTGATCTGGTTCGTACCAGCGAAGGAAGCAGGCCCGCCGACTCGACGCCGTCCCGGTGTTTCCGGACGGCGTTTCGCGTTTCAGGGCGAATCAAAGGAAACCGAGTCAGCGTGAAGACAGTTCGAATCATTCCCACGATCTTCGCGGCGGCATGCCTCCTGGCCGGATGCGGTGCGGGCGGCCCCACGCCGACGCCCGCTCCGGCGATGTCAGCGTCGTCCCAGCCGTCGGCGTCCGACTCGGGGACGCCGCCGCCGTCGGTCGCCAACCCGACCGCGGTTCGCCTCGCCCTAGACTGGACGCCGAACACGAACCACACCGGGTTCTACGTCGCGCAAGCGAAAGGCTGGTATCGCGACGCCGGGATCGAGCTCAAGATCCTGCCGTACGCGACCGCGACGCCGGAGACGCTGCTCGCGGCCCACCAGGCCGAATGCGGGATCAGCTTCCAGGATTCGATGACGTTCGCCGTCGCCGCAGGCGCCGACATCGTCAGTGTGATGGCGATCCTCCAGAAGACGGCATCCGCGATCGGCGTCCTCGCCGACGGGCCAATCCAGCGGCCACGCGATCTCGACGGCAAGACGTACGCCGGCTTCGGCTATCCCAACGAGGTGCCGACGCTCAAGGCGGTGATCAAGGCCGATGGCGGAACGGGCGACTTCACGGTCGCGACGCTCGACGCCGCGGCCTATGAGGCGTTGTACCAGCACAAGGCCGACTTCACGATCCCGTTCACGGCCTGGGAAGGCGTCGAGGCGAAGGAGCGCGGTATCGAGCTTCGCTACTTCCAGTTCGCGGACTACGGCTTCCCGGAGTTCTACCAGGTCGTCCTGGCGTGCGACCGGCAGTGGCTGGAGCGGGCACCTGACGCCGCGCGCGAGTTCGTCGCCACGACGGCGCGGGGCTTCGAGCTGGCGGCGAGCGACCCCGACCAAGCGGCCGAGATCCTCGTCCAGCAGAACCCCGGCGTGTTCGACGCGAACCCCGACCTGCCGCGCGACTCGCAGCGGTTCCTCGCGGACGGCAAGTTCATGGTCGACGCGGCTGGCAAGGTCGGCGTCCAAACGCTTGAACGGTGGCAGGGCTACTCGTCGTTCCTGTACGACCAGGGCCTGCTCGTCGACGGCGCCGGCAAGCCGCTGACGGCGCCCCTCGACTACGAGAAGCTGTTCACGAACGACTTCCTGCCGTGACCGGGCCGACATGACGAGCGGCCGGCGCCTCGTCGCGCCCCTCCTGCTCGTCGCGGCCTTCCTCCTCGTCTGGGAGGTCTACGCGCGTGCGTCCGGCGTGAGCCCCTTCGTCCTGCCGCCGCCGTCCCGCGTCCTCGCGTCGCTGTGGGAATTCCGTGACGACGCGCTGCGGCACACGATCCCGACGCTCGGCGAGACTGTCGCCGGGTTCGGCGTCTCGGTCGGCGCCGGCGTCGCCGCGGCAATCGCCATGGACCGGCTCGCAGTCGTCCGCCGCGCCGTCGCCCCGCTCCTCGTCGGCTCGCAGACGATCCCGATCGTCGCGATCGCGCCGCTCGTCGTCGTCTGGTTCGGCTTCGGGTTGTTGCCCAAGATCCTCGTCGTCGTGCTCGTCACGTTCTTCCCGATCACGGTCGCGCTGCTCGACGGCTTCGCCTCGACGCCCGACGAGCGGACCGACCTCATGCGCTCGCTGGGTGCGTCCGAAGCCCAGACGTTCCGCAAGCTCCGCTGGCCGACCGGACTGCCGAACCTGTTCACCGGGCTGCGGATCTCGGCGACGTACGCGGTCGTCGCGGCGGTGATCGCGGAGTACGTCGGCGCGACCGAGGGGCTCGGGATCTGGATGCAGCTCTCGCAGCGCTCGTTCCGGACCGACCTCGTCTTCGCGGCGATCCTCCTGACTGCCGTCCTGAGCGTCGGGCTCGTCGCCCTCATCAGTGCCGTCGAGCGGGCCGTGATCCCCTGGTCGCGCGCGGCCCGGGCCGCGGAGCGATTCGGCCGCCGCCTCGAGGCGTCGTAACCGGCCCACACGACGGGACGCTCGAAGCGCCGCGGGACGAGCACGGCGGCCCGGAGCACAATGACGCTCCACCACGCGACTCCATCTGTCACCGACAGGAGACCTTGAAGTGACCGACGTCCTCGATGCCGTCAAGACGTATCAGCAGTTCATCGGCGGTCAGTTCGTCGACGCCGCGTCCGGCGAGACGCTCGACGTCTACAACCCCGCCAACGCCCGCGTCATCGCCAAGGTGCCGGCGTCGGCGAAGGAGGACGTCGATCGGGCCGTCGACGCCGCCGACAAGGCGTTCCTGACCTGGCGGCAGACCACGCCCCAGGACCGGAGCCTGATCCTGCTGAAGGTCGCCGACTCGCTCGAAGCGGCCGCCGACGAGATTGGTCGGCTCGAGTCGGCCAACGCGGGCAAGCCGGTCGGGGCGGCGATCGACGAGATCTCCGTCTGCGTCGATCTGTTCCGCTTCTTCGCCGGCGCCAACCGCGTGATGGATGGCCTCGCCGCCAACGAGTTCCTCGCCGGGCACACCTCCATCATCCGGCGCGACCCGATTGGCGTCGTCGCCTCGATCGCGCCCTGGAACTACCCCCTGTACATGGCCTCGTGGAAGCTGGGGCCGGCGCTGGCGACCGGCAACACCGTCGTGCTGAAGCCCTCCATCCGGACGCCCCTCTCCGCGCTCCGATTCGCCGAGATCCTCGCGGAGCACCTGCCGGAAGGAGTCGTCAACGTCCTGTCGGGATCGGGGGCCGACATCGGCGACGAGCTCGTCGGCCACCCCAAGGTCCGCATGGTCTCGATCACCGGCGACACCGCGACTGGCAAGCGGATCGCACAGATCGCCGCCGGGACCGTGAAGCGGCTCCACCTCGAGCTCGGCGGCAAGGCGCCGGTCGTGATCTTCGACGACGCCGATCTCGACCTCGCGGCCGAGACGCTCAAGGCGGCCGGCTACTGGAACGCCGGCCAGGACTGCACGGCCGCGACCCGCGTCATCGCCGGTCCCGACGTCTACGACTCGTTCGTGTCGAAGCTCGCCGACCAGGTCCGCTCGATCAAGTGGGGCGACCCTGCGGAGTCGGACGACATCGACATGGGCTCGCTGATCGCACCCGCCCACGTCGAGAAGGTCGCCGGGCTCGTCGAGCGCGCCCGCCGAGATGCCGAGGTCGTCGTCGGTGGCGTACAGCCGGATCGGCCGGGGTGGTACTACGAGCCGACGGTCATCGCCGGCGCCGACCAGAAGTCGGAGATCATCCAGGAGGAGATCTTCGGCCCGGTCGTGACCGTCCAGCGGTTCAGCGATGAGGATCAGGCGATCACCTGGGCCAACGACACGCCCTACGGTCTCGCGTCGTCGGTGTTCACCGGCGACGTCGGCCGGGCGATGCGCGTCGCGAAGGCCCTCGACTTCGGCCACGTCTGGATCAACGAGCACTTCACGCTCGCGTCGGAGACGCCGCACGGAGGCGTCAAGCAGTCGGGCTACGGCAAGGACGGCTCGAAGTACGCCCTCGAGGACTACACGTTCGTCAAGCACGTGATGATCAACAGCGGGGCGTAGCCTCGGGGCCGCTCGGTTGAAGCGCGCCTCCGCCGAGCTCCAGACCGCGATCCTCGCCTGGTACGACGCGAGCGGCCGGACCCTCGCCTTCCGGTCGACTTCCGACCCGTACGCCGTCCTAGTCTCGGAGGTGATGGCCCAGCAGACGCAGATCGGCCGCGTCGCGGTGGCCTGGTCCGCGTTCCTCGCGGCGTACCCGACGGTCCGCGCGCTCGCCGATGCCCAGCCGGCCGAGGTCCTCAGGGCGTGGCGCGGCCTCGGCTACAACCGGCGGGCGCTGAACCTGTGGCGGGCGGCCCGCGTCGTCGTCGACGAGCACGGCGGGGACCTGCCGCCCGACGTCGCCAAGCTGGAGCGCCTGCCGGGCGTCGGGCGGTACACAGCCCGGGCGGTTGCCGCGATCGCCTTCGGGATGCCCGTCGGCGCCGTCGACACGAACGTCAGGCGGGTCCTCGGCAGGGCCGTCGGCGGATCCCGTGACGCGTTCAAGGACAGCGAGCTCCAGGCGCTCGCCGATGCGTCCGTGGCGCCGGATCGGCCGGCCGACTGGACGCATGCGGTCATGGACGTCGGCGCGACGTTCTGCCGGCCGGTGCCGCGCTGCGATGCCTGCCCGGCGCGGCGCGCCTGCCGCTACGCGCGGAGCGCCGGGTCCCATGAAGCGCGGCGATCCGTCCCGCTCACCGTGACGCCGTTTCCCGCGACGTCGCGCTGGCTCCGTGGTCGGATTCTCGATGTGCTGCGCGACGGGTCCGGCTGGGTCACCGTCGCGGAGCGGATCGGATCGCACGACCGCGTCGCGGTCAGCGCGGCGCTTGCCGATCTGGCGGCCGAAGGCCTCGCCGAGCGCGATCCCGACGACCCGCTGATCGCCCGTCTCCCCGTCGCGAGGGTCGCCGCGTCGGGGTAGGCTTCCGGCGATGCCCACCGCCCCACCGAGCCGTCGCTCGGCCCCTTCCGGATCACTCGCGGAGCCGCCGCTCCCCGGCGACGATCCGACCCTGTTCGGGCTCGACCTGCGGGGACTGCGTGAGCGCTGGGCCCCGACCGCGGCGCGACCGCCCATGACCGCCGAGGCGATGGTCGGGGCGGACCGCCGAGCGCAGGCACTCGGGGTGCCCGGTGAGCGGCTGATGGAGCAGGCCGGGACGGCGACGGCGGCTGCGGCCCGGGCGCTGGCGATCGAAACGGATCGCTGGGGGCACGGCCCGATCGTGATCTTCGCGGGGCCGGGCAACAACGGCGGCGACGGGTTCGTCGCGGCCCGCCACCTCGCGCACGCCGGCGCCGATGTCGTCGTCGCACTCGTCTCGGGCGAGGCCCGGCCGGGGACGATCGACGCCGCCCGGAACTGGGATCGCCTCCAGCGCGCGCCGCGCGTCCAGCTCGTCCATGCGCCCGTCGCGCGCGACGTCGCGATCCTCGGCCAGGGCATCGAGAAGGCCGCCATCGTCGTCGACGCGCTTCTTGGCACGGGCGTCCGCGGCACGCTCCGCGAGCCGGTCCGCAGCGCGGTCGAGGTCGTGAATCGCGCTCGCAGCGCCATGGTTCCGGTCCTCGCTGTCGACACGCCAACCGCGGTCGACCTCTCCAGCGGACAGCCGTCCGATCCCGCTGTCCGGGCCGATCTCACGATCACGTTCCACCGGCCCAAGACGGGTCTCAGGACGAGGCTCGGGGCGGCCCTCGCCGGCCGCGTCCTTGTCGCCCCCATCGGCATCCCACCGGAGGCCGACCGTGGCTGACCGGCCGGTCGGGCTGCGCGATGTCCTGCTCCTCGCGGCAGCATGCGTCGTCGTCGTTCTCGGCGCGGCGGTCGTGACGAGCTTCCTGCCGACCGGTGCCCAGGCCGTCGTGTTCCGAACGCCGCTGCTCATCGTCGTCCTCATCGTCGGCACAGCGGCGGCGCTCTGGCGGATCGCCCGACCCCGAGCCGGAGCCACTGTCGAGGTCGACGGTGCCGGCGCAGCCGCCGCGGAGCACCCGGTGCCCGACGACGATCATGAGGAGCCGCCAATCGGATGACGGGGCAGCTCGCTGCCGACGCCCGGCGGCGGGCCTTCGCCGCCCTGTCGGACACGGCCTTCGACATCCTGATCATCGGCGGCGGCATCGTCGCCTCCGGAGCGCTGCTCGACGCCACGTCGCGCGGGCTGCGGGCGGCGATCGTCGAGCGCGACGATCTCGGCGTCGGGACGTCGAGCCGCTCGTCGCGGCTCATCCACGGCGGCCTTCGATACCTCGAGCAGTACCACTTCGGCCTCGTCGGCGAGGCGCTCGCGGAGCGCGCCCGCTTGCTGCGGAACGCGCCGCACCTCGTCCGGGTCGAGCCCTTCCTGTTCCCGTTGTTTGGTTTCCCGGTCGTGACCCGCTCGTTCTACCAGGCGGGCATGACGCTCTACGACGTCCTCGGCGCGCGCCGCGACGGCGGCTGGCACCGCCACCGGTCCGTCGACGCGACGCTGGAACACGTGCCGGGGCTCCGACGGCCCGGCCTGCGTGGGAGCCTGATCTACCACGACGCCGTCCACGATGACGCCCGGACCGTTCTGTCGGTCGCCCGGACGGCCGAGCTCGCCGGCGGCACGGTCGCAACCCGGACGGCCGTGGAGTCGCTCGTCGAGGAGGGCGGCCGCGTGGTCGGCGCGCGCGTCCGCGACCGCGTCGGCGGCGGCACGCTCGTCGTCCGCGCCCGCTCCGTCGTCGACGCGACAGGCGCCTGGGCGACGGACCCGGCGTCACCGCTGAGTGGCGGCTCGAACCGGATCCTTTCCAGTCAGGGCTCCCACCTGATCGTCCGCCGCGAACGCATCCCAAGCGACATCGGCCTGACGATGCGCGTCCCCGGCAAGGTCGTGTTCCTGGTCCCGTGGCCGCACCACTGGATCATCGGGACCACCGACGCCCCGTACGACGGGCCGGTCGACCGGCCTGCTGCGAGCGCGCCCGAGGTGGATGAGCTCCTCGAGGCGGTGAACCGCGCGATGGACGTGGATCTTCGGAGGGACGACATCGTCGGCACGTACTCCGGGCTGAGGCCCCTGCTCGCGCCGTCGGGCGGCACGACGGTCACCGCGTCGCGCGAGCACAAGGTGACGGAGGAGCGGAACGGCCTGGTCCGGATCTCAGGCGGCAAGTTCACGACGTACCGGATCATGGCCCGCGACGCGATCGACGCCGCGCTGCGCCGCGTCGGCGAGGATCCCAGGGCACGGCCGACCGGCACGGCCGATATCAAGCTGGTCGGCGCCGCGGACCTGCCGGAGCTCGACCGGATCGCGGCCGGGCTCCAGGCGGACCACGGGCTCACGGCCGAGGTCGCCACCCGCCTCGTCCACCGCCACGGCCGGCACGCGGCCGAGGTCGCCGCGCTCGGCGCCAAGGAGGGATTGCTGGCACAGCTCGGCCCCGCCATCGAGCATCTCGAGGCCGAGGTCGTGTGGGCCGCTCGCCACGAGCACGCGCTCGGACTCGATGACGTGCTCGCTCGGCGGATGAGACTCGCCCAGGAGCTCCCGGACCGCGGCGCGGCGATCGCGACGCGCGTCGCCCACCTGCTCGGCGCCGAGCTTGGCTGGGACGCGCACCGGAGGGCGAACGTCGTCGCCGACTATCTCGAGGGCGCCCGACGGGAGTACGGCGTTCCCGCCTGACATCGCGTTCCGGCGACCCGCCGATTTTCCCATCTGTACAAACACCCGGCGCGGCCGGTAGACTCCCGCACGGCAACTGCCGCGGCAGCGTCCGCGGCTTCAGAACGTAGCCTTCACGACGACTCGGACTCCTCTCACGGCTGACGCGAGAACCCGGAGGGATCGCGCGGCTACCGAGAGGAGTTTTCGATTCCGTGTACAGCGACAAAAATCTGACCTGCGCCGATTGCGGCCAGGAGTTCGTGTTCACCGCGAGTGAGCAGGACTTCTACGCACAGCGCGGGTTCACCGAACCGCGCCGGTGCGCGTCGTGCCGGGCGAGCCGCAAGGCGGCCCGCAACGCCGACTCCGGCGGCGGCAGCAGCTACGGCTCCTACGGCGCGAGCGGGGGCTACAGCGCCGGCGGCGACGGTGGTGGCGGCTACGGCGGCGGCGGTGGTGGCGGTGGTTACCGCGACCGCGGTCCGCGCGAGATGTTCAGCGCCACCTGCAGCAACTGCGGCCGCGAGGCCCAGGTGCCGTTCCGCCCGACGAGCGGCAAGCCCGTCTATTGCTCGGACTGCTTCCGCACGATGCGAGGCGGCTCCGCCTACTAGCTCATCCTCTCGGCGCGGGCCGACGAACGGCCCGCCGTACAAGTCACGCGAGTTCCCGACCCGGGTTGTCAGCCGACCCGGGTCGTTCGATTCGTGTCATCGCAGGCCAAAGGCTGCCATTGCCGACAGGAAGTCGCCGAACGGCGGCGGCGCGATGCTCTCCATGCTTCTATCCACGAGCGAGGAGGCCCCACCGTCCCACGGTGCCGCCCATGTCGAATTCGAGGGCCCGCGGCGTCAGCCTTCACGGGCCTTTCCGCGAAGCCGCCCGAAGTCGAACCGCCGTTCGGTGCCATGCACGAGGCGATCGAGGTTGTCGGCATGCGCGATCCAGACGATCGCCGCGCCGAGTGTCGCGTAGGCGAGCTCGCCCCACGCGATCGCGCCCGTGGACAGGATGCCGATGGCTACCACGCCGACCGGCAGAGACGCGCAGCCGACCAGCGAGCCAACCGACATGTATCGAGTGGCGAGGACGGTCACGGCGAAGGCAGGCGCGGCGACGAGCAACGCCTCCGGCCGAATCACGAGCATGGTCCCCGCGAGCGTCATCACGCCGCGGCCGCCGCCGAACGCCAGGAATACGGAGCGGCAGGAGCCGATGACGGCGGCAATGCCCGCGGCCGCTTCGACGGCCAGGTTCCCGTCGGCGATCAGCGCTGCGAGCGCGACCGGGACGACGCCCTTCAGCAGGTCGCCGACGACCACGATCGCCGCTCCGCCTGGACCCAGCGCCCGAAGCGCGTTCGTCGTCCCGGTCCGCCCAGACCCGACCGTCCGCGGGTCCGGCCCGCCGATCGCCCGCGCGACGATCACGCCCACCGGAACCGATCCGCATGCGTAGCCGGCCGCCGCGAACAGGAGCGCCGAGAGGAGCGTCTGAGCGTCCATCGTCCGCACGATCGTAACGTCCGCGACGCGGCCGGAGCCGCTTCGCCTTGGGCCCGGCAACGAGACCCCGGTGTACCATCGGGCCGTGATCCACCGGCCAGATCGAGCCTGCTGACCGCATGGCCGTCGGCTCGTCCAACTCGTTCGATCTCATCGTCCTCGGCGCGGGCACCGGTGGCTACACGGCCGCGTTCCGAGCCGCCCAGCTGGGCCTGAAGGTCGCCCTCGTCGACGAGGACAAGATCGGCGGGACCTGCCTCCATCGCGGCTGCATCCCGACGAAGGCACTCCTCGAATCGGCGGCATTCGTCGAACGCGTCCGGCATGCCAAGGACTTCGGCCTGCAGCTCCCCGGCGAGCCCGGCGTCGACTACGCGACGATGGCCGCCCGCCGCGACCAGGTCGTGAAGCGGCTGTGGACGGGGCTCAAGACTCTGATCGACAAGAACAACGTCACGTGGGTCGAAGGCCGTGGCCGGCTGGAGGGCCCGACGAAGGTCCGGGTCAGCCAGCCCGGCGAGGACGGCACTCCCGCCCGGGGCGGCGACCGCCTCCTCGAGGCAAACGATGTGATCCTCGCGACCGGATCGCGCGTGAAGTCGCTGCCCGGGCTGACTGTCGACGGCAACCGTGTCGTGACCAGCGATGACGTCCTGAAGTCGGACACGCTGCCCAGGGACATCGTGGTCGTCGGCAGTGGTGCCGTCGGGGTCGAGTTCGCCTCGATGTTCCACGACCTCGGCACGAAGGTGACCGTCCTCGAGTACCTGCCGTCGATCGTGCCGCTCGAGGACAGAGACGTCAGCCAGGCGCTTGAGCGGAGCTTCACCCGGCGCGGCATCACGGTCATGACGAACGCCCGATTCGATCCTGCCAAGGTCGAGGTCACGAAGACCGGCGTCTGCCTCGAGGTCGGACCCGAGGGCAAGGACAGCCACGAGCTTCGGGCCGAGATGATGCTCGTCGCGACCGGCCGCGCCGCGAACGTCGAGGAGATCGGCCTGGAGACGACGAAGGCCGAGGTCGACAAGGGCTTCATCAAGGTCGACGGCCGGATGCGGACCCGCGACCCCCATCTCTACGCAATCGGCGATGCCGTCGGCGGGCTGATGCTCGCCCACACCGCCGGCCACGAAGGGATCGTCGCCGCCCACGTCATCGCCGGCGAGAAGGACGTCCACGAGATCGACTACGTGAAGCAGCCGCGGGCGACGTACTGCCGGCCGGAGATCGCCTCGATCGGCCTGACCCAGCAACAGGCTGAGGAGAAAGGCCACGACGTCAAGGTGGGTCGGGTCCCGTTCCAGGCGATCGCCAAGGCGATCATCGTCGGCGAGTACGAGGGGTTCGCGAAGGTCATCGCCGACAAGGCGACGGACGACACGCTCGGCGTCCACATCATCGGCCCCCACGCGACGGACCTCATCGCCGAGGCATCGGTCTCATTCGAGCTCGATGCGACGCCCTGGGAGATCGGCGCGTCGACGCATCCCCACCCGACGTTGTCGGAGGTCCTCGGGGAAGCTGCAATGGCCGTTGACGGGAGGTCGATCAACTTCTGATGGCGGTGTCGTCGAAGGCCACACGGACCGAGGCCAAAGCCACGGCGAGGCGCCTCGGTGACGCGGTCGGGCTGTCCGACGACGACCTCCTCGAGATGTACCGGCTCGTCGCGCTGGCACGATCGGTCGATGAGCGGATGTGGATCCTCAACCGGGCCGGCCGGATCCCGTTCGTGATCTCCGGCCAGGGCCACGAGGGGGCGCAGGTCGGGATCGCCTGGGCCCTCGAGAAGGGCAAGGACTGGATCGCCCCGTTCTACCGCTCGATCGCGACGTGCCTGACGTTCGGGATGAGCCCGCGCGACATCATGACGGCCCAGTACGCGACGGCCAGCGATCCGTCGTCGGGAGGCCGCCAGATGCCCGGCCATTACGGCTCCCATGAGCACAACCTCGTGTCGGTGTCGTCGCCCGTCGCGACCCAGCTCCTGCACGCCGTCGGCATCGCCCTGGCGGCGAAGATCCGCAAGACCGGCCAGGTCGCGATGACCGTCATGGGCGAGGGCAGCAGCAACCAGGGCGACGTCCACGAGGGCCTCAACTTCGCGGCCATCCACAAGCTGCCGTTCGTCTTCGTCGTCGAGAACAACGGCTACGCCATCAGCGTCCCGATGGCGCGCCAGGTCGCGGGCTCGAGCGTCTGGGAGCGGGCCTCGGGTTACGGGATCCCCGGCATCCTCGTCGACGGCGATGACGTGCTCGGCTGCTACAAGGCGTCGCGCGACGCCGTCGCGCGGGCCCGGGCAGGCGACGGACCGACGCTGATCGAGGCCAGGGTCACCCGCCTGACGGCGCACAGCTCCGACGACCAGCAGACCAAGTACCGCTCGGAAGAGGAGCTGGCCGCGGAGCGAGGCCGCGATCCGTTGCCGAAGTTCCGGTCGCAGCTCGTCGACGCCGGGGTCCTCACTCCCGACGCGGAGGAGCGAATCAAGTCCTCGATCGCGGCGGACGTCAACGACGCGACCGACTACGCAGAGTCGCAGCCCGATCCCGACCCATCGACCGCGATGCGATGGGTCTTCGCGGAAGACTGGCCCGGCGAGACGCCGCCGGCGTGGGGGATGGGCGGAGGCGAGGACTAGTGCCGCTCAAGACGTTCATCGAGGCCGTCCGCGACGGCCTCCGAGAGGAGATGGTCCGGGACGAGTCGGTCATCGTCCTCGGCGAGGACGTCGGCAAGAAGGGCGGCGTGTTCCTCGCGACCGATGGCCTCTGGGGCGAGTTCGGCGACGACCGCGTCATCGACACCCCGCTCACGGAATCGCAGATCGTCGGGACGTCGATCGGCGCGGCGATCAACGGGATCCGGCCGGTCGCCGAGATCCAGTTCGCGGACTTCATCTTCCCGGCGTTCAACCAGCTCGTGAGCGAGGCGGCCCGGATGCGCTATCGGTCGAACAACGGCTACGGACTGCCGATGACGGTCCGCGCGCCGTACGGCGGGGGTGTCCACGGCGCGCTCTATCACAGCCAGTCGGTCGAGGCGTTCTTCACCCACGTTCCGGGGCTGAAGGTCGTGATCCCGTCGACGCCATACGACGCGAAGGGCCTGCTGCGGTCGTCGATCCGCGACGACGACCCGGTCCTGTTCTTCGAGCACAAGAAGATGTACCGGTCGGTCCGCGGCGACGTCCCGGATGGCGAGTACACGGTGCCGCTCGGCCGGGCGCAGGTGACCCATCCCGGGACCCAGGTCACGGTCATCGCGTACGGCCTCATGGCCCACTACGCGCTCGAGGCGGCCGACCGGGTCGCGGACGACGGAATCAGCGTCGAGGTCGTCGACCTCCGGACGCTCCGCCCGCTCGACAAGGAGACAGTGCTCGACTCCGTCCGCAAGACGGGCAAGTGCCTGATCGCCTACGAGGACAATCGGTTCGGAGGCTACGGCGCGGAGGTCGCGGCGATCATCGCCGAGGAGGCCTTCGACTACCTGGACGGGCCCGTCACCCGGATCGCCGGTCCGGACGTTCCGGGCGTCCCCTACAACCACGTCCTCGAGGAGTGGTTCATGGTGAGCCCGGAGAAGATCGCGGACGGCATCCGGAAGCTCGCCGCGTACTGATGGCTGCTCGCGCGGCCGCGACAGACGCCCAGCTGTCGGCCGCCGAGACGAGGCTCCAGGCCCTCCTCGACCCGTACCGCGATCGACTCGAGTCGTTCGAGATCTACGGCGCGCCGATGCTCCGCCGGCCCGGGGCGAAGGCCCACGACTGGTTCGCCGGTGTGAACCGTGGCAACGGTGTCGTCCGATTCTCGTTTCTCCCGATGCACACCCGCCCGGAGCTGCTCGACCTGTTGTCAGCGTCGACGTTGAGGCGGCGGACGGGAGCGTCGCTCTTCACCTTCACATCGGTCGACGACGCGACGGCGGCGGAACTTGCCGTACTGCTTGCCCGCGGGTTCGAGGTCTACTGGAGTGGAGGAGATCGCGATGCCTGATGCGGATCCGGTCGGGGTGATCCGGTGCTACAGCATCACGACGTTCACTCTGCGCCGCGCCGGCGGTCGTTGACGACGTCGAGTGCGAGGGGCTGATCGAGGAACGCCGCGATCCGATCGGCCTCCGCCTTGAGCTCCTTCTTCGCGCCTGACCGCAGCTTACCGAACGGCGTCACCGCGATCCCCCGGCGCTTGCCGTTCGTCAGCTCCCAGGTCCCGGCGACCCGGCCGTCGACGATGACGACCGGCGAGACCCAACCGGCGACACGGTGGACGGCGTCGTGCTGATCGATCGGGAGCAGCGCGTCGACGCGCCGCGGCAGATCGTTGACGTAGGCGTCGAAGCCGGGCAGGAGCCGGACGCCGGTGAACGGCTCGGTAGCCGCGAGTGCATCGGCGTCGGCGGCAAGGATCAGGCCCTTCGAGCCCTCGATGTCGACCTCGACGGTTTCGACGTGGGCGAACGAGGGCTTCATGCCGGCGCGGGCGCCCCACCACCGGCCCACCCCGGGTCGATCCGCGCCCGGGAACAGACGGAGGAAGCGCTCGATCAGCGGCGCGAGCGCGACCGGCGGATCCGGTGCGTCCGGGCCGCGCCGCACCCGTCGGCCCAGCCAGTCCTCGGGATCCACGAAGGTCACGTTGCGGCCCCGGTCCGGCCCGAACACGAGCGCACCTGCGTGTGACGCCGGCTTCAGGAACGAGCCCCACCCCGACTGCAGCTTCGTGGCGAGGTCCCGCCGACCCGTCGCCTTCGAGACGGCGTCGACGAGCTCGGCGCGCGTCATCGGCTCGCCGCTCAGGACCTCCTCGACCGTGGCGAAGATCGTCGCTAGCTCGTCGCTCGTCACCCGGAAGTACTTCAGCCAGGCTCCGCCGCCCCACTGCCCCCGGGTTGGGGCCGCCGCGACGAACGACGCCAGGTCATCCGACGCGATCAGGTGCAGCGTGCCGCGCATCGCCCACGTCTTGACGAGCGTCCGGTTCTCCGAGAGAGCGTCCCGAACGTCGGCCTGGCGGAGGCCGTCGAGGCGGGCGTTCAGCTGGAGCTCCGCCAGGCTCATCACCTGCGCCTGGATACCGACGTGCTCGCGGACGACATCGAGAAGCCCAGCCGCCGGCAGTCGCTCGACGATGTGCTGCCGGGCGAGGCGGAGCGCGGCGACGTCGAGCCAACTGACGATCAATGCCGCCCCGGGCCCCTCAGGCAGAGCCGTCGGATGGACCGTTCATTGCTCGGTCATTCGCTCGGCAAGCGTCGCCAGCATCGCCATGGCAGCCTCCGGCCGCTCCCGCAGGATCGCCTTCAATCCCTGGCCGCTCATGACGAGAGCGCTGGCTCCGTGGGGGCCCGCGACGACGGTCGCCGCGCGTGGCGCGTGGCGAAGCACGGCGAGCTCGCCGATGTGATCGCCGGCCCGATAGCCGTGGACGATCCGCTCCGTGCCATCGGAATCGGTCCGGGTCACGATGACGTCGCCCTCGAGGAGGACGAAGAGGTCCTCCCCGATCTCGCCCTCGCGGAGAATCGTCTCGTTCGGCTCGAACGTGCGCTCCGTCGCGCCCGTCGCGATCCGCTGGAGGTCCTCCGGCTCGAGGCGTTCGAACAGCGGAACGCGACGCAGCCGAAGCATCGTCTCGAGGTGCTCCATGCCGGGCGAGGTGCTCTCCATCTCGACTCCCTGGCTCCGGATCCGCCTCGCGAGCCCGCGGATCCACGGATCATCATCATCGCGCAGGCGGGACACGACCTCGTCGGCCGTCGCGTGGTTCTGCCCCGGACGATGCTCGACGAGCTGCGTAAGCGCCCGGCCGAGGTGACGGTCGCCCATCGAATCGAGTGCCTCGATGGCCTGGGCGCGAGTGTCCGCGTCGTCGGACCAGAGGCATCTCCTGATCACGCCGCGAGCCGAGGGTGCCCCGAGGACGGACATCGCCTCGAGGGCGAGGTCCTGGTCGCGCTCGATTCGCCGCGCGAGGATGTCGGCGAGGAACACCGCCGTGTCCGTGGGCGAATCATCCGTTGTCAACGTCGCGACGCTCTCGCGGATGGCGTGTTCGGCGTCGGCGAGCCACATCGCCCGAGTGACCTTCCGCTCGGCCCACGCGAGCACGGCCGGCTGGACCTGTGCCGCGTGGCCCTCCATCGCCCGGAGCGCGACTTCCTGAGCGTCCGGCGATCCCGTCGCGAGGAGGCTCGTCACGGCTGGTGGCACGGCCGGAAGCAGCGCGAGGCTGCGTCCGGCCGCGACGCGGACCAGCATCGCCTCGTCCTCGAGGCCCCGAACGAGGCTGAGCGAGACCGTCCCGTCGTCGGCTGGACCCAGGATCGGCATCGCGGCAGCCCGAACGGCCGCGGAGTCGTCCTCGAGGAAGGCCGGAACGAGGTCGGTCGGCAGGGGCCTGCCGAGTCGCTCGAGGGCACGGGCCCCGGCGACCCGCTCCGGCGCCCCTCCGCGAAGGAGATCGTCGAGCACGGTTTCGGCACGCGGTCGCGAGCCGTCGGACTCGGCACTGAGCAGCGCGCCGGCGGCGATCCCACGAACACCGGCATCGTCGTCGGTAAGGGCACCCTCGAGCGCGGCTCGCGCGTCCGGCGCCGTCGAACGTGCCAGCATCGACGCCGCAAGTGCCCTCGTCGACGATTCCGGCGCGGTCAGGGCGGCGACCAGCGCGGCCCGGACGTCGGCGGCCTCCACGAGCGTCGCGAGCGCCGGCCCGCCCTCGAGGACCTGCTCGGACGCGCCTGCGTGCAGCGTCTTCAGCAGGCTGTCAGCGTAGCGCCGACGGATCGCGATAACGACCAGCGTCAGGATCCCGGCCGTCGCCAGACCCAGCCAGAAGACCTGGTCGGGTGCGAGAAGACGTCCGGCCGCGAGCAGCAGGACGCCCGACAGCGCCGTGCCCACCTGTCCGGGCACGCCGTCCTGGAAGGCGAGGACCTGCGCTCGGCCACGTGCGGGCACGACGTTGTACATCGCGCTCCACGCCGCATTCGAGAGTCCCCGCTGGATCGACTGCTGGGCGAACACGAGCGCCGCTGCCGTGGCGAACGAGAAGCGCGCGATCCAGACGACGAACCCGACGAGATACACGAGCGGCAGGACGAGCGCGGCGCCGGCGACCCCGAAGCGCGCATAGATCCGGTTGGCGAGGACGATCGACACGATGAACGACGTCGCCGTCACAGCCGCCGACACGGTGCCGAGCACGAGCGCGAGCTCTGCCTCGGCGGGAAACTGCGCCTCGGCGGCCAGCAGGTACGGGTACGTTACCGAGAACGCGAGAACCGAGAACAGCACGTAGGCGACGGCGACCAGCCGCATCAGCGGCGACTTGCGGACCTCGTCGAAGCCGGCGAGGACGTCCGCAACGATCGGCCGGCGGATGCCCTGCGGCGGCTGCCAGCCGGTGCCGGCGGCGACGATGGCAACCCGGCCGATCAGGCCTCCGGCGACGACGAACAGGATCGCCTGTGCGACGACGAGGGACTCCGTTCCGACGAGGGCCGCGAGCGGCCCGGCAACGAGGCTCCCGACGAAGTAGCCCGCGATCGCCGCCGCGGTGCAGATCGGGAAGAGCCGTTTCGCTTGTCGCGCGTCGAACGTGGACGTCGCGACGGCCCAGCCGATCGTGCCTGCGATCGTGCCCGCGGCCGTCACCGTCAGCCACATGACCGGAAGGACAGCGGCTGCCCCGCTCGACAAGGCGAGGCGCTCCACGCCGAGTGCGACGGCGACCGACCCGAGCGTCACTCCGAACAGCCGCGCCTTGCGCATCCGTCCGAGGGCCGCCCCGAGGGCCACGGCGACGGCCAGCGAGATCAACCCGAGGGCGATGTAGAGATACGGCAGAGCATCGCCCGGGAGCCTGCTGAGGACGAGCGTGTTCACGCCGACCTCGCCCAGGCCCCGGCCCGCTTCGAGCGAGGCGAAGACCGATGCCACGAGTAGCAGCGACCGACGCTCACGGTCGCTGTCCGGGCTCCCCCCGACGTGAATCACCGTCCGATCATGACGGACCCGACCGGAGACGGTGGTTCGGCCACGGCGGCTCGAAGGGCTCGACCGGGTTCACGGGAATGGGCGACACTAGCCGGGAACGCAGCGACCTGGAGGAACAGCGACCGTGGCCAAGGTGACGATGCCCCAGCTGGGCGAGAGCGTGGCGGAGGGGACGATCGGCAAGTGGCTCAAGCAGCCCGGTGACTCGGTCGAGAAGTACGAGCCGCTGCTCGAGGTCATCACCGACAAGGTCAATGCCGAGGTTCCCTCGCCGTTCGCGGGCGTCCTGCGCGAGATCCTCGTCGAAGAGGGGGCCACCGTTCCGAACAACGCCGAGATCGCGGTCATCGAGACGGCCGACGAGGGATCCGGTGAGGCGCCAGCGAAGGACGCCCCTGCGAAATCAGAGCCCGCGGCCGCTGCGCCGCCGCCAACGACGGCGCCGGCCGCGGAGGCCGCCGCACCTCCACCGGCTCCCGCACCGACGGCCGAAGCACCCGCTCGGCCCGCCGCCGCCGAGTCGTCGTCCCACGGCCCGGCCGGTTCCGACGAGCGCCCCGAGCGTTCCGCCGCGTCCGCGACCGCGGGGGCCCCCACCGCGGTCGCCCCGGATCGCCCCGGCGCCGCGGACGCGCGCATGACGCCGGCTGTCCGGCGGCTCCTCCGCGAGCATGGACTGAACGCGGCGCAGATCGTCGGGACTGGTGGCGGTGGTCGCATCACCCGCGAGGACGTCACGAACTACGTCGAGTCGCAACGAACCGGTCAACCCGTCAACGGCCAGTCGGCAGCCGCCGCGCCGCCCGCGGAGGCCGCCGCCACCGCGCCGACTGCGCCCGCGACACCCGGGCCTGCCGCGCCCGCAACGCCAGCGGCACCCGCGACGCCGGCCCCGAGCCAATCGCCGTCGCCCGCGGGCGCACGCGCGGCCACCCCAACCCCGGCGACGATCCAGTTCCCGGCCGGCGCGGACGAGGTCCTGGTCCCGACGACGCAGATGCGCAAGGGCATCGCGGCGCAGATGACGCGGGCTCTGCAGGCGCCGCACGCCTACGTCCAGATGGAGATCGACGCGACGCGCCTGATGGCCGTCCGCGAGAAGGCCAAGCGTGACTACCAGGCGAAGGAGGGGATCGGGCTGAGCTACGTCCCGTTCGTCGTGAAGGCCGTCGCCGAGGGGCTCAAGAAGAATCCCACGTTCAACGCCCACTGGACCGAGCAGGGTCTGGTCGCGAAGCGCCGGGTCAATGTCGGCGTGGCGGTCGCCGTCGACGAGGGCCTGATCGTGCCCGTGATCCGCGACGCCGACCAACTCTCGATCCACGGCCTGAACGTCGCGATCGCGGACGTCGCCAACCGCGCTCGCGATGGCAAGTTCAAGGTCGACGACTTCGGCGGCGGGACGTTCACCGTCGATAACACCGGCTACCTTGGCACGAACCTCGTCATGCCGATCCTTAACGTGCCCGAGGTCGGCATCGTCACGATGGAGGCCATCACGAAGCGACCGGTCGTGGTCAGCACGCCGGATGGCGACGTCATCGCGATCCGCCCGATCATGAACATGGTCCTCGGCGTCGACCACCGGGCGAACGACGGCGCCGGCGGTGCCGCGCTGCTGCGGGACATCAAGCGGTGGCTCGAGTCTGTCGGTCCGGAGACGCCGATCTACTGATCGACGATGAGGGTCGGCCTCACCGGTGGGTCCGGATTCGTCGGCGGAGCGGTAGCCCGCGCGCTCCGCGCGCGGGGCGATGTCGTCGTGGCGCTCGTCCGCGACGCCGCGGGCTCAGCGGAGCTCGAGGCGATCGGCGCCGAGGTCGTCGAGAACGACCTCTCCGACGTCGGCCGGCTGACCGACGCCCTCCGTGGCGCCGACGCATTGATCCACGCCGCGGGGAGCTACCGCGTCGGCATCCCCGCCCGGGAGCGCGAGGCGATGTGGGATGCCAACGTCGGCACGACGACGCGCGTTCTCGAGGCGGCAAAGGCAGCGGCGACGCCACGGGTCGTCTACGTCTCGACCGTCAACGCCTTCGGCAACACCCACGGGCGCGTCGTCGACGAGAGCTATCGCCGCAACGTGGTCGCCGGTTTCCTTTCGTACTACGACGAGACGAAGTTCCGGGCCCACGAATTGGCGGAGCAGCGCGCCGCGGCAGGCGCCCCGATCGTGATCGTCCTGCCGAGTCAGGTCTACGGCCCTCGCGACCATTCCGCCGTCGGCGAGCAGCTTGCCCTGGCGAACAAGGGCAAGCTTCCGTATCGGGCGCTCGACGACGTCGGTTTCGGCCTCGTCCACGTCGAGGATCTCGTAGCTGGGATGCTTGCGGCGCTCGACACGGGCCGGGTCGGGCGCTCGTACATCCTCTCGGGGCCGACCACGACGCTCGCTGAAGCCGTCGCGGTCGCGGCGTCGATCGGCGGTCGCGAACCGCCCCGCCTCCGGATCCCGACGCGCCTCCTGCGCGCCGTGGCGCCGCTCAGCCGGCTCATCGGCCAGGGGAACCTGCGCGAGATCATCTCCGCCGCGTCCGGTGTGACCTACTGGGCGACCGCCGCGAGATCCGAGCAGGAGCTGGGCTTCAGGGCCCGGCCGATCGAGCAGGGGCTCCGCGACACGTTCGCGGGCGGCTGACTACACTCGGCCCGATGGCACGCGAGCTCCCGATGTTCAAGCCGCCCGACGCCGTCCGCCACGCGCCGCCCGCGCCGGAGACGATCGCGATGGGCGGGTCGATCACGCCGCTCCGCCGGCATCCCGACTGGATCAAGGCGCGGATGCCGTCCGGCGAGAACTATCACGACCTCAAGAGCCTGCTCCGCGGACTGAACCTCAACACGGTCTGCGAGGAAGCCCACTGCCCCAACATCGGCGAGTGCTGGGACCAGCGCACGGCGACGATGATGATCCTGGGCGACACGTGCACGAGGGCCTGCGGCTTCTGCGCCGTCAAGACGGGCCGGCCGACGTGGTTCGACGACGACGAGCCACGACGTGTCGCCGCCGCGGTCGCCCAATTGGGTCTCGAGCACGTCGTCGTGACGAGCGTCGCCCGCGACGACCTGCCGGACGGCGGCGCGCGCATCTTCGCGGAGACGATCCAGGCGATGCGCGAGCGGAGCGCCGGGATGGGGATCGAGGTGCTGATCCCGGACTTCGACGGCGCCGATTCGCGGCTTCAGACGGTGATGGACGCCCGGCCCGACATCCTCAACCACAACCTCGAGACGGTCCGCCGACTTCAGAAGCCGGTCCGGAAGCGGGCGCGCTGGGAGCGCAGCCTGTACGTCCTCCGGCGGGCAAAAGAGATGGCGGTTCAGCAGGGCCATGCCGTCCACACGAAAAGCTCGCTGATGGTCGGGCTAGGCGAGGAGCGGGGCGAGCTGACGGAGGCGTTTGAGGCTCTGCGCGCCGTGGACGTCGACATCCTGACGATCGGCCAGTATCTGCGGCCGTCGGAGAAGCACCTGCCGCTCGTCCGGTACTACCATCCCGACGAGTTCGCGGAGATGAAGCAGGCCGCGCTGGCCCTTGGGTTCAAGCACGTGGAATCCGGGCCGCTCGTACGGTCGAGTTACCACGCCCGCGACCAGGTGCCAGGCGCCGAGCTCCGGGCCATCCGCCGCCGGGCGACGCTCGATGGCGACGGCCGGGTCGTCCCCGCCGCGAGCTGAGGGAGCTCAGGCACGATGCCCGACCCGGACGCCGGACATAACGACCGGAACGACGCGTCGCGCCGACGCCTTGCGGATCTTGCATCGCGGCTCGGCGCCGACGAGCTGGCCCTGGAGATTGACGACACGTGGACGGTCGGCGCGCTGCTCGCGCACCTGGCGTTCTGGGACCGCCTCGTCGAAGCCCGCTGGACGCACGCGGATGCTTCCGGGAGCGCCACGCCAATTGGGCTCGACGATGAGCTCACCGACCTGATCAACGGGGCCGCGATCCCGGCCTGGCGGATCGTCGACCCGCGCCGCCTCAGCGCTCTCGTCGTGACGGCCGCCGAGGATGTCGACGCCCTGATCGCCGCCTTGCCGGGCGAGTCGGTCGCGGCCGTCCTGGCCGAGGGTCGCCCGCGGCTGATCGACCGCTCGCGCCATCGTGACCTTCACCTCAGCGCCATCGAGACCCGGCTCCGGACATGATGCTGGACACGGCTCGAACGGATGTTCTATTCTGACCCATGGCCGTCGAGTATCGAGAGGAGCCCTGCCGGACGGCGATCAATGGGGTTGGCGGGATGCCGTTCAAGTGGTCGCTGAACCCGTACATGGGCTGCGCCCACCGCTGCACGTTCTGCTACGTCCGGGCCTTCGAAAGGCGGGCGGATCGGCCGTCGGATCAGCGCTATGGCCGGTCGATCCGCGTCAAGGTCAACGTCGTCGAGGTCCTCCG
>JBJMMH010000089.1:0-3772 GCA_045804885.1 Chloroflexota bacterium | reverse complement strand
CGGCGGATCGACAGCGAAATGCGACCCCGCTCGTGGTTGATGTCGATGACCTCGGCCTCGACCTCTTCGCCGACGCGGTAGCCGCCCTCGGGGTTGTTGACCTTGTTCCACGAGAGCTCGCTCTTGTGGACGAGGCCGTCGATCCCGCCGAGGTCGATGAAGACGCCGAACGGCGCGATCGAGCGAACCGTGCCGGTGACCTTCTGGCCGACCTGGAGACTGCTGAACAGCTCGTCCCGCTTCTCGCGGCGCTCTTCGTAGAGGGCGACCTTCTCGGACAGGATCAGGCGGTTCGCCTTGCGGTTGACCTCGAGGATCTTGAGGCGCAGCTTCCGGCCGACGAACGGCTGAAGCTTCTCGGCGATCTCCTGTGCCGCGTCGCGCGGCTGGTCGTTCTGGGGCCGCCGTGGGAAGTCGACGATCTGGCTGATCGGCACGAACCCGCGGATGCCGCAGTCGACGATGAGACCGCCCTTGTTGTGGTCGATGACCGGCGCCTCGATGATGAGCCCGGCCTCGAACTGCTCCTGCATCGAGCGCCACTTCCGCTCGAGGCCCGCCCGCCGCAGGGAGAGGACCGCGTGGCCTTCCTGCGATTCAGGCTGGAGGACGTACACGAGGACGGTGTCGCCGATGTTCAGCTGGGGCTGGCTCTCGGCGTGACGGCCATAGAGCTCGCGGTTGCTGACGACGCCCTCTGACTTCGCCCCGATGTCGACGAGGATCTCGTCCTTGTCGATCCGGACCACGTTCCCTTCGACGACGTCGCCGTGCTTGAAGCTCTTGATCTCGGAGTCCTGCTCCGCGAGGAGCTCCTCCATCGTCGTCGGCTCCGGCCCGAGGTCGCGCGGCGGAGGAGGCGCGGATGCCTCCGGAGCCTGGGCGGGCTCCGCGTCTGCCTCGGCGGGCTCGGCCGCCGTGGGCTCCCCGTGGGCAGCGGGCTCGGCCTGGGCGACGGATTCGTGTGCGGGCTCGGACTCCGTCTCGCCGGCGGGCTCACGCTCCGTTGCCGGCTCAGGCTGGGTTGCAGTCTCAGTCGCGGCGGCCGATGGGTTTGCACCTTCGGCCCCGGCAGGCGCCGGCGCAGCCTCGTCGGCATCGCTTGATGGCTGCGCATCGCCCTCGTCGGCGGCGGCGACCGCGGGCGCGTCGCCAGCTCGTGCCGACGCATCGGGAGTGTCGGGGTTCTCGTCCGTGGTGACGGACTGGGCATCCACCGCGTCAGCGGTGGGATCGATGGCGGGCTCGTCGGCGACTGCTACCGCCGCGACGGTCGGTTCTGGCGCCTGGTTGGCTTCCGGGGCGATTGCCTCCGGCTCCGGCGCCGTCCCGCCCTGCTTGTCTTCGGTCAAGTTCTATGTCTCTCCTGTTCCCAAAACGTCCCCGGAAACGCCGATGGCCTGGGCAGCGCCCAGGCCATGTCCGAAACGACGAGATGATGGTCCGAGGTGATTGGCCCGCGGTCCTCTCCCCTTCGCGCGAAAGTGGCTGGACGTGTCTTCAGCTGGGCTGCCTTCCGGAGCCGGCAGAGTCTAGCACAGCGCTTCTCGCGGCTACAATCGGCCGGCGGTGCCCGAATTACCCGACCTCGCCGTCGTCGCCGATGCGTTTCGAGCCGCCCTCGTCGGGCGCTCTGTCTGCTCCGCGGACGCCCCCGGGCCGCTCGCCGTCCGCGGCACGCCGGCGGAGCTCGACGCGCTCGTCGGCCAGCGGCTGAAGGACATCCGTCGCCGCGGCAAGTTCCTGCTGCTCGACCTCGAGCGAGATCAGGTCGTGTTCAGCCCGATGCTGACGGGACGCTTCCAGCTCGCCGCGCCGGGCGAGAAGCTCCCGACGAAGACCGCCGTCGTCCTGGCATTCGGATCGCGCGCGGGCGCGCCCGCGAGGCCGGCACGATGGACCCGGGGCGCGGACTGGATGCCGGCTGACGATGCAGCCGTCGAGATCCGCTACCGCGACCCGACCCAGATGGGCAAGGTCTACATCCTGCCTGCCGATGTCAGGCGGACCGTGCCCGGCCTCAGCGACGGGAGCGAGCTCGGGCCGGATGCGGACGACCCTGGCCTCACTCGCGACGTCTGGCGGCAGCGAATACGGAAGCACCCGGGCGAGCTCAAGAACATGCTGAAGAACCAGGCGTTCATCGCTGGAGTCGGCAACGCCTACAGCGACGAGATCCTGCACGCGGCACGCCTGCTGCCGTTTCGGAAGCGCTCGTCGCTGGCGCCCGAGGAGGTCGATGCGCTGTTTGAGGCCACCGGCGTCACGCTGTCGGCGGCGGTCGAGACCCTCCGGAAGCGCGTGCCGCCCACGTTCGAGAAGCAGGTCCGCGACTTCCTCGCGGTCCACGACAAGGGCGGGACGCCGTGCCCCCGTTGCGGCACGAGAATCAGCGAGGTCAAACCCGGCGGCTTCGTGACGTCGTTCTGCCGGGGCTGTCAGCGATAACTGCTTCCGCGCGAGCGCGCGTCAGGGAAGCTTCAGCGCTGGCCGATTCGGAGATCCGACGTTCTCAGCTCATTGAGGCGGCGGAGCTCAACAAGGGTGCCGTCCGCGGCCGCGAATGGACGAGGGTGTCGCCGAAGCGGACTCGGTATGTCGTCCTGAACGTCGGCGTTTCGGCGTCGGCCGCCGCGCTCGGGGCGGCGCTCGCCGCGGCCGACCCAGATGGCACGGCGCCGGACGCTGATGGCGCGGCGGTTGGCGAGGGTACCGGTCGCGGCGTCGGCGAGAGCGTCGCGACAGGAGACGCCGTCGCACTCGGGGCAGTGATGGGCGCAGAGGGCGCGTCGCCCGGACCCGACAGCCTGGCGATGAGGACGACGGCGAACGCCAGGATCATCAGAACGACGAGCCCAGCCTGGTAGAGCGGAAAGTTGCCCGTACCGACGCCGCCACGAAGGCTGAGCCGGGGGCCCTCGAGCACTACGGCGCTCGTCCGAGCGATCGGCCGGCGCGCGGCATCGACTGACGCCAGGACCGCCGGGTCGAGGCCCGGCGCGAGCATGGACGCCCGCGCGGCGCGGGCCGCGCGGAACGCCGGGCAGGCAGCGTGCTCGAGCCGGAGACACAGGTCCCGCTGTTTCTCGGCGGGAAGCGGCGCTGGCGGATCCACGGCATTGCAGCGGTGGTCACGATTCGGCTGGGCGCTGCGCCAGCCACCCTGGCTGGCGAGGAGATACGGGCAGATGTCGCCGACCGCGACGGTCGCCGTGGCATCGGCCGGTGCACCGGAGGGCGTCGATGGACGCGCGGCGGCCCCGACCTCGTCGACGGGGGTGGTCATCGCGAATGAGGATACCCGCCTCGCGTCCTCGGACGGGCGCGCGAAGACGGGTCGCAGATACGCAAAAATCCTGGCGACGACCTATTTTCCCGAAAGGCTGCCCTCTCAGTATCTTCGGCGCTGGAGAGCTTGACTTCCGTGTTCGGGATGGGAACGGGTATGGCCTCTCCGCTAGTGTCACCAGGATTTCTTGCGTCTGGACGTCGTTCGGCAGCGGGCCGGCGCGCGGTCACGCTGGACCGGCGGGGCGCCGATGATTGATCTTCGATCTCGTGAGTTGTCAGGTCGACCCTGATCCCAGCCCTGACCCCTGGTCAGTTGCTGAAGAGGTCAAGCCCTCGACCATTAGTACCGCTCAGCTTCATCCGTCACCGGACTTCCACATGCGGCCTATCAAACAGGTGGTCTCCCTGCGGTCTTACCCGGTTGACCCGGTGGGGAACCTCATCTCGAGGCGAGCTTCGCACTTAGATGCTTTCAGCGCTT
>JBJMMH010000088.1:0-26111 GCA_045804885.1 Chloroflexota bacterium | reverse complement strand
CGGGATCGTCTCGATCCCAGTTGCCTACGCCGCCGGCGCGGGCGTCAAAGCGGCGCTTCTCGGGCTGTTCCTCTGGGCCCGCCTTCGCAAGATCCGGGCACTTCGCAACGCGACGACGCCGCTGGATCTGTCCGGCTAACGCGCTGCGGCCGGCGCGGGCAGTGTCGGGACGACGACGATGAACTTGCCGTCGCGGTCGGGGTACTTGCCCTCGGGCCGTTTCCACGGCAGGAAGTTGCGCTTCATCTCGGCCGCGTCCTGGAACGTCCCCGGCGGGTCCGACCGGCCCCAGATCGACGACACCCATGGGTACCACGGGTCGAGGATGTACGTGCCCTCGATCACGGCGTCCGGGAACAGCTCCGGGTCGGCGTCGGCGCGGTAGCCGGTCATGACCCACGTGTGCGCGCCGCGCCACGCGAGGAGGATCGCGGGCGAGCGCGTCGCCTCGATCGCGATCGCTGCGTCGCGCAGGGCGTCGCCACGCTTCTCGTAGGCCCGGATCTCATAGCCGGGTGCACCGTAGGCGGCGAGCGCCGACGCCATCGCCGCCGGCCCCCACTCGTAGTTGTGGCTGTCGGCGTACGTCTCCCAATCGCGGATCTGGCCGGCGAGGTGCTTCTGGAATCCCTCCGAGGTGTCGGCGAGGCCGAGCGCCGCGAGCGTCATCTGGACGCCGGCCGGAGCGCACCAGTCTTTTCGAAGCTCGTGGGCGAAGACGGCCTCAGGGTCGTCGATGATGGCCACGTCGACCGGCGCCCGGACGAGAGGCGTCGGTGACGGGGTTGGCGATGCGCCCGGCGGGGCCGTCGGCGCGGGCGTCGGCGGGCGCGACGGCGGCGGCGTCACCGTGACCGTCGGGATCGTCGCCCTGTCGGCCGGTGGCGGGCCGACGATGAACCGCTCGACCTTCGCGACGAGGCGGTCGAACTTGTCGCCGAGCCCGAACGCGTTCGACGCGATGGCGCCGGCCCCGAACGCCCCGCCCAGGACGACGAGTACGAGCAGCACGACGAGCGACTGGCGGACGGAGGGCCGGCGGAGGCCGAGTGTGGTCACGGGGCGGCGGTCGTCGGGTGGCTCACGGGCTCCTCGTGGAGGAATCGTCCCGTCATCGACGGACGAGTTCCGCTCGATGCGACGCGGCGCGTCGGCGGTCCGGCGGTGATCGTACCCGGCCTGATCGCATGACCCGTCGTTCGGTCCCGATCAGGTGCACGAAGCGGCGGTATCTGCGACCATCGACCGGCCGTCACCCACCGGCGCCCAGATCAGGAGACGCGACCCCGTGGACCGCTTCGAGCCCAACCTCCGCATCCCAGGCCCGACGGCGCTTCCGCCGTCCGTCCGCACCGCCGGCGCCCGCCAGATGATCAATCACCGCGGGCCAGAGTTCGCCGCGATGCTCGACCGGATCCTCACCGGGATGAAGCCATTCTTCGGCACGTCGGGCGAGATCGCGATGTTGACGACGGCCGGCAGCGGTGGCCTCGAGGCGGCAATCGTCAACACGCTGTCCCCCGGTGATCGGGTCCTCGGCGTGTCGATCGGAAGCTTCGGCGACCGCTTCGCGAAGATCGCCGGCGTCTACGGCGCTGACGTCACGAAGATCGACGTGGAGTGGGGTCAGGCTGCGGATCCCGGCGCCGTCCGGGAGGCGCTCGCCGCTGATGGCTCGTACCGGGCCGTGCTGCTCACGCACAACGAGACGTCGACGGGCGTGATGAATCCGATCCCCGTGCTCGCGGCCGCAATCCACGACGTCGTCCCGGAGACCTTGATCCTCGTCGACAGCGTCTCCGGGCTGGGAGCCGTGCCCTTCGAGATGGATGCGTGGGGTATCGACGTCGTCGTCACCGGATCCCAGAAGGCGTTCATGGCTGCGCCCGGTCTTGCGTTCGTTGCCGCGTCGGCGCGGGGCTGGGACGCGATGGAACAGGCGAAGATGCCCCGCTTCTACCTCGACCTCCGGGCGCATCGTGACGCCGCCAGGGACGGCCAGACACCGTTCACCCCGGCGATCGCGGTCGTCTACCAGGTCGACGAGGGAATCCGCCTCATGGAGCAGGAAGGCGCCGCCGGCATCTTCGCCCGGCACGAGGCATGCGCGGCCGCATCCCGGGCAGGTCTCACGGCGCTCGGCTTCGAGCTCTTCGGCGACGAGCGGTTCGCGTCGCGCACCGTGACGGCGGCGAGGCTTCCCGACGGCCACGACTGGAAGGCGTTCAATAGCGCGATCAAGGCCCACGGTGTCGTCCTCGCCGGCGGCCAGGGGAAGCTCAGCGGCAAGATCTTCCGACTCGGCCACCTTGGGTCGGTCACGGTCGAGGAGATCCTCGGGACGATCGCCGTCCTCGAGACCGTCAGCCTCGAGCAGGGCCGCCCGATCACGCCTGGGGCCGCGGTCGGCGCCGCATTCGCCGCGGCCGCCGACGCGCTTGGCGTCGGATCCGGCCGCAGCGTCCGGGAGGCAACCGAGGCCGGCGTCCCGGCGTGAGGGTCCTCGTCGCCGAACCGATCGCGGCGGAGGGTGTCGCCCGTCTCCGCGCGCAGCACGACGTCGAGGAGCGGCCCGGTCTGAGCCGCGAGGAGCTCTGCGCGGCGGTCGCCGAGTATGACGCGCTGATCGTCCGGAGCCAGGTCCAGGTCGACGCCGGGATCGTCGCCGCCGGCACCCGGCTTCAGGTGATCGGACGGGCCGGCGTCGGGGTCGACAACGTCGACCTCGAGGCGGCGACACGGGCTGGCATCACCGTCGTCAACGCCCCGACCGGCAACACCATCGCGGCGGCCGAGCACACGCTCGCGCTGCTGTACGGCGTCGCCCGCCGGATCGCGGCCGCCGACGCATCGGTCAGACGGGGCGAGTGGAGGCGGGCCGAGTTCACGGGCCTCGAGCTGCGTGGCCGGACCCTCGGCATCGTCGGCCTCGGCAAGATCGGCCAGGCGATTGCCGCCCGGGCGCGGGCGATGGAGATGACGGTCCTCGCCGCCGACCCGTACGTCACCGCGGAGCAGGCGACCCACCATGGCGTGGAGCTCGTCTCGTTCGACGAGCTGCTCGCGCGCGCGGACGTCGTATCCGTGCACGTTCCGCTGACGCGCGCCACGCGAGGCCTCATCGGGAAGGCGCAGCTCGGCCGCATGAAGGCAGGGGCGATCCTCCTGAACGTCGCCAGGGGCGGCGTCATCGACGAGGCGGCTGTGGCCGAGGCGCTCCGCGAGGGCCGCCTCGCCGGCGCCGGCATCGACGTGTTCGAGGCCGAGCCACCCGCGAGCTCACCGCTCCTCGAGGCGCCGAACACGCTGCTCACGCCCCATCTCGGCGCGTCCACCGCCGAGGCCCAGGTGGCTGTCGCCGAGGAGGTCGCCGACCAGGTCCTCGACGTGCTCGCGGGTCGCAGCGCCCGCTACGCCGTGAACGCGCCGCTCGTGACGCCCGAGACGGCCGAGGCCGTGGGGCCGTACCTGCCGCTCGCCGAGATCCTGGGCCGGTTCTTTGCCCAGTTCAGCCGGACCGGCGTGAAGACGCTGACGCTGGAGATCGCCGGCGACCTGTCGGCGGTCGACGGGTCGCCGCTCGTTGCCGCGATGCTCCGGGGACTCCTCGAGACCTCGACCATGGAGCGCGTCAACCTCGTCAATGCTGCGGCTCTCGCGAAGGCCCGCGGGATCACCGTCGTCGAGCGAAAAACGCCCGATGCCGGCGCATACAGCGCGCAGCTGACGCTCTCGGGCCAGGCGGCCGGGGCGACGACGACGGTCGGCGGGACGGTTGCCGGCGGCGAGCCCCGCCTGACCCGCCTCAACGACTATCGGCTCGACATGGAGCCGGCCGAGGTCATGCTGATCACCCACCACCGCGACCGGCCGGGGATGATCGGCCGGATCGGGCAGACGCTAGGCGAGGCCGACGTGAACATCAGCGCGATGCACGTTGGGCGCTCCGCGCCGCGAGCCGACGCGCTCATGATCCTCGCCCTTGACGACGACGTCAGCCCGTCCGTCGCGGAGGCGATCCGGAGCCACGACTCGGTCATCGACACCTGGACGATCCGCCTGGGGAGCGAGCGCTGACGGCCGACGGCGACCCCGCGAGGGCCGCGGAGCCCGGACTGATCCCGGCCGGTCTCGACGGGACGATTGTCCTGGTCCGGCACGGCGAGACCGAGTTCATCGTCGAAGGCCGGTTCCAGGGTCAGGCCGAGACCCGGCTCTCGGCCCACGGCACAGAGCAGGCCCGCCTGACGGCCGCCCGACTCGCGCGTCCTGGCGCTCCTCCAGCGCTGCCGATCCCGCCGGTCGCTCCGCTCGAGATCGTGCACTCCCCGCTCGCCCGGACGACGGCGACGGCGAGTGCCGTCGCGACGGCGATCGCGTCTCCGGACGGGTCCGCCTCTCGCACGCGGGTCCGTTCCGACGAGGGCTTCGCCGAGATCGGCCAGGGCGAGTGGGAGGGCCTTCACCGGACGGAGATCGAGCGACGCTGGGGCGACGTCCTCGGGACGTGGCGCCGTCGCCCGCTCGAGGCGTGGGCGCCCGGCGGCGAGGCCCTGCCCGACGTGCAGGCGCGACTCCGACCGGCGCTGGCCGGCGTGCTCTCGAACCTCGCCGCGGCGGGCTCGCCCGGGTCGCTCGACCGGCCCCAGGTCGCAGGCTACGTGACCGGTCCCGGCGAAGGACCGTGGACCGTCGTCGTCGGCCATGACGGCATCTTCAAGGTCCTGCTGCTGACGCTCTTCGATCTGCCCCTCGACCGGTTCTGGATGTGGTCGTTCGACCTGGCCGGGATCAGCGTCATCGAGGTCCGCGGTGGGCGGCCCCTGGTCCGGGCGATGAACCTTGTCGAGCATCTCGCCCCGATCCTCGCCGCGGAGGCCCGGGCCGAGACCGACGAGCGGCGGCGGGCCGGCGCCCTCTAGCGCGCGCTCCTCAGGCGAGGCGGATTAGAGCCGGTGGCGGCGCCGGTCGCGACGCCGGAAGAGGAGCCGAAGCAGGTCGACCCGGAGCTTCCGGTACGACTCGCGGATCGCCTGGATCCGGTCGTCCGCGAGGACCCGCCCGCCGTACGCGACCTCGACCTTCGCGGTCGCCACAGTCTGGAGCTCCGGCCGGATCGCCGGAAGCACCTCGCCGAGCGCCGCGGCGTACTCGTACGCCGTCTGCGTCGGCCGCGGCCCGAATCCGAACCGCGATGCCAGCCGGCCGATCCCGCTCCACGCGCCCTCCGGCGTCAGCGGTCCGCGTGGGCCGCGCCGCCAAACGAGGAACGCGGCGATCGCGAGCGTCGTGAGCAGCACAAGGGTGATCAGGATGAAGCCACCCGGCCCGACGCCGCCGTTGCGGGCGGTGCCCGTGACCGCCGCGCCCGGATTCCGCGACGGACCGTCCGGATCATCGCGCGGGTTGGGGGCGAGGCTCGGGAAGCGGCTCGGCGCGGCACTGGCCACCGGCTTGCCGCTCGGCAGCGGAACCGTGTGGTCCTGGCCATTGCCGGTCGGATCGAACATGAACCAGCCGTGGTCCGGGAAGTAGACCTCGACCCAGGCATGGGCGTTGGCGTTGAACACCTGCTCGACGCCGGTCCTGTCGTCGACTTCGCCCGGCAGGAAGCCCTCGACGATCCGGGCAGGAATGTTGTGGTAGCGAAGCAGGACCGCCATCAGCGTGGCGTAGTGCTCGCAGTAGCCCCGCCGCGACACGGCGAAGCACTCCGCGACGCTCATGTCGCCGCAATTGACGTCGAGGACGTTGGAGTCGTACTTGAACCGCGATGAGTGGAGCTCGTTCACCAGGGCGACCGAAAGGTCGTACGCGTTGTCGGTCTGGCCCACGGCGTTCATCCGCTGGATCACGTCGTCGAGGATCTTCTGGGCGTTGGGGCCGACGGCGTCTCCCGGGAGCTGGGTGTACCTGAGGAAGAGCTCGGGCGGGTAACCGACGCCGGCGGCCCGCAGGCGATTCTGGGTGAGGCCGCCGTCGTCGTCGCCGCGGAGCGGCACCCGCGCGGTCACGGCGTACGGATCGTGGCCGCCGATGTCGACCGCCTGGAAGAAGCCCTCCTTGCCGGCCGTCAGCACGGTGGCACTGCGGTTGATCGACAGCGGCGTCAGCGGGCTCAGGGCGTAGTTGCCGCGAAGCTCGTCGGGCACGACGTTGAACGTGACGTCCTTGGTTCCCGGCTCCGGGACCTGCTCGATCGTGTCGGCGAGCAGCTCGCTGTCGGGGTCGCGGCCGATCCCGAGGGTGTCGTCGCCGCCCGACCATTGCCAACCGAGGTTGTTGAAGCTGTCATAGACGACGGCCCGCCAGTAGTACGGGAAGTCGTCGCCGGGCGTCCGCTGGATCGTCGCGGCGAGCCCGCCGTCCGTGTTCCACGCGCCGCGGATCGGGGCGTTGGGGCCGAACTGTACGCCGCCGATGCCGCGGCTGTTCTCGAGCGTCGGCAGGAAGCGTTCGATCGCGGCGCTGACATCAAGCAGCCATGGCTTCAGGTCGTCCCAGGCACCGGAGAGCGGCGCGGAATGGGCCGCCGCCGTGAGCGCGAGCGATCCGACGATCGCGATCACGATGAACACGGTCCCGCCCCGGAGGTAGATCGAGCGGACCGCGGTCGGGTCGCCGATGCGGCGGCGAGCCCACGTCGCCTGCTCGTCAAGCGCGTGCAGCCGGATCAGGAGGAAGAGCGCGGCGAGGCTGAACGCGATCAGGTAGTGGAGCTGGCCGTTGGTCGTCGCGGCCATGTTCGCCACGAGGATCGCGCCGATCACCACGACGGCGCTCAGCGGCCGATGGTGGCGGAATACGGCAGCCGCGGCGAACTGGCCCGTGCCCCAGCACAGCAGCCCCAGGATCAGGAGGTGATGACCTGTCTGGCGAGTCAGCTGGAGGCGGTTGACGATGAGGTCGGTGTAGGCGCCGACCGCGGCGTCGGCGGTCGCCCGGAACTGGGCGCCGATCGGCCATTCGGGATGGAGGATCCCGCCGACGAGGATCGGCACGATCAGCGCCGCGAGCGCGGCGCCCATGACGTTCGCGAGCCAGCGATTCCAGCCGACCTTCGAGCCGAGGAAGCCGACGAGGACACCGCCCAGCGCAGCGAGCACGAGGAAGTCCGTCAGCCTGCCGTTGCCGATGACCCAGCCGGCGTCGTCGATCGACGCCGCCATGATCACCGCCATCGCGGCCACGAGGAACAACGCGAGCCAGCCCTCCTCCGGCGTCAGCGGCAGTGTCGGGATGCGACGGGCGCCGTCCTGTGGAGCGGCCTGGCTCCGGGGTGTCTCGGTCACGGTCGCCTCGTCAGCCAATGAGGGCCTCGGCGAGCACCTGGCCGGGCAGCACCGGGTGGATCTTGAGCTCGTACTCCGCGAGCGCGTGACGCAGCGCCCGCGTCCGTTGGGCGCGCTGCTCCTCGAGCGCCGGGTCGAGCGGCGGGACGGTCTCGCCGGCGCGCTCCCGTTCGGCCCGGGCGATGCGATCGAAGGCCGCCGAATCGAGGGTGACGACGACGGTGCCGATGCCTCGTCCGCGGAGTGCCGCGACCGGCCTGATCCAGGTCGGGTCCGTGGACGCGGTGACGAGGATCGCGGTCATTCCCCGCCGGAGCCGACCGGCCGTCTGAACGAGCGTATCGACGAGCGGCGTCGCCCCGTCGCCGTCGACGGCGGCGAGCAATTGCATGATCTTCAGGTGCTGGCGGGCGCCCCGGTCGGCCGGGAGGATCGCGGTACGGTGGGCGTTGACGGTCATCCCGACGGCGCGATTCTCGAGGATCGCCTTGTCCGCGACCGCGGCCGCCACCCGGACCGCGACTTCGACGGTCGAGTCGTCGCCGCGCCCGGCCTGAACGGACCGGTCCAGGTCGAGGATGATCCACGCGTCGGCTGTCTGCTCGAGCTCGAATTCCTTGACCTGGATCTCGCCGTGCCGCGCGGTTGCCCGCCAGTGGATCCGGTTGAAGCTGTCGCCCGGCGCCCACGGCCTGACGGTCGTGGCAAGCGGCGTGGTCTGAAGCGTCCGCTCCGGGGAGGCGTTCGTCCCCTCGACGTAGGCCGCGGGCAGGCGCCACAGCGGGATCCGCTCGATGCGCGGGTAGACGACGACCGCGACGCCCTGCCCGACCGTCGCCGAGGCCTCGAAGAAGCCGAATGGGTCGCCCGTCCGGATCTGGAGCGGCTCGATCCTGAAGTGACCGCGCCGGACGAGCGGCACGCGAACGAGCCATGAGCGCTCGGCCCGCGGGCCGAGCGGGATCGCCCGGCCGGGCAGGCCACCCGGCAGCGTCGTCGGATTGTGGATCTCCAGCCATGGCTTGGGAATGCGGCTCGTGTTGCGCAGCGTGTACGTAACCCGGATGCGGTCGCCGACGTGACCGTTCAACTGGCTGACCGCGTAACCCGCTTCGAGATCGGACAGGCCGAGGCGCGTGACGATGTACGACCCGCCGATCACCAGGATCGCCAGGTACACGAGGTAGAACAGGAAGTCGAGGCCCGTGGAGAACGCGGCGACCAGGACGATCGCCGCGACGACCAGGACCTGGAGCCGACGCATCATCGCCGCGCGCGCCTCAGTCCGAGATCGATCGTCAAGCGCCCTGGACGCCGGCACCGCCGGCCTGGGCAGGCGCGACAACGGCAGTCGCCCGCGGACGATCCGATCCGCCCGTGGGCCGGATGCCCTCGATCGGCGTCGCGTCGAGCAGCTCGCGGATCACGTTGGCCGACTGCACGTCGTGGATCGACGCGCTGGTCTTGATGATGAGCCGGTGCGCGAGCGCCGGCTCGGCGAGGGACTTGATGTCGTCGGGGATCACGTAGTCCCGGCCGAGGAGCCCGGCGAGGGCCTGACCCGCCCGGTACAGCGCGATCGAGCCGCGTGGCGATGCGCCGAGGTACACGTCCGGGTGAGATCGCGTGCCGTTGACGAGGCGGACGATGTACTCGGCGACCGTCGAGTCGACGTAGATGTCGCGGACGGCCTCCTGCATCCCGCGGAGCTCGTCGACCGTGCAGACGACGTCGAGCTCCTCGAGCGGATGGGAGCGCTTCTGCTCATCGAGGATCACGACCTCTTCGATCGGCTGGGGGTAGCCGAGCCGGATGCGGAGCATGAAGCGGTCGAGCTGGGCCTCCGGGAGGGCGAACGTGCCCTCGTACTCGATGGGGTTCTGGGTCGCGATGACGAGGAACGGGTCCGGCATCGCGTACGTCGTCCCGTCGATCGTCGCCTGACGCTCCTCCATGCACTCAAGGAGGCTCGACTGGGTCTTGGGCGTCGCGCGGTTGATCTCGTCGGCGAGGACGACCTGGGCCATGATCGGCCCCGGCCGGAACTCGAACTCCTGGTTCTTCTGGTTGTAGATCGAGAGGCCCGTCACGTCCGACGGCAGCAGGTCCGGCGTGAACTGGATGCGACGGAAGCTGCAGCCCAGGCTCCGGGCGATCGCCTTGGCGAGAACGGTCTTGCCAGTGCCCGGGACGTCCTCGATCAGGAGGTGGCCGCGGCAGAGCAGGGCCACGAGTGCGAGACGGACCTCGTGGTGCTTGCCGACGATGACTCGTTCGACGTTGGCGAGGACCTTCTCGCCCGTCTGCTCCAGGTTCGACATCAGGCTCCTTCAGGGAATCGGAAGCGACGGCTGGGACGTCGGGGGTGTCGCAGGATAGTACGCCGGGGACGCGATTCGGGTTCGCCCGGTGACGGCATGACCCCTCCCACTGCTCGACGCCCGGCGGGACCCCGGCGCCCGCGCACGCCGAATCCTGTGCCCTCTCTCCATAGGGCGTCGGGAGAGGCCAAAACGTTCACTCTTCGCGGCGAGGGTCGACGCTGGGCGACGGGCGTCAGCCGCGGAGCAATGTGATGCCCCCGACAACGAGCGTCATCATGCAGCCGACGAAGCCCATCGCTGCCAGGATGTACTCACCGCCGACGAGCGACGCGACCCCGACGCCGCCGAAGAGAAGCGCCATGACGACCGCGATCGCGGCGAGTCCCAGGCGCTCGAGGGCCGGTCGACGCTGCCGGTCAGCGGCGGCCGGAGCCTCAGGGTCCGCGGCTGGTTCCAGCGCCCGTTCCGGTGCGTCGTGCGGCTGGGCGATCGGCTCGCCGGTCTCACCGCCGTGGTCGTGCCCGTGGTCGTCCGAGAAGCCACTCACCGACCGAACTCCTTGAAATAGGCCGACATCAGCGACCCAGCCAGTGGCGCGGCCCGGGCGCCGCCCCGGCCGCCGCGCTCGACGAGGACCGCGATCGCGACCCGCGGATTCTGCGCCGGCGCGAAGCCGATGAACCACGAGTGCGGCTCACCCTTTCCGCCGAGCTCGGCCGTGCCCGATTTGCCAGCCGTGGTGATGCCCTTGACCGCCGCCCCCGACGTGAACTGGGAGCCGAGATCGCCCTCCACTGCCTGGACCATGGCGTTCGTGATGGCATTTGCGTCGGCCGGCGAGATCACCCGCCCAAGCGATTCCGGCGAGATCTCCCGGGGCCCTTCCTTGCCGGCCAGGCTCGTCACGAGATGGGGCCGCATGAGCTCGCCGTCATTCGCGACGGTCGCCGCGACGAGCGCCATCTGGAGCGGCGTCACGACGGTCCGCGCCTGGCCGTACGAGGCGTTGGCGAGCTCGGTATCGTCGATGAACCCGCCGGGTTCGTTGCCGTCGCCCGTCGTGACCTGCGAGGGCGCCGTGGGCAGGTCGAAGGGGATCGGCGCTCCGAAGCCCATCCGGGCGGCGAACTTCGCGAGGTTGTCGCCCCCCGTCCGAAGCCCCGCAAGTGCGAACCAGATGTTCGACGAGACCTCTGTCGCGCGGGCGAGATCGAGCGTCCTCGCCGGCACGCCGGCGTGCTCGCGAATGCGGAACCCGTTGACGACGAGGCCGTCGTTCTCCGCCTGCGCCTGGTTCTCGAACGTCGTGTCGGCGTTGATCTCGCCGGATCCCAGGCCGGCCACGGCCGTGACGATCTTGAACACCGAGCCCGGGACGTAGCGGCCCTGGGTCGGCCGCGTCAGCAGCGGCCGGTCGGGGTTGTCACGGACGCTCGCGAAGCCGGCCTCCTCGGTCGCCGGGTTCGCAATCGCGGACGCGTCATACATCGGGGTCGAGGCGAGGGCGAGGATCTCGCCGGTCCGGGGATCGAGCATGACGACGGCGCCCTTGTCAGCGCCTAGGCCCCGGATCGCGGCCCGCTGGAGAGGCATCGACAACGAGAGCTTGAGCGTCTGCGGATCATATGGATCGGCCTGGAACTTCTTGAGCAGGTTCTTCACCGGATTGGGGTCGCTGAGCCCCGTCAGCGCGGCGCTGTAGGTGCGCTCCAGGCCGGCGGTCCCGTAGCGGCGGCTCGCGTACCCGACGACCGGGCTGATCGCCCGATCGGCGTAGACGCGATACGGCTCGCCGTTCTTGTCGACCTTGTTGGTCGCGAGCACGGTCCCGTCGCGGTCAACGATCTCGCCGCGGACGACGTTCCGGGCAGCGGCGAGGACGGCCGGGTTGTCGGGCGCCGTCGAGAGGTCGTCGGACTGGAACACCTGCCAGTAGCCGGCGCCCATCGCGAGGATGGCGAACGACACCGTCAGCGCGATTCCGACGCTCGCGATGCTCCGGGACACGGGCTTGAGCGGGACGGCCGGCGGCGGTGGGCCGTTCATGCGCCGACCCTCCGTGCGAGCCGCCGCATCCGCCCCGGTGGTTTCGGCGGTGGCGGTGGCTCCACACCCTTGTCGGACAGCGCCAGCAGCAGCCCGACGACGATCCCGTTCACGAGCAGCGACGAACCGCCGTAGCTGATGAACGGGAGCGTGATCCCGGTCAAGGGGATCAGCTTGAGATTGCCGGCCGCGATGATGAACGCCTGCACGCCGATCACCAATGCGAGGCCCGCCGCGAGCAACGACCGGAAGTCGTCGCCGGCCGACGCCGCGATCCGCAGGCCGCGCTCGATGACGACGAGGTAGACGCCGAGGATCGCGAGCACGCCGATCAGCCCGAGCTCCTCGCCGAGCGCGGCGAAGGGAAAGTCGGTGTGGACCTCGGGGATGCCGCCTGGCTGCCCGCCCCCGATCGTCGGCAACCCGGCCCCGAACCCCGTTCCGAGGAGCCCGCCCCGCCCGAACGCGTAGAGGGCGTGGATGATCTGGTAGCCGCTCGTCTGCGGCGTCTCGAAGGGATCGATCCAGACGTCGACCCGCAACCGAACGTGGGGCAGCAGCTGGTACATGACGAACGCCCCGAACAGGAACAGGATTATTCCCAGCACGACGTAGCTGATCCGGCCAGTCGCGGCGTATGTGAGCAGCAGGAACACGGCGAAGAACAGGAGCGCCGCACCAAGGTCACGCTGGACGACGACGATGCCGAGGGCGATGGCCCACATCGCGGCCATTGGCGCGAGGTATGGCAGCGGCGGGATGGCGAATGGACCCAACCGCGTCGACTCCTCGACGAGCAGCGGACGGTTCTCCGAGAGGTACGCCGCGAGGAACACGACGAGGATCACCTTGAGGAGCTCAGACGGCTGGCCGCTGACAGGCCCGAACGACAACGTCAGCCGTTGGCCGTTGACCTCCGTCCCCAGGACGAACGTCAGCAACAGGAGCGCGACGCCGGCCGCGGCCCATGTGTACTTGTAGAGGCGGAGCCAGCGATCCGAGCGGACGACGATCGCCAGGGAGCCCGCGAGGACGAGCGAGAGGCAGAGCCAGACGAGCTGGACGTCGGCCAGGCCGAGATCGGCATCGAAGAAGTGCTGGACGACGAGGTCCTGCGGCAGCCTCTCCATCAGCAACAAGCTGATCCCGCCGAGCAGTCCGACGGCCGGCAGCAGGACCTGGTCGGTCCGGCGGCCGGTCAGTACCTGGGCGATGTGGACGGCGAGCAGGACCCCGAGGTACACCAGCAGGTGGAACGGCTCGGCCGGCGACAAGCCCTTTGCGATCCCGAGCTCGGGCTCGGTCCGGGCGAGCTGGAGCGACACGCTCCCGGCGAGGATCGCCGCGGACGCGATGGTCAGCAGCCGCAGCTCGCGCCAGCGCGGTCTCGGCCGGATGCCCTCGAGGATGCCGGGGAGGGCCGGCGCCGCGGCCGTCACCTCCGCGGCCGCTCGAGGCGCATCCGGACCTGGCCAAGCTGGATCTCGTCGCCGAAGCCGAGTGGCGACACGGCTTCGACCTTGACGCCGTTGACGAACGTGCCGTTGGTGCTGCCAAGGTCCTCGACGTACCAGGTTCGGCCGCGGTACGTGAGAACCGCGTGGGCGGCCGATGCGAACTGGTCGTCAACGACGATCGCGTTGTTGACGTCGCGGCCCAGGGTCGTGATCGCGTCGAGGCCGATGCTCGAGCCCTGCGCCGGCTCCCCGCCGGGCGAGGCGATGACGACGAGGCGGCCGAGATCGGTCACCGGTTCGCGGGCGGCCGCGCGCAGGTCGCGGACGAGAGTCCGTGCCACGCCGAACAGGAACACATAAAGCAACGCGAGGAAGAGGATGCGGACGACCCAGATCGTCGCGACGTAGCCGTCCATCAGGCGTCTTCGAACGACTCGACGACGAGAATCGTGTCGCCGACTCGGATCCGATCCCCTTCCCCGAGCGGCATCTCGTCGACGCGCCGGTCGTTGACCCACGAGCCGTTCGTGCTGCCGAGGTCTGCCAGCAGCAGCGCGCCGCGACGGCCGTACATCCGGGCGTGGTGGCGGGACACGCGCCCGTCGAACAGGACGAGGCCGTTGTCGGGTGCCCGGCCGATTGTCAGCGGCCGGCCGTCGACGCTGAACATCCTCGTCGAGCCGTCGGGCCGGATCTCGCGGAGGCGGGCCTTCGGCGCATCGACTGTCGGCACGACGAAGACCGCTGTCTGGTCCGACCCGGGGCCGGCGTCGGCAGTTGCGGCGACGGCCGCAGCCGCGGCGTGCTCGGGCTCGGCGCCGGCGGCGACCACCGCGTCGCCCGCCTCGATGGCGACGTCGGCGACCAGCGCGACGGTCGGTCGATCCGCCAGCCGGTAGTGATGGCTCCGGGCGAACTCGAGGGCTGCGTCGGCGAGATCCGCCGCGAGCGTCGGGTGGGCCTCGCGCAGGCCCGCCAGGTCAGCAGCGTTCAGATGGACCGCGAACCGATGCGGGACGACGGTGCGGTCGCCGTCGCGCAGGCGACCCGACTCCATCGCCCGCTCGACGCGGCGCTGGAGCTGAATGGGCTGGAGCTTCGTGTGGAACAGGCGGGCCGACTGCCCCTCGAAGAGGCGTTCGAAGAACCGCTCGAGGGAGGCGAGGGGTCGCATGATCGGTGGCGGAGTCTAGCAGGATCGCCCCTCCAGACCCCGCCGACGGGAGCCGCGCGCGTCTTGCGTTATCGCACCGCTAGGAGTGCTCGCGACGGCCGTCGTGGCGTCGCGGCGCGAACGGCGGGACCATCGGCAAAGACCGGGGGTACCTGCGGTTGGGGCCGAGCAAATCGCGTGCGATATACTCTCCGCCCGTTCGGCCCGAGCGGCCCGGCCGGCCTTCAGCCGCGTATATCCCCGGGGGCACGATGCCCGAGATCCTCACCGAGTCCTTCTGCGAACGCTGCGGCACCCGCTACACGTTCGAATCCGCCGCGCCCGCGAAGACGAAACGGGGCATCGGCCGGTTCAAGACTACGGCGAAGGGTCTTCGGAACTACGTGATGAGCGACGACACGTCGCTCGACGAGGCGATGGCCGCCGCTCGCAACGATGATGAGCGCGAGCAGACTGCCCAACAGCTCGACGCGTTCCACTCGACATTCAACTTCTGCATGACGTGCCGCCAGTACACGTGCGGCAATTGCTGGGACACGGTCGAGGGTCGCTGCCTCACCTGCGCGCCACACCTCGGGCACGAGCTCGTTCCCGCGCCCTTCCCGGCGCTGGCGCCCGCACCGGACGCGCGACTCGAAGCCTGGCCCGAAGCAGATCTGGTCCCCGAGGGAGTCGCCGCAGAAGCCCTCGCGGCAGAAGCCCTCGCCGCAGAAGCCGTCGTGCCGGCGGACCTCGATCCCATCCCGGAAATCGACGCGGCCGACCGGCTCGATCGGCTTGCCCCGACCGACGACCTCGACGTCGTCCCGACATGGCTGGCCGCCGCAGAGGCCGACGCGCTCGCCGCGGCCGAGGCACAGGCCGCGATCGAGGCCGTCAGCGACGACGGCGGCGGCTGGCCGGAAGACGTCGCCGCGCTCGCGGCGGCAGCCGAAGCAAAGCCCGAGCCCGCCGCGATCGCCGAAGCGGCCGACGAGGAGCCGACCACCGCGACGCCCGTCGAAGTTGAGGCGATCGGCACGGAGCCGGTATCGGCCGACGAGGTCCCCGCCGCCGCAGGCGCCGACGCGGACGCCGAGGTCGCCGCCGACGCGGACGCCGAGATCGCCGCTGCCGCCGCGGCCGACGCCGCGTCGATCGAGATCGCTGCCACGGCGCCCGCCGCCGAGGCCGAGGCCGAGGTCGCCGCTACCGCCGACGCTGACGCGACAGACGGGGACGCCCTGCACGCGGCGGCGATCGTCGCTGCCGCGGCCGCCGCCGAGCCAGAGCTCCCCGCCGTCGCCCCACACGCGGAGGACGCGGACCACCGGGTGGCGGCAGCCGCGCTCGCCACGTCGGCCCTGCTCGCGAAGTTCCGCCCTGGCCAGAGCATCGACGCCGAGCTCGAGGCGTATGAGGCGTCGGTCGCCGCCCGCGACGACGAGCGAGTTCCGCTCGCAGCGGAAGCCGAGCCGGTCGCGGCCGAGCCGGAGGCCCTCAAGGTCGCCGCTGTCGCGGCAGCTGCAGACGCGGTCACTGAGCCAGAGCCGGTACTTGCCGAATCCGAGCCGGTCGCCGCGGAACCAGAGCCCGTACTTGCCGAATCCGAGCGGGTCGCCGCGGAGCCAGAGCCGGTCGCCGCGGAACCAGGGCCCGTCGCCGCCGCGGCGGAGCCGGAGCCCGTCGCCGCCGCGCCGGAGCCGCAGCCAGAGCCAATCGCCGCCGCTTCGGTCGAGGAGCCCGAGCCGCTCCCAGCCGCGGCCGCGGCTGCGCTGGATCCAGCGCCGGAGCCAGTTGCCGCCGCGTCGATCGAGGATGTGCCCGCGCTCGCGACCCCCGAGCCCGAGCCCCTCGCCGCGGCGGCGACGGCCGACGTTCCCGAGCCCGTTCGAACGGACGTCGTCGAGCAGCCGACCTGGCGCATCGTCGCCCCGGACACCCCCGCGCCTGTCACCAACGGCCACGCCCCGGAGAGTCTCCCGACCCCGGCAATCGCGGTGCCGCCCCCGCCGGCAACGTCGGGCCCGCCGGAGTGGCCGCAGGCGCCGCAGTGGCCGCAGCCCTCGGCAGCCATCCTCGCGAACCGAGCGGCCTCGTCGTCAGGCGCAGTCGATGCGCTTTGGGCTGCGTCGGTGCGCGATGTGGTTGCGCCCGCGGCTGATCAGGCCGGGGCGGCCGGCGGCGTCCAGCCGTGCAACAACTGCGGCCTGTCGTTGTCGTCGACCGCGCGTTTCTGCCGCCGCTGCGGAACCCGCCAAAGCTGATTCCGGCCGGTCACTCGAGCGTCGCCGCGACCTCTTCGTCAGTCAGCATCCGGACGCGGACCCATGCTGCCCCGACGAGCAGGATCATGGCCATCAGGTTCAACCACGCGAGCGCCACGAACACCGTCCCCAGCGTCCCGTAGAAGACGTTCGCCCCGACCAGTCGGGGCGCGACCAACGTGAAGATCTGGGTCACTCCGACGATCGCGAGCCCGGCCCCGATCGCGGGCGGCGTCAACGCCGAGAAGGGCGGCCGGACGGGCGGCACGAACCGGTAGATCGCGCCGATCCCGAGGATGCCGAGGATGTACGGCAACGCGACGAGGGCGATGGCGACGACCAGTCCGAGCAGACCGGTTTCCGAGCCGCCGGGCCCACCGACCACGGAGCCCGCGAATGCCAGCAGGATCGAGGCGCCGATGATTGCGACGATCACGATGATGAACACGGCCCGCCGGACGGTCTTGGCGAACAGGTTCCGTGCCTTCACGCCGCTGAACATTGCCTGCACGCCGAGCTCGATCGAGGCGTAGAGCCGTGTGGCGCCCCAGGCCGCGCCGATGAGGCCGATGATCGTCAGCGACGTGGATGCGACGGCCAGGTCGCCGACGGCTTCGTCGAGGAGCGCGGCGAGCGGCGGCGCGAGTCCCGTGAGGAACTCCGTGATCCCGGCCCGGGCGGCCGGATCGCTCACGAGTATTCCGACGAGGCCACTCACGAAGATCGCCAGCGGGATCAGCGCGAACAGCGTGTTGAACGCGATCCCCGCGGCGAGGAGCCCGCCGCCGTACCGGCCGAACAGGTCGAGCACGGCGCGAAGCCGGACGACCCGGCGGTCCCCGAGCAGCTGGAGCGCGATCGGCTCGAGCCGCTTCAGCCAGGCCGGCATCCCCCTCGGGCCGGGCGGGACCTCGGTCAGCGCCGGAGCTCCTCGAACAGCGCCGGCTGGAGCTGGTCGGCGCGGACGCGACGCGGTCCGGCGACGAGCGCCCGGACCTCGCCCCGACGCACGAACCGGCGGCCGCCGAGCTTGATGCTCTGGAGCTTGCCTGCGCGGGCCCACGCCCCGATCGTCTCCGGCCTGAACCGGATGTTCGCTGCCTCGAGGATCTCGCTGGCCTCGGCGAGCGTGATCCAGTCTGCGGCGGCCGGCGCCATCGTCAGTCGCCCGAGCTCGAGCCCGACCCGGACGGCGACGTCGAGCTCGAGCTCGACCCCGGCGCGCCCGTGTCCGTCTTGCTGCCGCTCGACTCGGATGGAGAGGTGGCGTCGGCGCCGCCCGTGCCCGACGCGGTCGTGGCCGCCTCGTCCTTCTTCGAGCTCGACCGGCTCGATGCCGAACGATCCTTCTTCGCCCATCCGGAGCCCTTGAAGTGGATCGCTGGCAGCGTGAATGCCTTTGTCATCGTCGCCTCGGCGCCGCACTCCGGGCAGAACTTGGGACCGCTGTCGTTGATGCCGTGGACGACCTCGGTCAGGTGCCCGCAATTGCTGCAGACGTAGTCGTAGATCGGCACAGGCGACGGACGCTCGGGTCAGCCGCGAAGGAGGCGCATGCCGCACTTGGGGCAGTAGAACGCCCGCTCGTGTGCCGATGCGAAACCGCAGTGGGCGCAGACGAGGCCACCGTGGCCACCCGCCGGAACCGGCCGCTCAACCGCGGTGAGGCCCAGCGCGTACTGATTCGCTAGGACGTTCGTGAGGACGCCTGAAAGGAGCTTGGCGCCGATCCGATCCGTGTCCCCGCGGACGCCCTTGCCACCCCATCCGACGACGGCGCGGACGATCATGTCGCCCGTCGACTCGTCCCAGTGCGACGCGACGCCACCCACGATCGCGCTGTACTCCGGATAGCCCGACGTGTCGACATCGCCGTCCAGCAGGGCGCACACGAACGTGTCGAAGGCGAGATCGATCGCGTCGATCGACTCGAGGACGACCAGTGCGTGCCGGGTTACCGGGGAGTGGACGTGGTGGGCGTTGAGCCACTGCATCGCCTCGGATGGGCGGCTGATCGCCGGAGTCGCCTGGCTGAACTCGATCGGCAGCGGCTCGACGACCTCGATCTCGCTCTTGGCCAGCCCGTGGAGCATTGCTGGCAGCTCGGCCATCGCGTGCGGGCCGGTCCGCATCCGGACGCCTTCGCTGCTCTTGCCGGCGTAGTACAGCTTCAGCTGGTAGTCCTGGGCGACGACTTCCTCGGGCAGGGTGATCGAGGAGGTCGCTGGAGGCGCGAGCGGTGACGGCGACGCCCGGTCCGACGAGCCCTTTCGCTTCAGGAATTCAAGCGGCACGAGCGCCTCCGACACGATGGACGCGGGGTAGACGGGTTCGGGCCGTATCGTAGCAGCGCCGTTCCGGCCGGCGATCACCCTGCAGTCAGGATGACTCCCTCCAGGGGTCGGAGGGACATCCGGCCGTCCGCGTCTGGCGAGGGCGGGCTCAGGTGCGTCCCGACGACCGCGTGCGAGGCGTCCGCCCACGGGGCGACGATGCGGCAGCCTTCCGTGGCGAAGTTGACCACGACGACGACGCTCTCGTCGTCGATCGCCCGTCGCCAGGCGAACACCTCCGGCGAGCCGACGTCGAGCGTCTCGTACGAGCCACGGGCCAGCGCCGCGAGCTCATGCCGGGCAGCGATCAGCCGCCGATAGGTCGAGAGGACGGACGATGCGTCGGTCGACTGCGCCTCCACGTTGCGAACCCGAGCATCCGCCCCGATCCTGAGCCATGGCCGGCCGGTCGTGAACCCGGCCCCGGCCCTCGGCGACCAGGCCATCGGCGTCCGGCATTGGTCGCGGTTCCACCACGGGAACTCGGGACCAGCCAGGCGCGCCGGCGGGTCGACGATCTCGTCGGACGGGATCTCGACGTCGACCATCCCGAGCTCCTCGCCGTAGTACATGAACGGCGTCCCGCGGAGGGCGAGCAACAGGACGGCGGCGGCGCGGGCGATGCCGTCGATATCGGTCGTCCCGGCCGACTGGGCGAATCGCGAGGAGTGGCGCGGCTGGTCGTGGTTCGAGAAGACCAGCGTCGGCTGGCGATGCGGGCCGAACAGCGCCTCGCGACGATCGACCGTCGAGCGGAACGCGGCCGCGGACCATGGCGCGGTGATCATCTCCCAGTCGAACACGAGATGGCCCTCGGCCGTCATGGCCGCGGCCCGGTCGGGTCCGCCGTCGAACAGCTCGCCGACCGTGAATCGTCCGGGATAGGAGTCGACGAGCGCCCGGAAGCGGCCGAGGAGAGCGACGAAGTCCGGCTGGTCGCGGTCGTAGACGTGGACCTGCCGGGTCCACGCGGTAGGGCCGTCCCGGACGGGGTTCGACGGCAATTCCTCGTGCTTCAGGAACGTGTTGAAGACGTCGAGCCGGAAGCCGTCGACGTCGCGGTCGAGCCAGCTGCGGACGATGCCGAGCTGGGCCGACTCCACCGCCGGATGGCGCCAGTTGAGGTCCGGCTGCTCCGGCAGAAACGTGTGCATGTAGAACTGTTCCCGCCGGGGCTCCCATTCCCACGCCGAGCCGCCGAAGAACGAGACCCAGTTGTTCGGCGGCAGGGGCGCTCCGTCGGCGCCGAACCCCGCGGGATCCCGCCACAGATACCAATCGGCGTAGGCGTTGTCGCGGGACGAGCGGCTCGCCTCGAACCACCGATGGTGGTCGCTCGTGTGGTTCAGGACGAGATCGAGGATGATCCGGAGGTCTCGCCGATGGGCCTCCGCGACGAGGCGATCGAAGTCGGCATCCGTGCCGAAGACCGGGTCGACGCGGCCGTGATCGCTGACGTCGTAGCCAACGTCGAGGCCCGGTGACGGGAAGATCGGCGAGAGCCAGATGGCGCCAACTCCGAGGTCGGCGAGGTAGTCGAGTCGGCTGACGATGCCGGGCAGGTCGCCGACGCCGTCGCCGTCGCTGTCCGCGAAGCTCCGCGGATAGACCTGGTAGATAACGGCATCGCGCCACCAGTCGCTCCCGGGTAGCGGGCCGGGCGTCTCGGGCGCGGCATCCGGCGCAGCAGTCGTCGCCAAAACGACGGGCTCGGTCACGCCTCGTGGACTCCTTCGGCCCATGGCCGCTGACGGGGTGAGAATCGGTGGGCGACAGGGTTGACGCACTCGTCGCGAGAGAGTACTAATACGCGTCACTAACGCGAGTTAGTGTCCCCCCTCCCCGGTCGCTCGGTCAAGACCCTGAGGCGAGGCGCCGAGACGATCCGTACATGCCCGGAGTGGAATGGCGATCTCACGGCGGAGGCCAACGAGCGCGGACGTGGCGGCCAGGGCGGGCGTCTCGCGGACCACCGTGTCGTTCGTCCTGAACGACCGGCCAGGGACCAACATCAGCCCTCCGACCCGGGAGCGGGTGCTGCTCGCCGCCGCCGAGCTCGGCTACCACCCCCACGCGCCGGCTCGCATCCTGGCCGGCGGCAAGAGCCACACGCTGGGCTTCGTGCTGCGCCAGTCGGCCGAGCAGGTCGCCGGCGATGCCGCCCTCGCCGAGACGCTGCGGGGCCTGGCCGCGGCCGCCCGATCGGCCGGATTCCGGGTCATGGTCGAGCCGATCGACCCAGATGGCGGGTCGTACGAGGCGCTCCTCCGCTCGCAGCACGTCGACGGCCTCGTCGTGTCAGGTCCGCGGGTCGATGACGACGGCCTCGTCCGGCTAGCCCGGGACGGCTTCCCGATCGTCCTCCAGGGTTCACTCCCCGGGCTCGACGTCGCAAGTGTCGACATCGACAACGTCAGCGGCGCCCGGCGTGCCGTCGAGCACCTCATCGGTCTCGGCCGGCGGCGCATCGCCTGCATCACGAACGCGCCACTCGCCTACACCGCGGCGCAGGAGCGCCGCGACGGCTACCGCCAGGCGCTCGAGGCAGGCGGCATCGCGTACGACGAGGCACTCGTTGTCGAGGCCGCCTTCGACGCCCGCAGCGGCCACCAGGCCATGGCCGAGCTGCTCGCGCGGAGCCCGATCGACGCCGCGTTCGTCGCCAGCGACGTGGTCGCATTCGGAGCGGTCGCGGCGATCCGCGAGGCGGGCCTGCGGGTTCCCGACGACATCTCCGTCGTCGGCTTCGACGACATCGCCCTCGCTGCGTTCTTCGATCCGCCGCTGACGACCGTTCGCTTGCCGGCCTACGATCTGGGGCTCGCGGCCGGAACTGCCCTCCTCGACCGGGTCGCAGGCCGCGCGCTGCCCGACCGGACACTCCTGCCTACCGAGCTCATCGTACGCTCGTCCACGGCACCGGCCGGCGCAGCGAATGCGCCGGGACCGGGGCCCTGATCACGCCCATCCCGTCGTCGGGGGGCTTGGAGGAGATGGGCCGCGGCAGACCCGCGGTCCGGGAAAGGAGTCACGTATGGAAAACAGGAGCAAGGCAGGACGCCGGCTCGCCGCGATCGGCGTCGTCGCGGTCCTGCTCGTCGCGGCCGCCTGTTCGGGCGGCACGAGCAGCGGTGGCGACGACAAGTCGGTCACCGTGGTCGGGACGTGGGGCGGCTCCGAGCAGGAGTCATTCCTGGCGATGGTCAAGCCCTGGGAGGACAAGACCGGCAACAAGGTCAAGTACACGGGGTCGCGCGGCCTCGGAGCCTATCTCCAGACCGCGGTCCAGTCGGGAACGCTGCCCGACCTGGCCGGCCTGCCGGGGCCGGGCGAGATGCGGGAGTTTTACGCGCAAGGCGCTCTGAAGCCACTCGACAGCGTCCTCGACATCAGCACCTACAAGGCCGACACGGCACCGGCGTTCGTGGCGCTCGGCACCGCGGACGATGGCAAGACGATCGGAGTGTTCATCAAGAGCGCCCTGAAGGGCTTGATCTGGTACAACACCGCCAACTTCAAAGGTGAGGCGCCCAAGACGTGGGATGCCGTCATGGGGGCGGACAAGGCCGGCGCCGATAAGCTCTGGTGCGTGGCCCTCGAGTCCGGCGCCGACTCCGGCTGGCCGGGCACGGACTGGGTCGAGGACATCGTCCTTCGCACGGCCGGCCCCGACGTCTATGACCAATGGGTGGCGGGCAAGCAGAAGTGGAACTCCCCTGAGATCAAGGCGGCCTTCGAGGAGTTCGGCAAGGTCCTCGAGGACACGTACGGCGGGGCGACGCTGGTCAACAGCACGAACTTCGGCGACGGCGGCAACCCGCTCTTCACGGACCCGCCCGGCTGCCTGTTCCACCACCAGGCAAGCTTCATCACCGACTTCTTCAAGAAGCAAGGCGGCGCCAAGGACGGCGAGTTCGACTTCTTCCCAATGCCCGATATCAACGCGGACTATGCCGGCGCCTTCACGGGCTCCGGTGACCTGTTCGGCCTCTTCTCGGACAAGGCCGCGGCGAAGGACCTCCTCAAGTACCTGACCACGCCGGAAGCCCAGCAGATCTGGGTCGACCGAGGCGGTGCCCTGTCTGCCAACAAGAAGGTCACGAAGTATCCGGACGAGGTATCTCAGCGCTCTGCCGAGACCCTCCAGGCCGCGAAGATCTTCCGGTTCGATGGCGGCGACCTGATGCCGAACGCCATGAAGGCGGCGTTCTTCCGAGCCATGGTCGATTTCGCCGAGGACCCATCCAAGCTCGACACGATCCTGACGGGCCTCGACGAGGTAGCAGCAGGGGCCTACGCCAAGTAACCCACACCGAGACCTAAAGCCCAGCCATCCGGGGAGCCGGCGCCGCCGGCTCCCCGATCGACCCTGGAGGAGGCGTCGATGGAACAACGGATCATCACGGCGGCGATCGTCCTCCTGGGCGTCCCGCTTGTCCTGGTCGGGTACATCCTGCTGGCCGAGCGGCTGCTGCAGTTCGTGCCAGGGAAGCGCACCGACCGCATCCGACCCTGGTTGTGGATCGCCCCGGCGCTGGCGTTCCTCGTGGTGTTCCTGATCTACCCCACGATCAACACGCTCGTCCTGAGCTTCATGGACAAGTTCTCGCGGACGTTCGTCGGTCTCGACAACTACCTCTGGTTCTTCGGAGACGCGTCAACGCTCGAAGCGCTCCGGAACAGCGTCCTCTGGGTCGTCTTCATGACGGGTGGCGTCGTCGGGCTCGGCCTGCTGATCGCCGTCCTCGTCGACCGAGTCCGCTATGAGCCGGCCGCGAAGACGGCGATCTTCGTACCACTCGCGATCAGCTTCGTCGCGGCGGCGATCATCTGGAACTTCATGTACCAGTACCGCCCTCCGGGGGCCCCGCAGACCGGCACGGTCAACGCCGTGCTGGGACTCGTCGGCCTCGGCCCCGTCGACTGGATCCGCGAGCGTTCGTTCCTCATCGACAACTTCGCGTTGATCTTCATCGGCGTCTGGATGTGGACCGGCTTCGCGATGGTCATCCTGTCGGCCGGCCTCAAGGGCATCAGCGTCGAGCTGATCGAGGCCGCCCGCGTCGACGGCGCGAACGAGTGGCAGGTATTCCGGCGGATCATCTTCCCCCTGCTGCTCCCGACGATCTACGTCGTCGCGACCACGATCATCATCACGGCGCTGAAGTCGTTCGACATCGTGTACACGCTCACGAACGGCGCGTTCGGCACTGACGTGATCGCCCGGAAGATGTTCTTCGAGATGTTCACGACGCAGAACTTCGGGCGAGCCAGCGCGGTCGCGATCGTGTTGCTCGTCGCGATCATCCCGTTCATGGCCGTGAACATCCGACGCTTCCGCGAGCAGGAGGCGATCCGATGACGCTACCGGTTCCGGACCTGCCGGCGCGCGACGGGGCAGCGCTGCGACAACCGACCGACTCGTATGTCAGCCGGGCGGGAGCGGCAGTCAAGCCCCGCCGCCCGGGGTATCGATTCCTGCTCCACGCCGCCGTCGTCGCGCTCGTCATCGCCTGGCTGATCCCGACCTTCGGCTTGTTCATCAACTCGTTCCGGCCCGCATCCGACGTCTCAAGCTCGGGCTGGTGGACGTCGCTGGCGCCACCCTGGGACTTCACGATCGACAACTACATTCACGTCCTCGAGCAGAACAACCTCGGCGACGCGTTCATCAACAGCCTGTTCATCACGATCCCGTCCACCGTGATCCCGGTGCTTGTCGCTTCGTTCGCGGCTTACGCGTTCGCCTGGATGGACTTCCCGTATAAGAACGCGATCTTCGTCGCGATCGTCGGGTTGCTCGTGATCCCGCTGCAGTCGACGCTGATCCCGGTGCTCCGTCTGCTCAGTGGCGCCCACATTGCCGGTGAGTTCCTCGCCGTGTGGTTGGCCCACACCGGCTACGGCCTGCCTTTTGCGATCTTCCTGCTTCGGAACTATATGGGCGGCCTCCCGCGGGAGGTTTTCGAATCGGCGTCGATCGACGGCGCGAGCCCGACGACGTCCTTCTTCCGCCTGGCGCTGCCGATGAGCGTGCCGGTCCTCGCCTCGCTGACAATCTTCCAGTTCCTGTTCGTCTGGAACGACCTGTTGGTCTCGCTGATCTACATCGGCCCGACGCGGTCTGAGAACCTGCCGATGACCGTTGTAGTTTCGAATCTCGTGAGCTCACTGGGCGGCGAGACCCACTTCCTGACGGCCGCTGCATTCCTGACGATGGCCCTACCGCTCGTCGTCTTCATCCTGCTCCAGCGGTACTTCGTCCGGGGGATTACGGGCGGAGCCGTCAAGGGCTGACCGGGAGCCCGGCGGGCGGGTACCTCCTCCCCCACCCGCCGGGCACCTCGGCTGATAGACGAGGCGGTCGTGGCGAAGGAACCCTGCCTGCTCTGCGGCGAAGAAACCGCCACCGGCAGCCCGCTGTACGCGAGCCGAACCGTGATGGCGACCGAGAGCGCGCGCGGTCGCCAAATCTGTGCCGCATGACGCTTAGCGACGCCGGATCGCGCCCCCGAAGCGCACGGCCGATTCCGAGCGAATTCCCCCTGAGGCCGTGGACGAAGGCACGTCAGCTGACCCGGTCGTCACGCCACCGGAATGGGGCAGGAGCGGGCCTGCTAGCGGAGGCGCGCCCTCAGTCGCTCGATCTGGTCGGCCAGCTCCGCCTCCCGCGCTCGGGCGCCTTCGACGACAGCCGGCGGCGCCTTCGACGTGAACGCCTCGTTGGCGAGCCGGGCTCGGGCGGCGGCGAGGTGGGACTCCGCCTCGGCGAGCTCCTTCTCCAGGCGGCCGCGGTCGGCATCCCCACCTCCCCCGCCACCGCGGATCACCAACGCCTCGAGCTCGCCGGCGACAACCGCGAGCGAGCCGTCCGAGGGATCGGCGACCAGTGCGCCGCGGCCAGCGACCAATTCCAGCGGTCGGGCCCGAGCCAGCCGCTCGATGGCGGGTCGCAGCGCGTCGAAGGCCGCGCCGAGCGACGGCGGCACGGCGAGCCGTACGGGCAGCCAGATCCCCGACTCTACGCGGGCCTCCGCGCGAGCATTCCGGATCGATCGGACGAGCTCCACGAACGCGCCGATCTCTGCCTCCGCGGCCGCGTCGCGTGTCCCCGCAGCCGGCCACGACGCGACGATCAGCAGCTCCGGATCGTCGGTCGCGTGCGGTAGCGCGTCCCACAGCTGCTCGGTGACGAAGGGCATGACCGGATGGAGCAGCCGGAGGTAGGTGTCGAGCGCC
>JBJMMH010000087.1:0-21902 GCA_045804885.1 Chloroflexota bacterium | reverse complement strand
ATGGCGGTCGGCATGACGGCTCCTGCTGCGCGGGGTTGTCGAAGCCATAGTATAGAAAGCCGAGCGGATTAGTAGGGTTTCGGCTGGGAGTCGATGGATCACCTGAGACGCATCAACGGTCGCCGGGACGCCTCTCAGATGTCAAGAACCTGCGCGAAGTGCAAAAACGCGGCGGGCTCAGAAGCTCCGGGCACGATCTCCTACCTGAGATGCAAGGGACCGGCGCGATCCCGAGTCGTCGGCGACCGTTGAGACCCCTGGTGCAAGCTCGCCCGGATCCTTGCGCAGGACGCAAGCAACCAGCGCGCCGCTAGACACCTCGCTACGCGATGACGTCCGCCCGCCGATACGGTCCGGTCGCGAGCACCTCACCCTCGTGCTCGTACGAGTGCGCGCCGGTCGACTTGATCCGGTAGCGGTGGTGCACGACGGTCGCCCCGGCCGAGACCATCGCGTTCACCGGGCAGTACTTCGTGGCCGACAGCTCGATCGCCCGACGAATGGCCGCCTCGGACAGGTCGGTCCCTTCGAGCTCATGGACGACCGTGACCTCGCTGAATACCTGCGGGTATTCGTCGCGCTGGTCGCCGGTCACCTCGATCCGATACGACGCGACGGTCTGCCGCTTCTTCGACACGATCGAGATCACGTCCATCGCCGAGCACGAGGCCAGGGCCGCGAGCACCGTCTCGACCGGGCTGCCGCCGGTGTTCGACTGCCGGTCGTCGAAGTCGTATGGGTGCCCCGACGACGGCTCGGCGTGGAAGCGATTGCCGCCGTGGTGCTCGAGACGGACGGCCTTGTGAGTGGGCATGACGGCTTGCTCAGTCGGCGAGCGCGACGGCCGCTTCCGCGTCGGCGGGCGCCGCCTCGGAGAGGAACTGCTCCCGGTAGAGCCGTGCATACAGACCGCCCTGGGCGAGGAGTTCCCGGTGCGTGCCTCGTTCCACGATCCGCCCGCGGTCGTACACGAGGATGCGGTCGGCGCGAAGGATCGTCGAGAGCCGGTGGGCGATCGCGACCGTCGTTCGGCCCTCCATCACTCGCTCGAAGGCCGCCTGGATGAGCCGCTCGGACACCGTATCCAGCGCCGAGGTCGCCTCATCGAGGATGAGGATGCGCGGATCCTTGAGCAGCACGCGGGCGATCGCGATCCGCTGCTTCTCGCCGCCCGACAGCTTGTAGCCGCGCTCACCCACGATGGTGTCGTAGCCCTCCGGGAGCTCCAGGACGCGATCGTGCATCGCCGCGGCGCGGGTCGCCTCGCGCAGCTCGTCATCGGTCGCGTCGGGCTTGGCGTAGAGGAGAGTCGCCCGGATCGTGTCGTGGAACAGGTACGTCTCCTGGGTCACGAACCCGATGACGTCGCCGAGACTGGCCAGCGTCACCGACCGGACGTCGTGACCGTCGATCTCGATCGCCCCGGTCTCGGCGTCGTACAGCCGCGGGACCAGGTAGGTGGTCGTCGTCTTGCCCGACCCCGAGGGCCCGACGAGCGCGACGAGTTGCCCGGGCTCGACCGAGAAGTCGATGTCCTCGAGCCGGAATGCTGGCGCGATCGCGATTGGCTGTGACTCCTCCTCGAGCTCAGCCTCGACCTTCGCCTCCTCGGCGCTCAGCGGGGACGGCGCCACCGGCGTGACCGGATAGCTGAACGACACGTCCCGGAATCGGACCCCGCCCCGAACCGACGCCGGCGACAACGCGACCGCGTCGGGCGCGTCCTCGATCTCGGGCTCCATCTCGAGGTACTCGAAGATGCGGTCGAACAGCGCGAGCGCGCCGTGAATCTCGACCTGGACGTTGAGCAGCTGGCCGAGCGGGAAGAACAGCCGGCTCTGCAGCGTCGTGAAGGCCACGATGTCACCGATCGTCGGCGCCGATGGATCGCCCTGGATCGTCAGGTAGCCGGCCAGCCAGTACACGAACGCCGGCGTGATCGAAAAGATGGTCCCGATGATCATGAAGAACCACCGGCCGACCATCGCCTGACGAACCTGGAGCCGCGCCAGGTTGCGGTTGAGGTCGCCGAACCGGCCGATCGCCGCCTGCTGCTGGCCGAACGTCTTCGTCAGCAGCATCCCGGAGACCGACAACGTCTCCTCGGTCAACGCCGACATCTCGGCCAGCGACGTCTGGGTCTCGCCACGGACCTCGCGGTTGACCTTCCCGACGCGGAAGGTGAGGTACATGAAGAACGGCAGCAGCCCCAGCGACAGCACCGTCAACCGCCAGTCGATGAGGAACATCACGACGATCGTCGAGACCGCGATAGCGACGTTGCTGGTCACCGACGCCGCCGTGTCGGTCACCACCGACTGGATGCCCCCGACGTCGTTCGCGAGCCGGCTCTGGATCTCGCCTGTCTTCGTCTCGGTGAAGAACCGCAGGGGCATCCGCTGCAGGTGCGTGTAGAGCGCCGTGCGCAGGTCGTGCATGACGTTCTGGCCGATGACGTTGTTGAGGTAGCTCTGGCCGACGCCGATGAGCCCGGAGATGATCGGCAGCATGATCATCAGCCCGACGAACACGTTCAGGAGGAACCAGTTCTCCTGAGGGATCGCGACGTCGATCAGGAGCTTCAGCAGCAACGGGTTGATGAGGCCGATGAGGCTCGTCGCCAGGATCGCGACGAGGACGACGCTGATCTTCGCCCGATACGGCCGGAAGAAGCCCAGCATCCGGCGCACCGTCCGGCCGCGGCGTTCCTTCGGGACCTTCTCGACAGGACCGGCCCCGCCGAACCCACGCCAGCCCCCGCCACCACCGCGCCGCGACGTCGCCGCGCCCGTCGACCCGGTCGCCGTCCCAAGGCGGCCGAACCCGCCGCCACGTCCACTCATCGTCGCGACGCTATCACGCTGAGCCCATAGTTGCGTTCTGCAACCGACTCGCGCCGCCTCGCGAAATCTCTCCCCCCGGTCGGCGATGCCGTTCGTGGCATCACGGGGGTGGGGCCTCGGCACCGCGTCGTCAACGCATGCCCCGAGGGTGAGCGGGAGTGCAGGCGCGTGAGATGGCGAGGTAAGAGCCATCTGCTTCGATGCCGACATGCCAGAGCTTCGACATCCAAAAGGGGCGCCGCTGTCGGTCCGGGAAACGGACGGTCTTCGCTACATCGGATCGCAGCTCCGCCGCGCCCGCCTCGGCAACGGCTGGTCCCAACGGCGGCTCGAGCGCGCCAGCGGCGTCGATCAGACGACGATCTCGCGGCTCGAGAACGGCCAGCTGCTGAGCCTTCGGCTGCTCCGCATCGCGGCACTCATGCAGGCGCTGAGCGGCACCTGGTCGATCTTCGGCGAGTACCCGGACGTCGAGGCGCGAGTGCGCGAGCTCGCGGAACCCACCACAGAGTGATGCCAAGAACGGCATCGCAACGCAGGGACGTGAATCCGGCGGCGGCGCGCGGCGGCAGGTCGCGGCGCCCCGAGCTCACGGCCGAGCCCGAGTGATGCCAAGAACGGCATCGCCGCGCAGGGATGTCGATCCGCGGCGGCGCGCCTGTCGGAGGTCGCGCGCCAGAACTCACGGAGCCCGACGGAGTGATGCCACGAACGGCATCGCCACTAGGGGATGTGAGTTTCGCCCCGGTGGAGGGGAGACGCCTGCGCCGCTACCAGGCTGTGGCGGTCGCCGCCTCGGTGATGCCCTGGGCCTCGAGCCAGCGTTCGGCGTCGATCGCCGCTTTGCAGCCGTCGCCAGCCGCGGTCACCGCTTGGCGGTAGCGGTGGTCGTGGACGTCGCCGGCGATGAAGACGCCCTCGATCTTCGAGCCCGTTTCGTCTCGGACGACGAGATAGCCCTTCTCGTCGACCTCGAGCCAGTCGCGGAAGACCTCGGTGTTGGGGCGGTAGCCGATTGCGATGAACAGGCCCTCCATCGGGACCTCCCGCCGCTCCCCGGTGACGGTGTCACGGAGCCGCAACGCCTCGACCTTGGCCCCGCCGACGACCTCGTCGACGGCGGTGTTCGTATGGATTTCGATCTTCGGATGCTCGATCGCCCGGTCGATCATGATCTTGCTCGCGCGGAACTGGTCGCGCCGATGGAGGAGATGGACCTTCGTCGCGAAGCGCGTCAGGAACGTCGCCTCCTCGAGCGCGGTGTCGCCACCGCCGACGACGGCGATCTCCTTGTCCTTGAAGAAGAAGCCGTCGCACGTCGCGCAGGCGCTCACGCCGCGACCGCGAAGGCGGGTCTCGCTCTCGAGCCCGAGCCACAGCGCCGACGCGCCGGTCGCGACGATCACAGATTCTGCGCTGTACTCGATGCCGCGGGCCCAGGCCTTGAATGGCCGCCTCGAGAAGTCGACCCGGTCGATATCGACGTCGACGATGTGGCTGCCGAAGCGCTCGGCCTGCTCCCGGAACGCGGCCATGAGCTCGGGACCCTGGATGCCGAGCGGGAAGCCGGGGTAGTTCTCGACGTCGCTCGTGATCATGAGCTGGCCGCCCGGCGCGGAGCCGGCGAGGACGATCGGCTCGAGATTGGCGCGCGCGGCATATATCGCGGCCGTGAGGCCTGCGGGTCCCGAGCCGATGATCAGGACGTTCGACTCGGTGCGGCTGCGACCGTCGGCGCGGGTCGAGGGCCCGCTTGGTACAGGGCTCGCCGTCGGGGCGCCGAAGTCGATCGTCTGCGCGCCGCCGAAGCCACCCGAGAGGTCGATCGAGAGTCCACCGAAGGGCTTGGCCTCGTCGCCACTCGAGCCGTTCGCGTCGTCCGTCATCGGCGGTACTCTAGCACGGCTCCGATACCCCTGGGGAGTATCACAGGGCATGTAGTGCGGGCACGATGTCGCGGCCGATCGTCTCGAGCGCCGAGGGATCATCGACCCCTTTCACGTTGAAGATCACGTGCTGGGCGCCCGCGTCGGAGAGCTCCCCAAAGCGGTCGACGATCTGTGCCGGCGTCTCCGCTGAGAGGTTGATCCCCTGAAGCGTCGACCGCTCGATCTCCGCCGGATCGCGGCCAATCGCGGCGCAGTGCTCGCGGAGCACCTCGTACTTGTGGTGGATCGCGGTCGGGCCGCCGAAGACGTTGCAGGCGTCGGCGTACTTCGCGACGAGGCGAAGTGTCTTCCGCTCGCCGCCACCGCCGATCATGATCGGAGGGCGAGGCCGCGACAGCGACTGGGGCGAGTTGAGCAACCGCGTCGCCGAGTAGTGCCGGCCGCGGAACGCCTCCTCGGAGCCGCGCTCGGCGGTCCACATCGCGCGCGCGATCTGGAGCGTTTCCTCGAGCCGCTCGAAACGCTCGCCGAGCGGCGGAAACGGGAATCCGAGCGCGTCCGATTCGTCCTTGTTCCATGCCGCGCCGATTCCGAGCCAGGCGCGGCCACCGGAGAGGACGTCGAGCGTCGTCGTCGCCTTCACCCACAGGCCCGGGTGGCGGTAGTGGACGCCGCCGACCATCAGCCCGAGGCGGGCGTTCGTCGTGTGCGCCGCGAGGAAGCCGAGTGCGGTCATGCCCTCGAGCATCGGTTCCTCGGGCCGGCCCTCGCTCCGGATCTGGAAGAAGTGATCCATGACCCAGATCGAGTCGAAGCCGACGTCGTCGGCCGCGCGGGCGACGCGTGCGAGCGTGGGACCGATCGCGGTTGCCCCACCGGGCCACGTGAACGAGGAGATCTGCAGGCCGACCTTCATCGTCGGGATGCTACTCGTCCCGCCGCGGTTCGTCGGGGAGTGGCCCGGAAGTGAGCGCCCGACATCCCAAGTGTCCCGAACGCGACAGTGAATGGGGCAAGTTGCCGATGCACCGATTCTGGACAGCGGTGAGAGGCTAGTGGCGAGGGGCGCGGTGGTGACGCCGCGTTGACCGGAGGCGACGGGCACTTCGCCAACGGTCGAACCGTCCGCGAGGATCCGTACCGTCGCCCCCGCCCGCCGCGTGTTCCTACTACGCGGCGGGCGATCTGTTTCCCGGCGCTCTGCGCGGTCAGTCGCCGCCCTTGTGGCCCTTGCCCTTGCCGCCGCCCTCGCCCTTGCCCTTGCCGCCGCCCTCGTTCTTGCCGCCTGCCGCGGGCGGCGGGGTAGGAGCTGCCGTCGGCTCGACCGACGGCGGGGCGGACGGAGCGGCCGAGGGCGCGGGACGTTCGGCGGCGGCCGATGGCACCGGGCCCGCGCCAACCGGCAGGAACGAGGGGGCGATTGCGGCGCCGAGGATTGCTCCGGCCAGGACGATGAGCATGGCGACAGCGAGCGGAAAGGGTAGTCCGCGCGCGCGCGGCGACGGGACCGCAGCTGCCTCCGGCACGGCGGCCGGTTCCCACATCGGCCCGGGCTCCGGATCGCCGGCGACCTCGTCGGCGAGCTCGGCGGCCGCGGACGATGTGCTCGGAAACGCGGCCGCTGCCGCGATCGGCGCGCCCGGCGCGATGGGCTCCGTGCGGTCCGTGGCGATCGCGTGCCGGATCTCGGCCGCGAACGCTGCCGCATCCGGCGGTCGGTCGGCGGGGTCGGGGGCGAGGCCCTGGCGGATCGCCGCGTCGAGCGCGGGTGGGATCGAGGCGATCGGCTCGACGCCCCGTGCGTGGGCCTCCGCGAGTGCAACCGGGGTCGCGGCGGCGTACGCCTGACGCCCGGAAAGCATCTCGTACGTGACCGCGGCCAGCGCGTGCACGTCGCTCGCCGGGGTTGCGGGCGCGCCTCGGAGCTGCTCGGGGGCGAGATAGCGGAGCGTTCCGACGAGTTCCCCCGTCGCCGTCAGTGCCGGTTCTCCGTCCGTGCCCGCTCCGGCGAGCGCGATCCCGAAATCGGTCAGCCGCGCCCCGTCGTCGGGGTCGAGGAGGATGTTCGCCGGCGTCACGTCGCGATGGACGATGCCGGCCTCGTGCGCGGCCGCGAGCGCCGCCGCGATATCGAGCGCGATCTGGACCGCCTCCGCGGTGCTCAGCCGCGGTCCGTGCGTGAGCCGGTTCGCGAGCGACGTGCCCGCGACGTAGTCGAGGATCAGGGCCCCGTCATCGTCGGTGAGCTCGAGGTCGCGCACTCGCACGACGTGCGGCTCGTCGAGGTCCCGCAGCGCGCGGAACTCCCGCAGGAGCCGCTCGCGACCAGCCTGGTCCGCGAAGACGACGGGATGCAGGCGCTTGACGGCGACGACGTCGCCGGTTCGCTTGTCGGTCGCCCGCCAGACCTGGGCCGATCCGCCCGTTCCGAGCGGCTCGTCAAGTCGGTAGCGACCGAACAGCACGGTCTTTCGCATGGTCCCAGCCTAGGCGCGGCGCGTCGAATGCGGGAATAGGAAGGTCGGGGCAGCGACTTTCAGCCGGGCGACGTCGACACAGTTGAGACGCCCCCGCTACGGACTCCAGAACCCGAGCTGGGCACCCTTGAGCGGCACTGGCTCCGAGCCGTCCGGCTTGATCACGAACAGCTGGTCGGAGCCGTCCTTGACCAGCGGCAGGGCGATCGCGGAGCTGTCGGGCGCCCACATCCGGTGGCTCAAGGCGTACTGGTCGAAGTAGGGGAGGATGTTGTTCACGAACGTGCTCGTGACCTCGGCCGGTCGTTGGGCACGCAGGGCGCCGGACGCAACGTCGACGAAGGCGAGTGTCAGTGGGACGCCCTCGGCGGTGGATCGCGGTTCCGCGCCCGGCGCCGGACCGCGGGCGGACGCGAGACGGGCGCCGGGCAGACCCACGACGCCGACGGGCTGGTCCTCGACCGGGGCGATCGTCAGCGCCGCGATCGTCCGGCCGTCGGGCGCCCAGAAGAACCCGACCACGTCGCCGTCGAGCAGTGTCCGTGTCTGGCCGTTGCGCGGATCAATCGCCTTGAGCGGTCCGAGCGGGAATCCCGGGTCGTTCGCGAGCGGCTGCTTCGCGCCGACGAACGCGAGCGTCTGGCCGGCCGGGTCGAAGGAGACGGCGGCAACGCCGAACACCTCGGTGGTCTGGCGCGACGCGCGATCGGCCGACTCGACCGTGACCATTCCTGCCGCCTGCTGACCGCTCGTCACGTACGCTCGGAACGCGCGGTCGTGGCTGACCGCCGGCGAGCGGAACGAGCCCGCGGTAAGTGGCTCCGTCTCGGAGGACGTGCCCTTGAGGTCGACTTCGCCGAGAAACGAACCCTCGGAGCCAGCGAGGCCGATGTGCGCCACCAGATGGTCGCTTCCAAGCCAGTCCCAATACAGCGGCGCACCCTCGCGGACGGTCGCCACCTTGGCCGAACCGTCGGCGGGGACGACCTGGAGGGCGATCTTGTCGGGCTTCTGGGCGAGGAACGCGATATGGCCGCCGTCGGGCGACCAGTAGGCGTAGAACGGTGGGACGGCGGCGCTGTCGTAGACGATCGCCGGCTTCGCCGAGGCGGTCCCAGCGTCGAACACGTAGATGGCCGTCGAGTCCTTGTCCTTGCCCGTGACCGCGATGCGGGTTCCGTCCGGCGACCACGTCGGAAAGCCGAACTGGACGCCCGAGGCCCCGAAGTCGGTGACCGAGCCGCCGCTCGCGTCCATCGTGTGGAGCTTGCCGTCCCGGTCGGTGACCGCGAGGCGCGGTGGTTGAGCGGTGGTCTGCGCCGGTGCGGCGGTGATGATGCGGCCGCCGACGATGGCGAAGACGACGAGCGCGACGACGAGAACCCCCACGATCGCGACGATGCCGCGGCCCGGGGCTCGCGGCTCGATCGGCTCGACGTCGGCCGGATCGACTTCCTCAGTCGGGTCAGGCGACGCGGAGGGCTCTGGATCGGGAGGGCGTCCCTCGTCCATGACTGACAGACTCTACGTCCGACGACCCGCGGAGGATGCATGGCCACGTCGAGTCCGACTTCCAATCGCGCGCCGGTTCTGACCGACCGCCAGCTGAATCGGGCGCTGCTCGCGCGACAGTGGCTGCTCGAGCGGCGAGCCGCGCCGGCGACCGAGGCGATCGAGCACCTCGTCGGGATGCAGGCCCAGGAGGCGTTCAACCCGTACACGGCGTTGTGGTCGCGGCTCGTGGGATTCGAGCCCTCGGAGCTGGTCGATCTGCTCGAGTCGCGGCGCGCGGTCCGAGCGCCATCGATGATGCGGACGACGATCCACCTGCTCACGGCCCGGGATTGGCTCCGGCTCCGTCCCGTCCTCCAGGAGGTCCAGGAGCAGCGATTCAGATCGAGCTCCTTCCAGCGGAACGTCGACGGGCTGGATCTCGACGAGGTCGTGGCCGAAGGCCGGCGGTTGCTCGACGAGCGGCCGCGCAGCGGGGACGAGCTCGGGAAGGCGCTCGCCGAGCGCTGGCCGGGCCGCGATGCGACGTCGCTCGGGTACGCGGTCCGGAGCCTGCTGCCGGTGGTCCAGCTGCCGCCGCGGGGGATCTGGGGCAAGAGCGGGAAGCCGATCCTCGCGACGGCTGAGCACTGGCTGGGCGAGCCGGTCGGGACCGACGCGACGCCCGACGAGATGGTCGTGCGTTACCTCGCGGCGTTCGGGCCTGCCAGCGCGATGGACGTCCAGGCGTGGTGCTGGCGGTCTCGGCTGGGGCCCGTGCTCGAGCGGCTCCGGCCGACGCTGCGGACATTCCGGAGTGAGTCCGGTCGTGAGCTGTTCGACATACCCGACGGGCCGCTGCCCGACCCCGACGTGCGAGCGCCCGTCCGGTTCTTTCCGACGTACGACAACATCTTCCTGTCACACAAGGACCGCCGACGGATCCTGGGCGACCAGTCGATCTGGCTGGCCGGCGCGAGCCAGTTCGATCCGGTGTTCGCCCTCGGCTCGTTCACCGTCGACGGCTTCCTCGCGGGCGGCTGGCGGGTCGCGCGAGAGCCCAACGCCGGCCGGGCCACGCTCGTGGCGACGTCCGTCGTGCCGCTCACCTCCGAGCAGCGCGGCGAGGTCGAGCAGGAGGCCGCGGCGTTGCTGGCTTTTCTCGAGCCCGAGACTGCCGATCGCGACGTCCGCGTCGAGGTCACGTGACGGTCGGCGACCTCGTGGTCCGGGTGCGGCTGCCACGGTCGCGGTCGGTCGCGCTCACGCTGTCGGTCGCCGTCTTCGCCGTCCCGATCGCGTTCGCGCTCGCCATTCCGCATCCACTCGAGCAGCCGTTCGGCGTCGACTTCCAGCTGTATCGCGATGTAGCGCTGCGCTGGCTGTCGGGCGGGCCGTACTTCGAGCCATACCAGCTCGCCGGCCCGTACGAGATCCAGGCGGGCGACGTGCTGTACCCGCCGGTCGCGCTGTGGCTGTTCGTCCCGTTCGCCGTCCTGCCGGAGGCGATCGCGTCGATCCTGTGGTGGACGCTGCCGATCGCCGCGGTCGTCTACGCGCTCTGGCGGCTCCGGCCTCGCCCCGAATCGTGGCCGCTCATCGCGTTCTGCCTCGCCTGGCCGACGACGCTCCTGAAGACCTGGACCGGCAATCCCGTGATCTGGTCCGTCGCGGCCCTGGCGCTCGGGACGCTGTGGGCGTGGCCGTCGGTGTTCGTCGCGCTGAAGCCGAGTCTCGGGCCGTTCGCGCTGTTCGGCGTCTGGCGCCGCTCATGGTGGGCGGCAGCCGCGCTGTTCGTCGTGATCTCCGTGCCATTCGGGAGCCTCTGGGCCGACTGGATCGCGTCGGTTCGGAACTCGCAGGGTGGGGGAGTGCTGTATTCGTCGCTCGAGGTTCCGATGCTGCTCCTGCCGCTTGTCGCGTGGGCGTGGCGGACGCGCGGAGGCATCGAGCTGCCAGCCCGCTTCGGGCGCGGGGAGTCGACGTCCCGCGAGCCGGATTCCGCGGTATTTGCGACCAAGCGCAACGATGCCGACAACCGGGCTGAGGGCGACGTCTCCACATAGTTGCCGTTGTCCGCAACGATCTCGAATCCGCGTCTGGCGAGTGTTCGCCGACGCGCCGAACGGAGGCCCGCCACCTATGATCGGTCGATGACCGACCTGGCCCCGCCGACCAGCGGGATCGCCCACGCTGCTGCGGAGCTCAGCCGCTCGGTCTCGCCCGCGTTCCTCCACAACCACGGCGCGCGGACGTTCGCTTGGGCTGTGATGCTCGCCGAGAAGGATCGGGTCGAGTACGACCGCGAGCTGCTGTACGTCGGCGCGACGCTCCACGACCTTGGCCTGACCGAGGCGTACGACGGGCCGCGCTGCTTCGAGAACGAGGGTGCCCGCGCGGCGGCGACGTTCGCAACCGGGCATGGCTGGGACGCTCTCCGGGCGGAGGCGCTCGCCGAGGCGATCCGCCTCCACATGGATCCGCGCGTCATCCCCGAGGACGGCCCCGAGGGCTACCTGCTCAACGAGGCGACCGGCTGCGACTGCCGCGGCCACCGGGTCGACGAGCTCGACTCCGGCGCCGTCGCGGAGGTCGTCGCCGAGTCCCCGTGGCTCGACTTCACCGACGGCTTTCTCGCCCTTTGCGAGGACCAGGCACGCCGGAAGCCCGGGTGCCTGGTCGATATCTATCTACGGGGCGGCTTCGCAGAGCGGGTCAGGAACGCGCCCTTCGATCGATAGTGGCCGAGCGAGTGCCCGCCTACATCTCCGGAGCGCTGACGAGCCCGGCGCCGCCGTCGACGGCGCTGAGGTTCGGGACGAGCTGCGCCTTGGCGCTCAGGAAGCCGGCCAGCTCCTTCGTGTCGATCCGGTTCAGCACGCTCAGCCGCTGCTGGGCCCAGAGCGCCGCGACCCCGGCCGCGTGCGGCGTGGCCATGCTCGTGCCGCTCATCGCCTGGAGCCCGCCACCGCGCTTGGCCGAGACCACCGCGACGCCCGGCCCGACGATCTTGGGTCCGGTGTTCGAGAACGGCGCGATCACCAGCGAGCCGTTGGCCAGCCGGCCGACAGCCCCGACCGACACCATCCCGTCGGCCACGGCCGGCGGCGACGCCGCGATCGTGTACGGCTTGGCGGCCGCCCGCTCGCTCTCGTTGCCTGACGCTGCGACGACGACCGCGGACTTGCCGAACGCCGCGAAGTCATTGAGGAACTTCGCCACCGTGGAGAAGAGCGTGACGTTGTCGCGGTAGCCGGTCAGCGCGTCGGAGGTCGCGGCCTCCACGGTGAAGCCCTGGTTGGTGAGCTGCTTCACCTGGCCCGGGAAGTCGATCCCGATCGACATCGAGATCACCGTCGCGCCGTTCTGGAGCGCCCACATCATCCCGTTGACGAGCCACTCCGTCGTCCCGCCATGGGCGCCGAGGACCTTGCCGACCAGCAGCTCGGTCACACCCGGCGCAACCCCGATCCGAACGCCGTTGACGTCCCGGCCGAGGATCGTGCCGGCGCAATGGGTGCCATGGCCGTGGTTGTCGCCGTCGCCCTCGCCGGTGAAGTCCTTCTCGGTGATCGTCACGCCGCTGAACGCGGGGTGGGTCTTGTCGATGCCCGTGTCGAGAACGGCGACCTTGATCCCGGCGCCGTTGAACGGGCTGCCGATCGCGCCGACCGCGTCGACTCCCCAGGCGGCCCCGGCCGCGGCGGCGGCCGCGAGATCCGCGGCTTCGTCATCGGCCGCGAGCGGCTCGATGAGCCGCGTCTGCATGGGGACGGCCGGGACGACGTTCGGGTCGGCGCGGGCCTCGAGGACCTCCGCCTCGCTGAGGTCGCGGACCTGGACGTCCACGGTCGGCGGCGCGCCGATCGCGGCCCCGGCGGGGCCGAAGCCGCCACCCATGTCGACGTCCCGTGTCGTAGGGCCGGGCGGCTCGCTCAGCTGGAAGAGGATATGGCGTCGTCCGTCCATGGCCGTGCCTCCTTCGCGCCCCGATCCGGCTCGCCGCGGGACTTCCGCGACCGCCGCTGCGACTCCTTGGAGGGTACGGGTCCGCCGTCTGCGCGCCGTCTTGCGCACGATGTGAGGCCGCTGCGAGCGCGCCCGCTCGCTCGATGTTCCGGCCGTCATCGGCCAGGGCGGAGCGTGGCATCGGCCGGCCGGGACGGCCGGCGAGAGCATCGGAGGTGACCAATGGCCACCGAGAAGCAGCGCGCCGCCGCGCGTCAGAACGTCAAGAAGGCCCAGTCGGCTGCGAAGGAGAAGCGGACGCTCGCCCACCTCTCCAAGGCCGACAAGACGGCGATGGGCAAGAAGGGCGCGGCCGCTCGCAAGAAGTCGTAGCAGCCGCGGACCTCAGGCGAAGATCGGACCGACGCGGAGGTCGCGGGCGAGCAGTGTCGCCCGGAGCGCGGCCAGTCGCGGCGGCGGGTTCGCGCCGGCCCGGACGGAATACGACGTGTCGAGGAGCATCGAGCGGCCCCAGGCCGACACCGCCTCGAGGTTGTCTCTCGGGACGACGGCCGCTGGCACCAGGTCGGGGCTGAAGTAGGCGACGTCGCCGCCGATCAGCACGATACGGACGTCGCCCGGGTAGGACAGCGCGACGCTCTCCCACGGATCCTCGTCGAGTCGTTCGAGGACGAGGACGTCGGCCTTCCGGTTCGCCGCGAGCGAGCCGATGTGGGCGTCCAGCCCGGCGATCGCAGCGGCGCCGGTCGTGACCATCGCGACGAGCTCCTTCGCGGTGACCGGCTGGCCGGCCCCGGCGAGGACGCGCCGGGCGACCTTCATCTCGGCCAGGAGCGAAGGGCTGCCCGACGGTTGCCAGTCGGCGCCGAGCGCGACCGGGATCCCCAGCTGGAGCGCCTTCGCCGCGTTCGTCGTCCCGGCGTAGAGCCGGAGGTTCGACTGGGGCGACCAGACGAGCTTCGCCTTGGCGTCGCGCACGTCGCCGAGCTGCGCATCGGTGAGCGCCGTGCCGTGGATGATCACCGTCGCGTGCGTGAGCAGCGAGGCGCCGACGAGGTCCTCGAACTCCTTGCGTGACGTCGGGTCCGTGCCCTCCGCGATGTGGAGGTAGTACGCAACCACGTCGCCGTTCTGAATCTGCTTGACGCGGAGCGCCCGCGTCGCCGGCGACTCGCGGTCGAAGTCGATCGCCGAGCGAGCCTTGTGCGCCCCGAACAGCTTCCGATCGACATTGCGGACAAGCGACTCCGTCGGGTCGGGGTACTTCGCGCTCGCGCCCTGGATCGCGGTCGTGCCGCCGACGAGCGCCCGCGCCTCCGCGTAGCGCGTCAGCGTCGGCAGCAGCGAGGGTCCGGGGTCGTCGCCGGCGAGCACCTTCCACGGCGCCTTGACGACCTGCGCGTACTCCTTGCTGTCGCGCCACTTGTTCCGGTTCGGGAAGAGTCCCGGCGGCTCCCACGGGGCGAATACGTTGAACTCCGGATGTCCGTGGAGGTCGATGAGCCCGGGCAGGATCACGGAATCGCCGACGTCCACAACGTCGACGCCGGCTCCCGGCGCAGCCGCCCCGACAGACGTGATCGCGTCGTCCTCGACGAGCACGAAGCCATTGTCGATCCGCTGGTCGGGCGTGATCACGCAGCCCTTCAGCGCGAGCGGGCCGCGCGGCGCGGCGGCGGCCATGCCCATCGGCGGCAGCGCCGTCGCCGTGGTGTCCTCCTCGCTGATGCCGTCGTAGTAGCGGGCGTCGAATTCGTCCATCGATCGCGAACCTCCCCCGAGTGGTTGTGATATGGCGCCTACCAGCCGCGGGCCGGTCCGGGCACCGTGACGACGAGCCGGGCCCGCTTCGGTATCGCCGGCGTCGTCGGCGTCGCGTCGACGCCCTCCCGCACTGCCCACGTGTCGACGCCGCCCATCCACGGCGGCGCTCCCGGCGCTAGGTCGAACGACGGGATCGGCGCGTAGTCGGCGGGCGTGAACGTCGAGCCGTAGCTGACGAGCGCCGGCGTCGGCACGTCCCGGCTCGCCAACGCCGGGAACGCCTTCGCGAGGCCGGTATTCCAGTTCGCGAGGACGGCCGCGTCGCCGATCGGCGCGGTCGGGTGGACGACGTGGACGAGGATGGGATCTGGCCGGCCGAGGCTCGTCGTGCGCCGCGAGACGTAGCCCTCGTACGCGGCCTTCGCCGCGGTCCCGTAAGCGACGACGACCTCGACCGGGCTCGTCTCGAGGATCGCCCCTATCCACGCGTCGCGGTCGTCCCTGATCGACGGGTGATCGCGCATCGCCACCGCGAAGTCGTTCGAGAGGCAGCAGAAGAGGAAGGCGTTGACTGCGGCGTAGCTCCGGGTGATACCGAGCTTCCGGAGGAAGCCCTGGACGCGCTGTCCTGCCTCGCCGACGAGGATCCGGCGGCCGATGCACTCGTGCTGCCCGGGGTCCTGCCCGATGACGAGCACGCGCGCGGTCCCGTCGAGCCGACCGCGATAGAAGATCGGCCCCCACTCCCGTCGAAACTGATTCCACGGATAGGCGGGGAGTTGCGGCGGATCATCGAGGAGCGCGAGAAACCGGGCGGCATCGGGGCCCGATGGTCCGGCGTCGAAAGTGGTCACGGTCGGAACGTATGCCGCGGGCGTCTCCACGGCGTTGCCTAACGCTTCTCGAGTCAGGCTGCCGCGCCTGGCCCGCCAAGGTCGGTCTGCTGCGACGACGGCATCCCGCCCTTTGCGTACGCCGTCACCAGGCCCGGTTCGACCGACGGCTTGCCGAGGATCCGGAGCAGCACCGACGTCAGCGTCTCCTCGTCATCGTCGAAGTCGGCGTGGCCATGCGCCATGGAGCGCGCGTTCGGAGGTCCGGTATGCGTCGGAGCGACGACGAGGCTGTCCTCGCCGAGGATCTCGACAAGGCTCCTGCCGCCTAGGACGGGTTGCCGGTTCTTCATGCCGGTCTCGAGCCCCACCATCGGCCGTTCGAACATCCGCGCGGACGGCTCCAGAGAGCGGGCGACGAAGTACAGCAGCGACTTGTGGTAGACGGCGGGCATCGGCGGCCCGGGGCACACGTCATCGAGCTCGAACTTGTTCTGGAGGTCGTAAGCCGTGAACCGATGGACCTGACCATTCGAGCCCGGGATGCCGGGCATGTGGCTCAGGATGTCGCGCGTGAACTCGTCGACGCTGATCGCGCCGCCCATCAGTTGAACGGATTCCACGGGCATCCCCATCGCGACGAGCCGCTCGACGATGCCGGCGACGACGACGGAGCCAGCGCTGTGCGCGACCAGGTGAACCTGAAGGTCGGGATTCGTCGCCCGATAGGTCCGGAGGTGATCGAGGAACAGCGTGACGCCTGGCGCGACGGCATCGCTCTGGCCAGCACGCCGCGCGGCCGACGCGAGTCGCGCGTTGACCTTCATCTCCGTCCACAGCCGGCCGATGTTCCGGCCGAAGCCTTCGATCGCCCGATCGACAGCCTCGAAGACGCCGTCCCGGAGCCCTCCGAACGGCAGCTGCTCCTTCACGTGATCGAGGAACGACACGATCGTCGTGAGAGCGTCGCTCTCCCAGACGACGTGGATCGGGTAGACGTGGTTGGTCCGCCACCAGTCGATCATCCGGTCGGCGACGGCGATTCCACCCGACTCGCCTACGAGCCCGCCGTGGGCATAGATGACGACGTGGCGCGGGAAGCCGGCGGCTTTCCACGTGTCGAGATCGCGCCCCATCCGGGCGGCGGCCGCCGCGATCTGCGTGGGATCGCTCGTGATCTGGCCCTTGGTGTCCATCCTCCCACCGGCCGTCACGTCGATCACGTAGTCCTTGAGCCGTGAGATGTTCGGCCCGGTTGCAGCAGCGAGCGTTGCCCCGGCCGAGATCACGACGCGCCGCCTCGAGGCCACGTGCGCCTGCGGCACGCCCGGTCGGCCGACCCAGGCGTCGTAGGCGTTGTCGAGCCAATCCTCGTAGGGGAGCGTGGCGTAGCCCTTCTTGCCCCAGCCGAGACCCCACGAGTTCTGGATCAGGAAGCCGACGTCGTTGTAGCCCGCGATGAGGAACGCGTGGCCGCCGAGCGCATCCGCGTTCGGTTGGATCACCCACATCTCGTCGGGCGTGCCCTGGCCCTGTCCCTGCGGCGACTCCCAGCCGCGGTGGATCGCGGCCGATACGGCGATCGCATTGAGCTCCGTGATCGCCGACTGCATGTCGTCGATCCGGCGGGTGTTGACCCGGTAGTAGGCGCCCAGCGGGACCTCGAAGCACGTCGCCATGAAGTCCGGGTCGTAGAGGTCCTTGGCGGTGTTGAGCGTGGGCCAGTCCGCGCGCTTGCAGACGCCGTGGTGGTACCAGCCCTTCAGCGCGCCACGGAGCGACGAGCCGATGTCCGCGGTGCCGGGGTACTCGTCGTACTTGCGCGCCATCGCATAGAGCATGTACGGGCTGACAGGGTCCTTGGCGATCCGCGGCGGGCCGTGCTCCGGTGTCTCGTCCTCCGGTGGCAACTCCGAACGGACGGTGTCGATCAGGGCGGCCACCGCATGGCCCGTGCACGATTGGCCCGACTGGTCAAGGACGACCTGGCCCGCGCGCTGGTCCTTACGGTCTGGCAGCACCTGCAGCCTGGGGAGGTACTGGAGGTCGCGGGCGTCGAACGGATCGGGCAGGGCGTTGGTGCGGATCTTGCGTCCACCGACGAGAACGGCGTCGGGCGTGTTCGTCTTGACCACGGGCAACTCCTCGACTCAGCGGTGCGGGCAGGCGCCTCGGCGGCGCCGCTGTCGCCGATTCGACCCTACGTGCCGGACGTCAGCCGGGTGTCTCGATGTCCTCGGTCTTGGTCGGCGGAAGGACGCCCGGCGCGGCCGAAATCGTCGGCTCCTCTGTCACGCCGAGTTCGCTCATCACCTCGCCGACGAGTTGGATCAGCCGGTTCGGGCTGTTCGTCATCCCCTTGGCGCCGGCGTTCTTCGCCTCGAGCTCGCGCTCCGGGCTGGCCGAGGCGGCGTAGACGATCATCGGGATGTCGATGCCCGCCTCGCGCATCTTCTGGACGAGCGTCAGGCCCGCCCGGCGGTCGCCCGGTCTGCTCATGTCCGTGATCCCGAACGAGAACCGGTTCGGCTCCTTCCTCAGGACCGTCAGCGCCTCGTCGGTGCTGCGGAGCAGCTCGAACTGGACGTTCCGCCAGAGGTTCCGGATCGCCTGACGCTCCCGGGTGTTGTAGTCCGGGTTGTCGTCGACCCAGACGGCCTCGATCGTTCGCGCGGTCGGTTCGGCTGGCGAGAGCCCCTTGAGGGTGGCGGTCGCCTCGACGATCGCCGACTTCGCGGAGTCGGCCTTGACCCGCCTCTCGGTCGCCTTCACCGCGGCCGAGACGCGCTGGTTCACGTCCGACTGAGCGAGGAGCGATCCCAGGTTGAGGCGGGTCCAGAGGTAGCTGATGAAGAACCCGTCGAGGAGCGCGAAGACGACAAGCAGTGGCGCGAACACTTCAGCACCCGGGAGATTTCCGAGGCCGCCGGCGAGGAACGTGCCGAGATTTCCGAGCGCCGTCGGAATCGCGGAGAGCTGCGTGAGCCCGACGCCGACGAGGATCTTCGTGAGCCAGTCGGAAATCTGCTCGAGGCTCGTATTGCCGACGTAGAGCGGAGCCGCCGCGGCGCCGGGGCCGAGGGCCGCTTGTGCGTCGGTGGGTGCCGGCGCCGTGATCGTGTTCTGCAGCGACGTCGGGATCCCGAACAGGAATCCGAGCAGCCCGCCGGCCGACATCGAGGCGACGAGGATGCCGATCCCGACCGTCGCGACATAGGCGAACGTCCCGAGCGAGCCGGCCTGGGCAGCGAACACGATCGGCAGCGCGACGCCGATCACCGACGCCCAGAGGAGGAAGTTCCGCGCCGAGAGGTACTCGCGCAGCGGCCGCTGCTCGGCGGCCTCCTCGCTGGCGGCCTGCTCCGAGTCGGCGGCCGGATCCCTGGCCGGATCCGTCGGCTTGTTCTTGTTCGGATCGTCCGTCATCGGCTGCGTCCCCCGCACGCTCGCTCTCGCATGGACACGCTACGGCGCTGCCGTCTCCCTCGCGTCGCGGGTGTCGATCCGGCAGCCCCGCTTCAGCGCTCGACGGGAACCAGCCGCCGCAGCGGTGCGCCGGCCACGTTGACCCCGGCGATCACGCCCGCGGCGTTCCGAAGGAACTGGCAGCGCTCGCCGATCAGCTCGCCCTCGGCGAACGTGAAGAGCAGCGGATCTTCCGTTGGGGCGAGCTTCGACTGGTCCGACGGGTCGTCCGCGTCGATCAGCGCCAGCGCGCCGTCGAGGACCTCGATCTGCAGGGCGAGGCCGTAGTTGTCCTCGCGGTAGAAGCCGACGAGCTCACGCCACGCCGCCGGCGTCGGGGCAGGCGGTTGGTCCGGCAGCGTCGGCGCGGCCGCGCGATGGGCCTCCAGCACGATCGTCGCGATCTCCTTCGCGAGCGTCGGCCGGACGGATCCGTTCGCGAGAGCGATCACGCCCAGCCGATCGCTCGGCCGGAAGAGGACGATCGCCCGGAACCCGTCCAGCGATCCGGTATGGCCGACCCAGACGTCCTCGCCGATCCGCGTCGAGCCCCAGCCGAGGCCCTGCCCATAGGTCCAGTCGGCGTTGGCAATCACCGTCGCGTGCTGCATCTCCCGCAGCGTTCCGCCGTCGAGGACGCGGTCGCCGTCACCGCGCCGATCGTGGTCGCCCGTCCGGGACTGGACTACCAGCCAGCGGGCCAGGTCCTCGACCGTCGACCAGAGGCCGCCGTCGGCGTACAACATCGAGGAGTCGAAACCTCGGCTCACCGCGACGTCGTCGTCGTAGCGGCGGGGCCCGTAGCCTGTCGCGGATCGCGCGGCGAGGTCGCCGCTCGGGAAGTACGACGTCGAACGAAGGCCGGCGACGTCGATGATGCAGCGCTGGACATAGGCCTCGAACGGCTCGTCCACGACCCGACCCACGGCGATCCCGAGCAGCGCGTAGCCGAGGTTGCTGTACCGCCAGTCGGTGTCTGGCGCCGCCATGACCGCCACGCGGTCGAGGTCCGCGAGGAGCTCGTCGTCGGCTACGAGCCGCCATTCCCACGGATCCTTGGGCGACACGTCGCCCTGCAGACCCGAGCTGTGGGTGAGGAGCCGGCGGATCGTGACGTCCTCGATCGGCCCGAATGGGTCCGCGATCGACCGCGCCTCCGGCACGTACGTGACGAGCGGGTCGTCCAGGCGCAGCCGCCGCTCGTCGCGGAGTTGCAGGACGGCCGTCGCCGTGAACGACTTCGTGATCGAGGCGACACGGAACGGGGTGTCGGTCGTGACCCGCCGCGCAGTCGCCCGATCCGCGAACCCGAGTGCCGTCGACCACGCCAATGCGCCGTCGCGGACGACGCCCACGGCAAGCCCGGGCAGCCGCTTCTCCAGGAGGAAGCGGGCGGCGAGCGCATCGAGACGGGGAGCGACGGACTGGACGACGGGATCCACTGCCGCCAATCATCGCCCTGCGCGCCGGCCTTGTGTTGGCGGTTTCCCGACAACGATCGTGATCACTTCATGACGATCGTCGTGGCCGGAACTATGAAATGAAGCGGGACGGCGTCAAGGTCGGTTGGCGGATTCGCCGAAGGGGCGCGGTCCCGATCATGCTGAGGAGCGCCTGATCGGCGCGCGGTCGTGGCGGCGCGGGAGCGGAGGTCGGTACCGATGATCAAGATCTGGAGCGAGTTGCCCGTCTCGCGCACGCGCGAGCAGCTTGCCGACGTCGCGACGCTCATCTGGGTCGTCTTCTGGGGCAACATCGTCTGGCAACTGTTCCAGTTCCTCATCGGGTTCGCGGGCGTCGGCCGGGCCGTCCACGAGGGCGGCGACAACATGGTCCAGAGCGGCCGAGTCCTCGGCGATTCGCTCGCCGGGCTGCCGCTCGTCGGGAGCCAGGTGCGCGATCTCGCAGCCGGCGCGTTCGCCGCCGGCGGTCAGCCGATCTCGACCCTCGGCACGGAGCTCGAGCACTTCATCACGATCGTGTCGGTGGTCCTCGCGCTTCTGCTCGCGCTCGTGACGTTGGGTCCATGGCTGATCCGCTATGTTCCGTGGCGGCTCGACCGGCTCCAGCGCGTCCGCTCCGCCCATCACGCGATCAGGAAGGCACCCGACACCGATGCGGAGATCGAGCGGACCCTCGCGATGCGCGCGATGGCGCGGATCGACTACGCGACGCTGCTCGACTTCAGCCCGGATCCGATCGGGGACTGGACGTCCGGGCGGCACGATCGGCTCGCCCGGGCCGAGCTGGCGAGCGTCGGCCTCCGCCCGTAGCACGAGTGGTGTATGATTCGTACATCATGCGCCGAACGCAGATCTACCTGGACAGCGAACAGGCGGAGGAGCTTGCGCGGCGGGCCCGGTCGATCGGCGTCACGAGATCAACGGTGATCCGCGAGGCGATCGAGACGTACCTCGCGACGCCGGACGAGGGCGATGAGCTCGCGCGGTTCCGCTCGGCACTCGACGCCGTCGGGTCACGACCGGCCCACCTTCCGGACGGAGAGGCGTATGTCGAAGCGCTCCGGGCGGCCGACCTCGATCGCGACGACGAGCTGGATGCCCAGCGGGCGGCTTCCGGGCAGGGCAAGCGGCGGTGACCGTCCTGCTCGACACCTCGATCGTCATCGACCTCTTGCGCGGCGCCCTACCGGCGCTCGACTACGCCCGGAACCTCCCGGAGACTCCAACATGCTCCGAGATAACCCGGGTCGAGGTCCTGCGCGGCCTTCGTAGCGGCGAGCGGCGGGCAACGGAGCGACTGCTGGGCGCGGTGCGCTGGGTGCCCCTTGACGAAGCGATCGCGCGGCGGACCGGCGAGGTCGGTCGGCATTACCGTCGCAGCCATCGCGGGCTGGCGACTGCCGACCTCATCATCGCCGCGACGGCGCTGGAGCTCGACCTCGCGCTCGCGACGCTCAACGTCCGGCACTTCCCGATGCTTCCCGGCCTGGCCCGGCCCTACTCGACGTAGCCAGGCCGCCGCCCGCTACGGCACGTTCACGATGTCGGCGACCGTGACCGCCACGACCCGCGCACCGACGTTCTGCGGCGTCTCGGAGCTCGAGATGCACTCGATCCGGATCGACCCCGCCGCCGCAAGTGCGACGACGCCCGTGACCGGGAATGACGTCGGCAGGCCGTTCTGGAGATCCGAGCCGTCGCCTGTGTC
>JBJMMH010000086.1:0-53090 GCA_045804885.1 Chloroflexota bacterium | reverse complement strand
GTCACGCCAGCCGATCGGCAGGTCGGCCGCCGACGAGATCTCGTCGTAGACGATCGCCCCGTCCTGCACGGTGGGGGCGATGACCGCGCGGCCCTCGTCGTGGAGCGCCTCGATGAGCGCGCCCAGGTCCGTCCTCGCCAGGAAGCCGGTCCCGGAGGCGCCGTCGGGCCGAAGCGTCGTCACCACGCCCGCTCCTCCGTCTGCCCGAACAGGTCGAGCAGCTGGAGGCGGGTGCCTTCGAGGCGCCGGGCGACGCTGCGCAGGATGCGGGGATAGAGGGCGGCGGCAAGGTCCTCGTCGGACTCGAGCGCCAGTCGCAGCGGTGCGCCGTCGAGTGCGATCAGCTCCGTCGGTTCGACCGCGACCACCGTCGAGGTGGCGCGGTACGGCGCGAGGACGGCGGACCAGCCGATGATGTCGCCCGGCTCGACTGTCATGACCGTGATCGGGAGCCGACCGGGCAGCCGCATCCGGAGCGCGACCCGCCCGGAGGTCACGATCCCGAGGAAGGGCGTCGGCTCGCCCTCGCGGATCAGGACCTCGTCCGTGGCGGCGGCCACCTCCCTGGCGAACGAGGCGAGGCGCCTCCGCTCGCTCCCGCCCAGACCGACGGTGAACGGGGATGCGCGCAGCACGTCGACCAGCCCCGTGGCTTCCATGACTCGAGGCTACGGACGTCCAGAAACGCCGGGCAGGGCCGTTGGTCGGGCGATCAGGGGCCGTCCGACACAAGCCAACCGGACGGTGGCGGCGGTGCCGAATCCGGGACGTTCGGCTCTGGGGCGGGCGGGACCGTCGACCGAGGATTCAATCGGCGTTCTGTTCGTACGTGACAAGGAGGCGACGATGCCTGACATCGTCCGGCTCGGGTTTGCGCTCGTGGTCTTTGCCCACGGCGTCGGCCACCTGCTGTTTCTGGCCCCGGTCATCGGTCTCGGCAACTGGGCGGAGCAGACCGGCGAGTCCTGGATCCTCACCGGAGCGATCGGTGAGCCCACGACCCGCGTCATCGCGACCGTCCTCTGGTCTGCGGTGATCGCACTGTTCGTCGTCGGCGTCGCCGGCTTCCTCGGCGGCACCGACTGGTGGCGGACCGTGACGATCGCGGCAGCCGGTCTCTCGATCGTCGGGATTGCCGTCTTCTGGGGGGGCATTGCGTCGTCGAGCGCGATCTTCGCGTTGATCGCGGACGTCGTGATCCTCGCCGCCCTGCTCGTGGCGCACTGGCCGTCAGCCGAGCTCGCAGGCTCGTAGGAGGAACTCAGATGCAAGCACAGTCGACACGCGGCGACCGGGGCGGCTCCATCGCGGCGATCGGATCCGCGATCGTCGTCATCGGCGTCCTGGCCTATTTCATCCAGATGGCGTCGGTGGATGTCGCCTCGTGGCTGGGCGGCAGCGGCTGGAGCCTGTTCGTCATCGTGCCGGGCGTGGCGCTGCTCATCGCCGCGGCGTTCCTGGTCGACGGCACCGCGCTCACCGCGACCATCGCGGGAGCGGTCCTGACCACGGTCGGCGCGATGCTGCTGTACCAGGACCAGACTGCCCACTACGAAAGCTGGGCGTATGCGTGGGCGCTGATCCCCGGTTCCGTGGGCGTCGCGCTCGCGGTCCACGGACTGCGGTTCCATCGATCGGATCTCGTGACCGTCGGCACGAGGATGGTCGCGGGGTTCGGCGTCCTGCTGCTCGTCGGCGCGTGGTTCTTCGAGACGATCTTCCGGACGAACAGGACGCCGTTCGACCTGGGCGACAACTGGCCGATCGCGCTGATCGCGCTGGGCGGCGTCCTCTTCATCGCCGGACTGCTTCGCGGCTCCACCGGACGAGGATCCGACGAGGCGGCGTAATCCGCTTCAACCGGACCTGGGGCCCGCCAGCTCGAAGGGCGGCGAGCTCGAAGGGCGGCGAGCTCGAAGGGCCGCGCCCCGCCCGGAGCGCGGCCCTTCATCATCCCGAGTCCCGCTCAGTGGCGGATCTCGACGATGACCTCCTCGTAGCCGTGCTGGGCGTATAACCCGATAAGCCCGTGACCGGCCGCGTTGACCCAGGCGAGGACCGCCTCGACCGTCTCCGGCTCGCTCACGCGTACCGCGATGGTTTCGCCCAGCCAGCCGGTCCGAGCCGCACGGACGAGCTCCTCGAGCGGACTCGGGTCGTACATGCCGCGGCCGTCGATGACGCGCATCGCGACCGGCACCGGGAGCAACGTCTCGATCATGGGAACCGTCCTCCGCGATGAGGCAGCCGCCTCGGCTCACGATCCCGCGACCGGGCCCGGTTGCGACAGTGCCGCCCGACCCCGCCGCCCAGGGGCCGACGGGACCGCCGGGAGCGTCCGGTCCCTGCCGATCGGCCCCGGCCCGAGCGCTGGTTCGACGAGCGGTTTTGGGCTACTCTCATACAAAATGCAGAGCGTGAGCGCGGCTGGAGGACGGACGTGGGCGAAGACTTCTTCTCCGAGGTGACGGGCCCGATCCCGTTCGGCGGCCTCGACTCGACCGATCCGCTCGCGTTCAAGGTCTACGAGCCGGACCGGATCGTCCTCGGGCGGCGCATGGAGGACCACCTCCGGATCGGCGTCTGCGTCTGGCATTCGTTCGCCTGGGACGGCCGCGACATGTTCGGGATCGGCACGCTCGACCGGCCGTGGCTCGACCCGATCGCGGAGCCGATGGAGGCCGCCCGCCAGAAGATGGCCGTCGCCTTCGAGTTCATCGAGAAGCTCGGGGCGCCGTACTACTGCTTCCACGACCGCGACGTGGCCCCCGAAGGCGCCTCGTTCGCCGAGTTCCGCGACAACCTCGACGCCCTCGCCGACGACGCGCTCGGCTACCAGGAGCGCACCGGCGCCCAGCTCCTCTGGGGCACGGCCAATCTCTTCAGCCATCCCCGCTACCAGGGCGGCGCGGCAACAAATCCGGATCCGGAGGTCTTCGCCTACGCCGCCGCGCAGGTGAAGCACATGCTCGAGGTCACGAAGCGCCTCGGCGGCACGAACTACGTGCTGTGGGGCGGGCGCGAGGGCTACGACACGCTGCTGAACACGGACCTCAAGCGGGAAGGGGACCAGCTGGCGCGGTTCCTGCACCTCGTCGCCGAGCACAAGCACCGCATCGGTTTCGACGGCATGTTGCTGATCGAGCCAAAGCCGATGGAGCCGACCAAGCACCAGTACGACTACGACTCGGCGACGATCCACGGCTTCCTCGTCCGGAACGGGCTCGAAGACGAGTACCGCCTGAACATCGAGGCCAACCACGCCACGCTCGCCGGCCACTCGTTCCATCACGAGGTCGCCTACGCCGTCGCCCACGGCATCCTCGGCAGCATCGACGCCAACCGCGGCGATCCCCAGAACGGCTGGGACACGGACCAGTTCCCGAATTCGGTCGAGGATCTGGCGCTGCCGATCTACGAGATCCTGAACGGCGGCGGCTTCACGACCGGTGGCTTCAACTTCGATGCCAAGCTCCGCCGCCAGAGCACGAACCGAACAGACCTGTTCCACGCCCACATCGGCGGGATCGACACGCTCGCCCGGGCCCTCCTCGTCGCGGCTGAGCTGGTCGAGCGCGGCACGCTGTCGGAGCCGCTCGAGGAGCGCTATGCGGGCTGGCGCGGGCCGCTGGGCCGGGCAATCCTCGATGGCACGGAGTCGCTCGCGTCGCTCGAGGCGAAGGTCGTCGCGGGCGAGATCGACCCGTCGCCGGTCTCCGGCCGCCAGGAGGAGCTCGAGAACCGCGTCAACGAGGTCCTCTGGACGGCCACCGAGCCCCGCCGAGTCGAGACCGGCGCGCGGCGCTGACCGCCGGCTCCGGTCGCGCTCCGGCCATGTCGTTCGTCCTCGGCATCGACGCCTCGACGACGGCGACGAAGGCCGTCCTGATCGACGAGTCGGGAGCTGTCGTCGGAGTCGGCGCGTCCGAGTACGGCTTCGAAGTACCCCACCCCGGCTGGGCCGAGCAGTCCCCCCTCCTGTGGTGGGACGGCGCCGTCGCGGCGGTCCGATCAGTATTGGCGTCGACCGCGGTCCGTGGCACGGACGTCGTGGCGGTTGGGCTGACCGGCCAGATGCACGGCCTCGTCCTGCTCGACGACCGCGACGAAGTCCTCCGGCCGGCCATCCTATGGAATGACCAGCGGACCGCCGACGCATGCGACGAGATCCGCGACGCCGTCGGCGCGGAACGGCTCATCTCGATCACCGGCAACGACGCGCTGACCGGCTTCACTGCCCCCAAGCTCGTGTGGGTCCGCGACCACGAGCCCGAGATCTGGTCACGCGCCGCCCACGTGCTGCTGCCCAAGGACTACGTCCGGCTGCGGCTCACCGGTGACTACGCGATGGACAAGGCCGATGGCGCCGGCACGATCCTCTTCGACCTCGCTGCCCGCGACTGGTCGGGCGCCGTCCTCGCCGCGCTCGGCATCAATCCGGCTTGGCTGCCGCCGACCCACGAGGGCCCGGTCGTGACGGGGAGTGTCACCTCCGTCGCCGCAGCGGCGACTGGGCTCCGCGAGGGAACGCCAGTAATCGCCGGAGGCGGCGACCAGGCGGCCAATGCCGTTGGGACCGGCGCGGTCGATGAAGGCGTCGTCACGCTGTCGCTCGGGACGTCGGGCGTGACGTTCGCGACGACGCGACAGCCGCTGATCGAGCCGGCTGGCCGCGTCCACGCCTTCTGCCATGCCGTCCCCGGTCGGTGGCACATGATGTCGGTGATGCTCTCGGCGGCCGGCAGCCTCCGGTGGTTCCGCGACGCGTTGGCGCCGGGCGTCGATTTCGGGGCGCTCGTCGACGAGGCCGCATCGGTCGGGCCGGGCGCGGACGGGCTGCTGTTCCTGCCGTACCTCACGGGCGAGCGGAGCCCCCACCCCGACCCGCTGGCTCGCGGGGCCTTCGTGGGGCTGACCGTCGGCCACGAGCGCCGGCACCTGACCCGAGCGGTGATCGAGGGTGTCGCGTTCGGGCTGAAGGACGGGCTCGACCTGATGCTCGCTGCCGGCGTAGCAGCACCCGCCGAGATCCGCGCGTCGGGCGGCGGCACAGCCAGCCCGCTGTGGCGCCAGATCCTCGCCGACGTCCTCGGCGCCGAGATCGCGACCGTCCGGACCACTGAGGGCGCCGCCTACGGCGCCGGGATGCTCGCCGGCGTCGGCGCCGGCTGGTCGGCCGACGTCGACGCGATCGCCACGGAGTGGGTCGAGACGACGCCCGTCGCGGCTCCCGGACCGGGCGCAGGCCGGTATGCGGAGCTCCATGCGGAGTATCGCAGGCTCTACCCCGCGCTAGCCCCGACGTTCGCCGCGCTCGGCGGCTCTCGGCTCGGCGGCTGATCCGCCGGGCGAGGGGCCGTCAGGCCCGCAGCTCGAGCTCGGCGAGCTCGCTCTCGGTGACCTCGCCTGGCTTCTTGCCGAGGATGATCATGCCGAGGACGTCATCAGGGGTGACGTCCGCCTTGTTCACCGTGTCGACGACCCGGCCGTGGTACATGACGCTGATCCGGTCCGAGAGGTCGAACACGTCGTGGATGTCGTGGCTGATCAGGAAGATCCCGATGCCCTCGTCCTTCAACTGGCGCACGAGGTTCCGGACCTGGGCGGTCTCGGCCGGGCCGAGCGCAGCCGTCGGCTCGTCCATGATCAGGATCCGCGCGTTGAAGTAGACGGCCCGGGCGATCGCCACCGCCTGCCGCTGACCGCCGGAGAGCGACTTTACGGGCTGGGCGAAGTTCTTGAAGTTGGGGTTGAGGCGACCCATGATCTTGCGGGTCTCGGCCTCCATGCTCGAATCGTCGAGCGAGCCCAGGCGGGTCGTCTTCTCGCGGCCCAGGAACATGTTCCCGGGGGCGTCGATGTTGTCGGCGAGCGCCAGCGTCTGATAGATCGTCTCGATGTTGTAGACCTTCGCGTCCCGCGGGTTGCGGATCGTGACGACGTCGCCCGCGATGAGGATCTCGCCGCTGTCGGCCGGGTGCGCGCCGGACAGCACGCGCATCAGCGTCGACTTGCCGGCGCCGTTGCCGCCGACGAGGCCGATGACCTCGCCGGCATCCAGGTCGATCGAGACGTCGCGGACAGCGTGGACACCACCGAACGCGACGTTGATGTGCCGCATCTCGACGAGCGGCGTCCGCTCCGCGACGGCCACCGGCGTGGCCTCCCGTTCCGCGCTCATGAGCCGCGCCTCCGGTTGTAGGTATCGAGACCGACGGCGACGATCAGGACGATGCCGACCGCGATGTTCTGCCCCGGCGATGTGACGTTGAGGAAGCTGAGGCCGTAGGCGAGCGCCTGCATCACGAACGCGCCGAGGACGGCACCCGGAATCGTCCCGATGCCGCCGGCGAACGACGTCCCGCCGACGACGGCCGCCGCGATGACGTAGAGCTCGTAGCTCTGCCCGACGTCGAGGGTCGAGCCGTTGAGCCGGGCGGAGGCGACGGCGCCGGCGATCGCGCAGAGCACGCCCATCACGACGTAGGTCTTCAGGATCGTCCAGCGCGTGTTGATGCCCGCCAGTTCGGCCGCGTCGGGGTTGCCGCCGTAGGCGTAGACATACCGCCCGAAGCGACGCCGATTGGCGATGAACGACATCACGAGCGTGACGCCGACCAGCAGCACGATCGGGAACGGGAAGCCTGCGGCGGTCTGGCTCCGGGCCAGGAAGTTGTTGTTGGCGAACAGGGCCAGACCCAGCACGATCAGGCAGCCGACGACCGCCAGCAGGACCTCCGCCCACATGGGCCGCAGCGGGAATCCGTAGCTCCGCCGCTGACGCCGGTTGTTGATGAGCAGGCCGACGATCGCGACGCAGCCGATGATGCCGAGGGCCCACGTCAGCGGTCCGCCGATCGAGCCTTCGCCGCCGCCGCCGATCTTCTGGAAGCCGGGGTCGAGGCCGGACACGGCGGCGCCGTTCGACAGGTAGTAGATGACGCCGCGGATCGAGAGGAGACCGCCGAGGGTCACGACGAACGACGGCACGCCGATGTAGGCGATGATGAATCCCTGGAGGCCGCCGACGAGCGCGCCGAGGCCGATCCCGATCGCCAGGGCGAGGACCCACCGGAACGGGAAGTCCGCGCCGATCCCGATCGCGGTCAGCCAGTCGGTCATCAGCAGCGCGTAGATCATCGCGATCAGACCCGCCAGGGACCCGACCGACAGGTCGATGTTGCGCGACACGATGACCAGCACCATGCCGGTCGCGATGATCGCGATGCCGGTGGCCTGGATCGCCATCGTGACCATGTTGGTCGGCGCGATGAGCTTGCCGCCGCTCAGGATATGGAACGTGACGAGGATCACGATCAGGGCGAGCAGCATGCCGAAGAGACGAAGATCGATCTCCGTCTGGGCGAGGACGCTGCCGATCGACGATCGGGGCGGACGCTGAGTCTGACCGGGTACCGGTGTCGTGCCGGCCACGTTCGTCACCGCCGACCCTCCTGGTCCTTGCTCTGGAAAGTGGCCTGCGCCCCGGGGCGGAACCCCGGGGCGCAGGCGTTGTGCGTGCTCTTAGCGGTCGGAGACCGTTACTTGCATGGAGCTGCGCCAGGATCAGTGTCCTTGACGCCCTTGCAGATCTGATCCTTCGTGGCGTACCAGCCGGCGTCGAACACCTGACCGAGCTTGTCGGCCGTGATCGGCGTTGGCTTGAGGATGATCGACTTCACGGTCTTCCCACCGGGGGTCGTGAAGTCCGCGGGAGCCTTGCCGGCCGCCGGGGTGACCGACTGGTCGACGTCGACGGCGATCTTGCTGAAGTCGGGATCCTTGCACAGGGCGAGGGCTGCCTGACCCGCCGCCTTACCGAGCTCGTTGCTGTTCTTCCAGACGTCGACGTACTGCTTGCCGAGGGCCACGTTGTTCAGGTTGGCTGGGTCGCCATCCTGGCCGCTGAGCGGCGGGAAGCCGTACTGCTTGCCCTCGAGCGCGGCGGCGACGCCAAGCGCGGTGCTGTCGTTCTCGGCGAGGATCGCGTCGATCTTGGTGTTGCTCGAGTTGGCCTGGTCGATGATGGCCTCCATGTTCGCCTGGGCCTTCTCGGTCTTCCAGGCGTCCGTGAACGTGCCATCAGCCGGGCCGATGATCTTGATGTCGCCCGAAGCGATCTTGTCCTTCAGGCCCGCCTCGTCCCAGCCCTGGGGCAGGAAGGTCTTCGCGTTCGGATCGCCCGGATCGCCCTTGATCAGGACGTAGCTGCCCTTCGGGACCTTGGCGAGGACGGCCTCAGCCTCGGCCTTGCCCACGCCGACGTTGTCGAACGTGATGTAGAGCACGCTGGGATCCTCGATCAGCCGGTCGTAGGCGATGACCGGGATGCCGGCGTCCTTGGCCTTCTGGAGGGCCGGCCCGACGACGGTGGTGTCCTGAGCGAGCAGGATCAGAACCTTGGCGCCCTGCGAGATCAGCGTGTCGACGTCGGTCAGCTGCTGCTCGGTGCTGAGGTTCGCGTCCTTGTCGATGTACTTGCCGCCGGCGGCCTCGACCGTCTTCTGGATGTTCGGCTTGTCGGTCGCCGCCCAGCGCGGCTGCTGGAAGTTGTTCCAGGACACGGCCACGGTGCAGCCGGCTCCGCCGCCGGCCCCGGCTCCGCCGCCACTGGCGGCGGGGCTGGCGCTGCTCGAGCAGGCGGCAAACACGACCGCCGCGGTCCCCACGACCGCCGCGAGTCTTCGCATGTGCATTGTTGGACTCCTCCTCACAAGGGCTGGTTCAGTAACACTTGCCCGGCAGCAGGTTACATCCTAGGCGTACCCCTTTCTCGGCGTCCGCTCGATCAGCAGGACAGTCAACGGCGGTTCACGGCGCGATCAGGCGCTCGCCAGCTCGATGCGGTGGGGTCGACGTAGCCACGCCGCCGGATCGGCGAGAACCGCCTCGAAGGCGACTTCCGCCGCACCCAGCAGGGACGCGTCCGCCGCCAGCCGCGCGGGGACGATCCGGACGAGCGCTCGGGGGGCCGCAAGCGCACGGCGATCCAGCTCCGCCTCGATGCTGTCCGCGACATAGGGATGGATCCGCCCGAAGCGACCGCCGAGGACGACGAGCTCCGGGTTCAGGAGATTGACGAGCCCGGCGAGGCCGACTCCCAACCAGCGACCGGTCTCGACGAGGGCGGCGACAGCCGAAGGCACGCCCGCGGCCGCGTCGTCGAGAACCGCGTCGAGCGCAGCGCGTCCACCGTCGGCGCGACGCCCGGCTCGTTGGAGGACTGCGCCCTCGCCGACCTCGGTCTCCCAGCAGCCGATCGCGCCGCAGCCGCAGCGCCGACCCACGGGGTTGACGGGAATGTGGCCGATCTCGCCGCCGTATCCGGCGGCGCCGGAGAGCGGCCGTCCATCGACGATGAGCCCGCCCCCGACGCCGACCTCGCCGGCGACGAACAGCACATGGTCATGGTCGACGGCCGCACCGCGGAGGTGTTCGGCGAGCGCGCCGCTGTCGGCTTCGTTGACGATCGTGACCGGCACGCCAAGCTGGAGCGCCGCGATCAGCCGCTCGCCGAACGAAACATCGCGCCAGCCGAGGTTGGGCGCCATCGAGACGAAGCCGTCGCTCCGCCGGACGACGCCCGCGACGGCAACGCCGACGCCGACGAGCGAGCTGCGCCGGATCGGGTCGGCCAGGAGGCGACCGGCCAGCTCGACGATCTCCCCAAGCGTCTCGTCGACCGACGCACCGCCTTTGGGACGATCGACGCGGACGAGCTCGAGGACCTCGCCGCCGAGCCCGACGACCGCCGCCGCAAGCGAGTCGACGTTGACTTCGACCGCGAGCACGACCATCGCGTTCGGGTTGATCCGGACGACCGGCGACGGCCGGCCAGGGGTGCCGCGGGGTGCCGCGGGCTCCTCGCGGACGACGTCCGCGCCAAGCAGCTCGCCGAGGAGCGAGCGGATCGCGGATCGCGTCAGGCCGATCCGGGCGACGAGCATCGAGCGCGACCGTGGTCCGTTCGCGTGGAGCTCGCGGACGATCGCGCTGAGGTTCGCCCGGCGGACGGTCTCGCTCCGCTGCCCGATGGCGAGCGGCCGGATCGCCAGGGGTTTTGTGTTCCTCTCTTTCAAAACGTGTGACAGACTCTTACATCGGCCGAGTGAGTGTCAAGCCGGCGCGGGCGCCTACGCTGGCCGGACGAGGAGGGACGATGACGACGACGCTCCGTTGGGGGATCCTGTCCACCGCCAACATCGCGACGGAGAAGGTGATCCCTGGCATCCGCCGCGCCGCGCGCTCCGAGATCGTCGCGATCGCCTCGCGCCAAAGCGGAACCGCCGCCCGCGTCGCCGAGCGGCTATCGATCCCCCGCAGCCACGGCTCCTACGAGGCGCTCCTCGCCGACCCCGACGTCGACGCCGTCTACATCCCGCTGCCGAACCATCTCCACCTCGAGTGGACGCTCGCCGCGGCCGCCGCCGGCAAGCACGTCCTGTGCGAGAAGCCGATCGCCCTGACCGCCGCGGACGCCGAGCGCATGGTCGACGCCTGCGAGCGGGCGGGCGTCCGGCTCATGGAGGCGTTCATGTATCGGCACCATCCGTCATGGGTGGCCCTCCGCGAGCTAGTCGTCTCCGGCAGGATCGGTCGGCTCGAGGCGATCCAGACCTGGTTCGGCTTCTATAACGACGATCCCTCGAACATCCGCAACGTCCGCGAGTTCGGAGGCGGCGCGCTCTACGACGTGGGCTGCTACTGCATCAACCTCTCGCGGATGCTGTTCGGCGGCGAGCCGACGCGGGTCGAGGCATCGATCGTCCGGGACGGCGGGGACGGCGTCGACATCCTGACCGCCGGTCTCCTCGAGTTCGAGAACGGCATCGCGTCCTTCGGCTGCTCGATTCGGACCGAGACCGACCAGCGCGTGAACGTCTACGGGTCTGAGGGCCGCCTCTCGATCGGAATCCCATTCAATATCCCGACGGACCACCCGACCGAGATCTACCTGACGAAGGGTGGTGATCCGCCGGTCGCGCCCGCCACCGAGACCTTCCGGTTCGAGAGGAAAGACCCGTATGCCGCGCAGGCCGAGGCGTTCGCGGCGGCAATCCTGGACGAGCTCCCGACGCCGGTCCCGCCGTCGGACGCGGTCGCGAACATGCGGGTCATCGAGCGCGTCTTCGCTGCGGCAGAGGCGGGCCATCCCGCGCCGGCCTGAGGACGTGATCTGACGGGCGCCGTATCCGCTCGCATGTGCTTCAATGCGCAGCCGTGAATCGACGACGAACGGCGGTCATCGGCGGCGCGCTCGCCATCACCGTCATCGCGACCGGGAGCCTGTTCGCCGCGAGGCGCCTCGGCGCCCTCGGTGGATCCGCGCCGACGACCGTCCCACTCTTCGTCGAGGAGGCGGCTGGTGCGGGCCTCGACCATCGATACGAGGGCGACTACCAGTACTACGTCGGCGGCGGCGTCGCGAGCTTCGACTGTGATGCCGACGGCCAGCCCGAGCTCTACTTGGCGGGCGGATCCGGGCCGGCCGCGCTCTTCCGCAACGAGAGCCCGCCTGGCGGCGCCCTGCGGTTCACCCGGGTCGCGAGCGCGACGACCGACCTCGACGCGGTGACCGGCGCCTACCCGCTCGACGTCGACGGCGACGGCGTGACGGACCTCGCGGTCCTGCGAGTCGGCGAGAGCGTGATCCTGAGGGGTCTCGGCGACTGCCGATTCGAGCGGGCGAACGAGTCCCTTGGGGTCGACGCCGGTGTTGGCTGGACGGTCGCATTCTCCGCGATGTGGGAGGCCCGCAACGCCCTGCCGACGCTCGCGTTCGGGCGGTATGTGACGGTGGACGAGCACGGCGACGCGACGTACACGTGCCCGCCGAACGTGATCGTCCGGCCGTCGGCCGGCGGCGTCGGGTACGCGCCACCGATCGCGCTCGCTCCCGGTTGGTGCCCGCTCTCGATGCTGTTCAGCGACTGGTCGCGCTCCGGTCGGCGCGACCTCCGCGTCTCGAACGACCGGCACTATTACACCGACGCCAGCGGCGGCGAGGAGCAGCTCTGGCGGATCGGTCCGGGCGAGGCTCCCAGGCTGTACACGGCCGATGACGGCTGGAAGCCGCTGCGGATCTGGGGGATGGGGATCGCGAGCCAGGACCTGACCGGTGACGGCTACCCCGAGGTGTACCTGACGAGCCAGGGCGACAACAAGCTCCAGACGCTCGCCGACGCGCCGGCCCCGTCGCGCGGGCCGACGTACCGCGACAGCGCGCTCGCCCGTGGCGTTATCGCGACGCGGCCGTTCGCGGGAGACGAGCATCTGCCCTCGACCGCATGGCACGCCCAGTTCGAGGATGTCAACAATGATTCGCTCCCCGACCTCCTCGTGACGAAGGGCAACGTCGACGCCGAGATCGACATGGCGGCGAAGGACCCGACGGACCTGTTCCTCGGCAACGGCGACGGCACGTTCCGGGAGGCCGCCGGGGATGCCGGCCTCCTGACGTTCGCGAAAGGGCGGGGCGCCGCGATCGCCGACTTCAACCTCGACGGCCTCCTCGACGTCGTCGAGGTCACTCGGCGGGAGAACGTCAAGCTGTGGCGAAACGTCGGCGCCGGGACGGCGGCCGCTCCCCGCCCGCTGGGCAACTGGGTCTCCGTCCAACTCGAGCAGCCAGGCCCGAACGCCGATGCGATAGGGTCCTGGATCGAGATCCGAGCCGGTGATCGGAGCCTGCAACGGGAGGTCACGGTCGGTGGCGGCCACGCCAGCGGCCAGCTCGGCTGGATCCAGTTCGGTCTCGGCTCGGCTCCGGCTGCGGACGTCCGGGTCACCTGGCCGGACGGCGAGGTGGGGCCGTGGCAGCACCTCGACGCAGGCTCGCGTTCGACGATCCGCCGGGGAGCACCGGAACCCATCGTCTGGACGGGGAGGAGCTGATGGCAGTCGCACGCGCGGCCCGGCTGGCCGACGTCGATCTCCCCGACTTCGGCATGCCGGCCGCTTCGCCCGAGCTGCCGCCAGCGCTGTATCCCTCCCGCCTCGATCGACTCCGCGAGCGGATGGCCCAACGAGGCTACGACCGCGTCGTCGTCTACGCCGACCGGGAGCACAGCGCGAACCTCGCCTACCTCACGGGGTTCGACCCTCGGTTCGAGGAGGCGATCCTCGTCGTGGCGCCGACCGGCAGGCCGGTCGTCCTCGTCGGCAACGAGTGTTGGGGCATGGCCGGCGCGGCGCCGCTCGAGATGGACCGGGTCCTGTTCCAGGACCTGAGCCTGCCGAGCCAGCCGCGGGACCGGTCGAGGCCGCTCTCGGAGATCCTCGCCGCCGCCGGCGTCGCGTCCGGCTCGCGTATCGGCGTCGTCGGCTGGAAGGCGTACGACCGACCGGACCGGCTCGACGCGCCGGCGTTCCTCGTCGATGAGCTGCGGACGCTGACCGGCGCGTCCGGCGTGGTGGACAACGCAACGGCGTTGCTCATCGACGCTGCCGACGGCCTGCGGGTGATCAACGAGGTTGAGCAGCTCGCGCTGATGGAATGGGCGGCGTGCCAGACGTCCAGCGGCGTGCTGCGGCTGCTCCACGGGCTGCGACCCGGCATGACCGAGCGTGAGGCGGTCGCCCTGCTCGGCTGGAACGGGTGGCCGCTCTCGTGCCATCTGATGCTGTCCGCGGGTCCGCGGGCGACGCTGGGCCTTCTCAGCCCCGGTGACCGGCCGATCGAGCGCGGCGACCGGTTCACGACCGCGTTCGGCATCTGGGGCGCGCTCAACTGCCGCGCGGGCTTCGTCGTCGAGGATGCCGCAGAGCTGCCGTCCGGCATTCGGGACTACGTCGAGAAGCTGGTCGGCCCGTATTTCGCCGCGATCGCGGAGTGGTACGGCGCGATGCGAATCGGCCAAACGGGCGGCGCACTGCACGCGATCGTCGACCGCCATCTGGGCGACCCGTTCTTCGGGATCTTCCTGAACCCAGGCCACCAGATCCAGCTCGACGAATGGGTCAACTCGCCGATCTCGCCGGGGTCGGCGATCGAGCTCCGGTCCGGCATGGCGTTCCAGGTCGACGTGATCCCGGCGACCGGCACGGACTACTTCACGACGAACATCGAGGACGGCATCGCACTCGCCGACGGCTCGCTGCGGGCCGCGTTCGCGGCCGCCTACCCGGACGCCTGGGCGAGGGTCGAGGCGCGGCGCGGGTTCATGGCCGACGCGCTCGGCATCGACCTCCACCCGGATGTCCTGCCGTTCTCCAACATCCCCGCCTGGCTGCCGCCGTTCCTGCTGCGAAGCGACCGGGCGATGACGATCGGCTAGCGGACGCCGGCCGCCGACGCGGACGGCGCGCTCACGGCGCTTGCCGCGTCGATCCGCTCGAGGAACGCGTCGAGGATGCCGTCGAACCGATCAGGGTCGTCGAGCTGGATCCAGTGACTGGTGCCCTCGACCGTCTCGTGCTCGACGCCCCGCACGACCTCGTGCAGCTCCTGGACGGGACCCTCCTCGGGGGTCGAGACCGTGAGCCGCGGCCCGTGGTAGCTCCGTAGTGCCGGGACGGGGTCGAACTCGAACGTCGCCCGGATGATCCGCTTCGCAACATCCTTCGGGAGCCGGTCGCTCTCGCCCTCGACGGTGCGCCGCGTCGCGGGCGTCGCGTTCGCGAGGAGCCGCCTCCAGATCCCGGCCATCGTGCCGTCAAAGTCCCGGTTCAGCGCGCCGACCACGCCCCGGACCTGCTCGTCCGGCATCCGTCCTGGCGTCGCAACGAGGACAAGCCCCGCGACCCGCTCCGGATGGTCCGCCGCATAGGCGAGGGCGGCGGCCCCACCGAGGCTGTGGCCGACGAGGACGAAGCGGTCGAACTCGAGCGCGTCCGCCGCTGCGCCGATGTCCCGGGCGAACGACGGGACGTCCCACGGCGCGCGCGGAGCTGCATCCGAGCGCCCGTGGCCGTGCAAGTCGAGCGCGGCCGCGCGCCGGGTCTCACCGGCGTGTGCGAGCTGAGGCGCCCACTGGACCGAGCTGCCCGCGAACGAATGGGCGAAGAGAACCGGCACTGAGCCGGCGCCCGAGCGCGCTGGCTCATCGTCGGGGACGACGACGCGGAGCGCGCCGAAGGGTCCGGCGACGGTGGTTTCGCTCATGAAGGTTGCCTCCCTGGTGTCGCCGGCCATCGTCACGCGGCGTCGGACGCGGGCGCCGAAGCAGCTCCGGGCTGGCAATTGCAGGGCCGTGCCAAACCGTGACAACGGGAACGGCCCCGGTCCGTGCGGACCGGGGCCGGGAGGAGGCGCGAGCTAGAGGCCGGAGGCGTCCGGCGACGCGTCCGGGGAGGTGCTCGAGCCGCCGCTGCCGCCCGAGCCGTTGTCCGAGCCGCCGCCGGAGCCATCCGCCGGGCAGTTGCCGCGGTGCTGGCCGGTGACCCCGTTGGGCGTGGTCGGGTTGGCGGGCTGGCCCGACGAACCCGGATCCGACGGCTCGCTCGACGCGCTCGGCGCTGGCGGCGCCGAGGGATCGGCGGCCGAGACGGCGGCGACGCCGCCGACGATCAGCAGCCCCGCAGCGAGCAGCGCGGTCGCGATGCCGCGGCGCGAGCCGCCGAGCCGGACCGACGACGCGCGGGCCGCCGGAGCGGCGACTGGATCGTGAGCCACCGGCGCGGTCCACGACGCGGTGCCTGGATGAGTGGGAGCCGGATCCTGATCCAGCGCGTCCCACAGTCGATCACTGTGTTCCAAGGTCAGTCTCCTGGATGCGTTCGGTTGGTCGGTTGCCTCGTCCGAGGCCTGGCGACGTTCAGTGGCGACCTCCTCGTGCGGCGGCATGGACCGCGGCTGCCCGCGGACGTCTGGTCGGACGCATCCCCCTCCGGGGCGATGAGGCGAGGGGCGACGCGATCGGGCGACAGCCCGCCGACCGCCGCGTATCACGGGAAGCGGTTGAACCAGTGAGCGGCGAGTCCCGCCCCCGCGAGCACGAAGAGCAGCGCGGCGCCGGCGAAGAGCTGGGTCACTTCCTGCTCCTGTTGGGTGTAGCCGACCTTCGAACCGAGGTTCTCGTAGATCTGGGCGAGGTCCTCGGCCGACGGGGCGCTGAAGAACTTCGCCCCGGTCGTCTCGGCCACCGCTGCGAGCGTGTCGGTGTCGGGAGGAACCGGCATCTGCTCGGTCTGGCCGAACGGGTTGGGGACGTCGACGGTGCCGTCCGCGGTGCCGAGGGCGATCGTGTAGACCGGGACGCCCGCCTCGGCGGCGCGATCGGCGGCCTGCTGCGGCTCGAGCGTGCCGGTCGAGTTGGCGCCGTCGCTGAGGAGCACGGTCGCGACCAGTGGCTTTTCCCGGGGCGCCGGCGACGCCGAGGGATCGGGCGAGGCGGAGGCGCTGGGCGCGGACGACGGGTCGGGTGTGGGCGAGGCGGCGGGGTCCTGGCCGAGGATGCCGCTCGAGCCGCTCTGGGTGACGCCGGCAGCCTCGAGCGACAGCTCGATCGCATCGCCCATCGCGGTTCCGCCGTTGGCGACGAGGCTGTCGATCGCGTGGTGGACCTCGCCGCGGTCGCTCGTCGGAGGCAGCGCGATGCGGGCCTCGGTCGAGAACACGACGAGCGCGACCTTGAACGACGGCGGCAGCTGGTCGACGAACTCCGACGCGGCCTTCTGCGCGGCGTCGAGTCGGGTCGGCTCCACGTCCGTGGCCCGCATCGAGCGGGAGACGTCGATCGCGAGGACGATCGTCGCCTCTTCTCGCGGCACCGCCATCACCATCGACGGCCGGGCCAGCCCGATGACGAGGGCCGTGATCGCGACGAGATACAGGACCGGCGGCACGTGACGCCGCCAGGCGGGGGTCTTCGGGGCGATGTTCGCGAGCAGGTCGACGTTCGTGAATCGAACCGCGTAACGGTTGCGACGTCGCTGCACGAGCAGGTAGACGCCGACGGCGGCGGGGACAAGGAGGAGCCCCACGAGGAGCTCCGGTGAGGCGAAGGTCATGAGGCTCTCCGGATGGTCTTCAGCTGGCCGGCGAGCGACCGAAGCCAGCTCCCCGAGGTCGAGAGGACGACGTGACGAGCGCCAAGACGGCGCAGTTCGCGGGCGAGGTCGGCTCGCTCGTCGGCCGCGGCCTTCGCGAAACGCTCGCGCAGCTGCCGCGACGACGTCTCGACGCGGACCTCGCGGCCCGTTTCGCCGTCGACGAGCGTCAGCGTGCCGACGTCGGTCAGGTCGTCTTCCCGCGGATCGCGGATCTCGACGGCGAGGACGGCCGACCTCGAGGCGACGCCGGCCATCGCGGCCGCCCAATCTCGCGGTCCGCGGAAGTCGCTGACCACGACGACGAGGCCGCCATGCGGCGCGGCGTGGCCGATGAAGCGAAGGGCGGCTGCGGCGGTGACGGCGCCCATCCGCGTCTCGACCGCCTGGTCCGTACGGGCGGCGACGAGCGCGGCGAGCAGGCCCTGTCGGCCCCCAGCCGGCTTGAGGCGGACGTCGCGCGTCCCGCCGAACGTGGCGATCCCGAGCCGGTTGCCGCGTTGCGTGGCGAGATGGCCGACCGCGAGCGCCACGCCCTCCGCAACGTCGGCCTTGCGGCGGTCGGCCGTGCCGAACGTCATCGACGGCGAGACGTCGAGGAGCAGCCACGTGGTGAGGGCCCGCTCCGGGACGTGGACCCGGACGTGGGGCACGGTCATGCGAGCCGTGACGTTCCAGTCGATCTGCCGGACGTCGTCGCCGGGCTCGTATGGCCGGATCTGGGCGAGCTCGGTGCCGCCGCCACGATCATGCGCCCGGAACTCCCCGGGGATGAGGCCGTGGATCGTCCGCCCGACCGTGACGTCGAGGGCGCGGAGGAGCGCCTCTGGGGTCGGGCCGGGGCCCGGAGCGGCCTTCGTCCGGGGCGGCGTCCCGGCGACCGACCCCGCGAGCAGGCCGCCGTACGTTCCGCCCGCCGCCGAGGTCGCGGAAGCCGTCGTCATGCGGTCCGCTCGACGCCGCTCGACTGGGGCATCGCCACGGCCGGCACCAGGCGGTCGAGGATCATGTCGGTGCTGACCTCTTCGGCGAGGGCGGTGAAGCTCGGGACGATCCGGTGGCGGAGCACGTCATGGGCGAGCTCGCTGACGTCGGTTGGGATGACGTAGCGACGGCCGCGCACGACGGCCAGGGCGCGGGCCGCGTGGATGAGGTTGATCGAGCCTCGGGGACTGGCACCGAAGGCGATGAACGGCTTGATCTTGCTCAGCCCGACGCTCTCCGGCTCGCGCGTGGCCGCGGTGAGGGCGACGGCGTAGTCGATGATCGAGCGGTCGACGTAGACGTCGGCGGTCAGCCGCTGGAGCTCGTTCAAGCCGTCGGTGTCCAGGATCGACACGACCTCGGGCGCCGGCCGGAGCGAGCGCTCGACGACGACCGACTCCTCGCCGGCGCTGGGGTAACCGACGACGACCTTCATCATGAATCGGTCGACCTGGGCCTCCGGCAGCGGGTACGTCCCCTCGGACTCGATCGGGTTCTGGGTCGCCATCACGAGGAACGGCCTCGGGACCGGGAAGCTCTCCGGGCCGATCGTGACCTGCCGCTCCTGCATCACCTCGAGCAGGGCCGATTGGACCTTGGCCGGGGCGCGGTTGATCTCGTCGGCCAGGAGGAAGTTCGCGAAGACCGGGCCGAGCTCCGTGTCGAACGAGTGTCGGTCGGGTCGGTAGATGCGAGTGCCGACGAGGTCGGCCGGGACGAGGTCCGGCGTGAACTGGATCCGCTTGAAGCGCGCGTCGAGGACGTCGGCCAGCGTCTTGATCGTGAGGGTCTTCGCGAGGCCGGGCACGCCCTCGAGGAGGAGGTGGCCGCCGGCGAGCAGCGCGACGAGGATGCGCTCGAGCATCTGATCCTGGCCGACGATGACGCGCCGGATCTCGTACAGCACGGACTCGCTCGTGAGCCGGCCGTCGCGCACGATCTGCGGCCCTTCTGCGGCTGCACCGTCGACGGGATGGATCGGCTGGGGCGCCGAGTGATCGGGCTGGGGCGCGGACGGCGACGGCTGGGCGTTCAACGCCCCGTGCTCGGCGTTGTGGTCGGTCATCGAGAACCTCCGACGCCCATGGGCCGGGCGCCTTCACTGCTGATCGCTGCGTCTCCCTCGGTTGGGGACCGAGGGCATGCTCGCGGACGGCGATGAGAGGTCTCTGAGATCGCGGGCGATTTCTCTAGGACGAGACCGCGCGGCTGCCCGGACGCTGTACTTTTCGCTCGTGACGAGTGAGCAGCTGTCCGGTACGGATGCCGCCAGTCGGGCGGTCGCGCGGTCGCAGCTGATCCTCGACATCGCCACGGCCGCCGCCGGCGAGCGCGACCTCGATCACATCCTCCACGAGACGCTCGATCGGCTCCACGCGGCGACGCCGTTCACGGGCGGCTCGATCGCGCTCGTCCAGGGCGACGATCTCGTGATCCGGGCCGCCGTCGGGCCGTTCGCCAAGGAGGCCCTCGGCCAGCGGCTGCGGCGCGGTCCGAGCCCCAGCTGGCGGGTCGTCCAGACGCTCGAGCCGTGCCTCGTGCCTGATATGCACGCCGCGGGCTACACGGTCGCCGGCCCCGAGGGCAAGAAGCAGATCATGTCGTGGCTGGCCGTCCCGATCATCCGGCGCGGGGTCGGGATCGGCCTCGTCGAGATCGACTCGACGCAAGGCAACGCGTTCAACGACGTCGACGTCGAGCTCCTCGAGACCGTGGTCCGGGTGTTGTCGGGACCCGTCGAGCTCGCCGCGATCTACACCGCGGAGGTCCGAGCGAGCGAGCTGCGCGACGCGTTCATCGGGGTGATCAGCCACGAGCTCAGGACGCCGATCACGACCATCTACGGCCTCTCGAAGATGCTCCGCCAGCGCGCCGAGACGCTCGATGGCGTGGTCGTCTCGAAGGCCATCGAGGACATCGAAGGTGAGGCCGACCGGCTGCAGCGGCTCGTGGAGGACCTGCTCGTGCTGTCTCGAGCCGAGCGGGGACGGTTCGAGGTCGACGGCGACCCGATCGGAATCGGGCGGCTCGTGCGCCGCGTTGCGGAGATCGAACGATTGCGGACGGGCCGCGAGATCGCCGTCGAGATCGCGTCCGGACTGCCGCTCGCGATCGGCGAGGAGACGTACGTCGAGCAGATCGTCCGGAACCTGCTGACGAACGCCGACAAGTACTCCGACGACGACCTTCCGATCACGATCCGCGTGAGCAAGGAGGGCGAGGAGGTCATCGTTCGCGTCCTCGACGAGGGCATCGGCATCGCCGGAGCCGACGCGGCCCGGGCGTTCGAGCTGTTCTTCCGGTCGAAGTCCGCGACGCGCATGGCCAGCGGCGCGGGGATCGGGCTCTTCGTCTGTCGCCAGCTCGTGGAGGCGATGGGCGGCCGGATCTGGGCAGCGCCGCGCGATGGCGCCGGGACCGAGGTCGGCTTCAGCCTCCCGATCCACGAGCCGGACGACGCCGAGGACGACTAGGCCGCCCAATTCGCTCGTTGAGCGATGTCACAGCTCCGTCACGGCCGGGCACTAGAATCCGGGCATGCAGTTCTTCCGACCCAGCGCTCCGCGCATGCCAACCCCAGCTGACGCCCTGCCCGGCCGATCCCAACCGATCGAGGTTCCCGCCCGCCACTACGTCAACGGCCAGACGCTCACCGGCCCGTGGCCCGACGGCACGAAGACCGCGATCTTCGCCTTTGGCTGCTTCTGGGGCGCCGAGAAGGAGTTCTGGGAGACGCCCGGAGTGGTCTCGACCGCAGTCGGGTACGTCGGCGGCTTCACCCCGAACCCGACCTACCGCGAGGTCTGTAGCGGTCGGACCGGTCACGCCGAGGCGGTCCTCGTCGCTTACGACCCCGCGAAGATCTCCTACGAGCGCCTGCTCAAGGTGTTCTGGGAGAACCACGACCCGACGCAGGTGATGCGCCAGGGCAACGACGTCGGGACTCAGTACCGATCGGCGATCTACGCAGTCGACGACGAGCAGCTTAGGGCCGCGAAGGCGTCGCGGGACATGTACCAAGAGCGCCTGAGCGCGGCTGGCTACGGCGAGATCGCGACCGAGATCGAGCCGGCCCCGGAGTTCTACTACGCCGAGGAGTACCACCAGCAGTACCTCGCCAAGAATGTCAACGGCTACTGCCCGGTTCACGCGACCGGTGTGAAGCTCCCCGACGACTACGCCGTCACGCCGCTGCGGTACGTGGGCTGACGGCCGTCCGGTCACGGGGTTTCTCGGGATCGCCCACGTCGGCATCGTCGTCGACGACCTCGACGCTGCGATCGCGTTCGTCGCCGAGCTCGCCCGCCTCCACGCCCGCAGCAGCCACCTCGTGCGTGAGGTGGTCCAGTACGAAGACAGCTATCGGCTCTCCTGCGTCCGCCGCGAAGGCATCATCCTCGCGCCGGCCCAGCGACTGAGCTGAAGCTGTTCATGGGCTGCCGGGATGACGATTTCGCCGGCGCCCCGCTGCAGCATGATGGCGGAGGAGTGATGCGGAAAGCGCCGCCGCATGAGGATGCTGTGTGAACGACGGGAACGGCACGTGACCCACACGGATGAGCAGCCCGTCAACGATCTCGCGCCGGAGTCCGAGGTGTGGCGTCGCCTCCTGCTGGGGACCGATCCCAGCGTCATGAAGCTCCGGCGACGGCACCGACGCATTCCCAGCCCGCCTCGCTGCAAGATGTGCGCGGCACCCTTCGGACCGCCCGGCGGATGGGTACTCCGCTACTTCGGTCACGCCCGCTGGGCGAAGAACCCCAAGTACTGCGAGGGCTGCTTCCGGACGCTCCAGGCCAACCATGGCGGGGCAGAGGTCGAGTGTTCTCTGCTCTTCGCCGACGTCCGAGGCTCGACGTCTCTCGCGGAGGCCATGCGCCCGGCCCAGTTCCGCGCCTTGATGGGCCGCTTCTACGATGAGGCCTTCGCCACGCTGATCGACTTCAACGCCATTGTCGACAAGTTCGTCGGCGACGAGGTGATCGGCATCTTCATTCCGGCGTACACCGGCCGTGAGCACGCGCGCCACGCCGTCGACGCTGCGCGCCGGTTGCTCGAGGTGACCGGTCACGGCCAGACCGACGCGCCATGGATTCCGATCGGAATCGGCGTCAACAGCGGAGTCGCCTTCGTCGGCTCCGTGGGCCAGGGGCCCGACACCGAGCTGACGGCAATGGGCGACGCCGTCAACGTCACGGCGCGGCTCGCGGCTGCAGCGCACGAGGGCGAAGTCCTGGTCACAGCCGAGGCGGCGGCCGGTGCCGGCGATCTGGTCGGCGAGCATCGGGCGTTGCAGCTCCGTGGAAAGTCCGGCCTGACCGACGTCGTCTCACTGACCGTCGGCGAACCAGTTCCGATGGGCGAATAGGGTTGGAACGTCCTGAACGCGGGTAGGATCAGCGGGATGTCGCAGCTTCGGGTGCTCGTCGAACAGCCCACTCGCGGCAAGCGCTGGGTCGCCGTCGCAGCGGACTGGCCGGGCTTCGAACGCGGCGGCAAGACGGAAGACGAGGCGGTCGAAAAGCTCGTCCGCTACGTTCCGCGGTATCTCCCGATTGCGAAGCGCGTCCGGCTGGGCTCCGAGCTGGAATCGCAGACGGACGTCGAGATCATCGGCCGATATCCCGGCGTCGGCTCGACCGACTTCTGGGGCATCTCGTTCGCGCCCTCGCCGCTCGATCGCGAGCCGTTTGATGCTTCGACCTTCGATCGCCAGGCCAGGCTGCTGCGAGCCGCGTGGGCCGAGTTCGACGAGACGGCTGCCCGCGTCTCCGCGGAGCTCCGGCTGGGTGTCCGGGGTGGCGGCCGCTCCCGCGACCAGATCGTCCGGCACGTCCTGGCGAACGAGGGTGGCGAGTTCTCGAAGCGGGTGAACGCGAAGTCCGAGCTGGAGGACCTCCAGACGCCCGGCGGTCTCGGCCATCACCGCGACCGCTTCGTCGAGGCGATGCGCGCCTGGTACGCCGAGGGCAAGCCGCTCGGCAACTGGACGATCCCGTACCTGCTCCGCCATGCCGCCTATCACGTGCTCGACCACGCCTGGGAGATGCAGGACCGAGACCTCGCGGGCTGAATCGCCGGGTCGGGCGCGGCAGGCGGAGCTCGCTATCGCCGCCGGCGGTCGGCGACCCGGGCGGAAACGTTGGTTAGGTGGTCGAGCGTGGCGGCCGACAGTTCCAGGTCCGCGGCACGGACGTTCTCCTCGAGCTGTTCGACCGTCCGGGCGCCGGGGATCGCAACCACGTTGGGCTGGCCGATGAGCCACGCGAGTGCGACCTGCGCCGGTGTCGCGCCGTGGGCCGTCGCGACCTCGGCGATCGCTACCCGGAGGGAGGCAGCGTTCGACCATGACGGCGCCCCCATGACCCGGCGGATCAGCCGGGCGCCATTGCGCCGCGGGCGCTCGCTCGCCGCCAGAATTCCCTGTCCGAGCGGCGAGTAGGCGATCACGAGACGGTCCTGCGCGATCGCGTACGGCACGAGGTCGCGAAGCGCTCGCGGACGGGCGAGGTTGAGCTCGACCTGGTTCGAAACAACCGGCCGACCCAGGGATCGCTCGAGCGCCTGCCAGCGCCCGAGCGAGTGGTTGCTGACGCCGACGTCGCGGGCAAGGCCGCGATCGAGCAGCACTGCCAACCCCGCCGCCTGACGTGCCACTGGCACGAGCGGATTCGCGAAGTGGAGCTGGTACAGGTCGATCGCGGCGAGATCGAGCCGATCCCGGGAGCGCTCGGCGTGGTCGACCATGACCGACGCGACAGGCAGGACCGGCGTGAACTTCGTGGCGACGAAGGGTTCGCGAGCCGCGTCGCGCAGGGCCCTGCCCACGATCCGCTCGGAATCGCCGCCGCCGTACGCCTCGGCGGTGTCGATCAGGGTGATCCCCAGCTCGAGGGCGCGGCGGACCAGCGCGGGAGCGGTCGTCTGGGCGTACTCGGCGCCGTAGCCCCACTCCCGGGATGCGAACTGCCACGTCCCCAGCCCGATCGCGGACACGCGGACGCCGCCGGCCTCGACGAACTTCACGATGCCTGAGCTTGACGCCTCGTGGCACTCTCTACAGGCGCAACGGCGCGGAGCGAACGAGAAAGGAGCGTCATGGGAGCACTCGTGTCAACCCGGAAGGTCACCACCTCCTTGGAAGGCATGAGGCCCGATGCGCACGCTCAATCTCGGAATCCTCGCACACGTCGACGCCGGTAAGACCACCCTCACCGAGCGGCTTCTCTACGCCGCCGGTGCGATCGACCGCGTCGGCAGCGTCGATGCCGGCACCACCCAGACCGATTCGCTCGAGCTCGAACGAGAACGCGGCATCACGATCCGGTCCGCCGTCGCCTCGTTCGTCCTGGGCGATCTCGCCGTCAATCTCGTGGACACGCCCGGCCACCCCGACTTCATCGCCGAGGTCGAGCGCGTCCTCGGCGTCCTCGACGGCGCGATCCTCCTCGTGTCTGCGGTCGAGGGCGTCCAGCCGCAGACGCCGCTCCTCTACCGCGCCCTGCGGCGGCTGCAGGTCCCGACGCTCATCTTCGTCAACAAGATCGACCGGGCGGGCGCCGACGACCAACGCGTCCTGGAGGCGATCCGCCGCCGGCTCTCGCCGGCGATCGTGCCGATGGGGACGGCGCGCGGCCTCGGCACGCGCGACGCGGCATTTGAGCCCGGCACGGCCGACGACCCGGCATTCCTCGCCGCGCTGACTGAAACCGTCGCTGAGCGCGATGACGCCGTCCTCGAGGCGTTCGTCGCCGACAGTCCGAGCGTCCCCTTCGGCCGGTTGCGAACGCTGCTCGCCGCCCAGACGGCAGCCGTCCAGGTCCATCCTGCGTACTTCGGCTCGGCCGGGACCGGCGCGGGCGTCGACGGCCTGATCGACGGGATCGTCGCGCTCCTGCCTGCCGGGCGCGGCGACCCGGATGCCCATCTCGGCGGTCGCGTCTTCAAGATCGAGCGGTCGGCCTCGGGCGAGCGGGTCGCCTACGTCCGCGTCTTCGACGGGACACTGCGGCCGCGACAGCGGGTCCGCGTAGGCACTAACGGCGGCGAGGACGCCAAGCCGACCCAGATCTCGGTGTTCGCGCCGCCCGGCGCACCGAGGCGATCCTTCGTCGCCCCGGGCGAGATGGCCCGCGTCTGGGGCCTCGGCGCCGTCCGGGTCGGCGATGCGATCGGCGACGGTGAAGCAACGGCCGCCGAGGATCCGGCTCGCCACTTCCCGCTGCCGACTCTCGAGACCATCGTGGTCGCCCGGCGTGCCGAGCAGTCGGGCAGCCTTCGGGCGGCGCTCGCCCAGCTCGCCGAGCAGGACCCGCTGATCAACGTCCGCCAGGACGACTCCCGGCACGAGATCTCGGTCTCGCTATATGGCGACGTCCAGAAGGAGGTCATCGGGACGACGCTCGGCCGCGACTACGGCATCGAAGCGGACTTCCGCGACAGCACGACGATCTGCATCGAGTGGCCCAGGCGGGCAGGCGAGGCCCACGAGGTCATCCGGGCCAAGACCAAGACGAACATCACCGGCCGCAGCTCGCCGCTGAGCACGAACCCGTTCACGGCCACGATGGCCCTGCGCGTGGAGCCGTTGCCCCTCGGCTCAGGCGTCGAGTTCCGCCTGGCGGTCGAGCCGCGGCTGATCCCGCTCTACATCTACAAGACGACCGACGCGATGGTCGCCCAAATGGAGAGCTACATCGATGAGGCACTGGAGGAGGGCCTCGCGGGCTGGCGGGTGACCGACTGCCGCGTCACGATGTGGGACTGCGGCTACGCGTCGCCGGTCTCGACGCCGGCCGACTTCCGGCGACTCACCCAGCTCGTGCTGATGACCGCGCTCCAGCGCGCGGGCACGTGGGTCTGCGAGCCGCTCGCCGCGGTCGCGCTCGAGCTGCCATCAGAGAGCGGCCCTGTGACGGTCGCCGCACTCGGCCGGCTGGGTGGTCGGGTTCGCGGCCAGTTCTCGACGGACGGGGTCTCGTTCGTCGATGCGCTGCTGCCAGTCGGCCGCGTCCGCGATCTCCAGCACCAGCTGCCGGGGCTGACCGGCGGCGAGGGCGTCCTCGAGCAGAAGTTCGGTGGCTATCAGCCCCTCGGCGGGACGCCGCCCACGCGGCCGCGCACGGCGCCGAGCCCGCTCAACCGCGACGAGTGGCTCGCGTCACTGGCTCGGCGCGGCTGACACGGCCGGTACTGCGCGAGCCAGCCGACTGTTTGCGCCCGCTATCGGGCCGCAGGGACCGAGGTGACGGCGGGCGCACTGTAGCCGTGTTCGGCGATCTCGCCGGCTCGCTGGCGGTAGGCATCGGCTGACGCTGGCGTCATCGCCCGGAAGCCGTCGACCATCCGGTTGTACATCGAGAATGCCGAGGCGATCAGCACCGCGAGCTGGACGTCGCCGTCGGTCGCGCCGGCGTCGTGCGCGGCAGCGATGTCCGCCGCCGTGAGCTCAAGCGCGTTATGGCGGACCGTTCGCGCGACATGGAGGAGCCGCCCCATCTTCGCGTCGACCCCGTCGGAGGTGCCGGTCTTGATCGCGTCGATCAGCGGCAGCCGCTCGGTCGCGCCGGTCTTCTCGAGGAGCGCCGAGGCGAACGCGCCGTGCGAATCCATGCAGTAGAAGCAGTCGTTCGCCGCGGACACGGCGGTCGCCAGCATCTCCCGTTCGGCGCGGACCAGCGTCGCGCCCGGGAAGTCGCGGACGAGGAGCTCGTCGGCGAGGCCGCGAAGATGGACGCCGAGTCCCGCCGTCAGGCGGATCGCCGCGAGGATCCCGGGCGCATCGGGCAGGCCGCCGACGATCGGCTCCTGCCTCGATCGCTCGAAACGCTCTTCGTCGCGGGCCATGGGCGCTCCTCCTCAGCGTAGCGGCGGACCCGCGAAGTATGCCGTCGGGACCGGCGAGGCGATGATCAGCTCGCGCCGAGCGCCGCCCGGATCTCGTCGATCATGGCGGTCTCCACCGGCTTCTCCCCGCCCTTCGCCTCGGCGACGGCCGTCGCGAGCCCGAGGACGAGCTGCCGATACGGCTCGACCTCGTCGGGCGCCTTCGCTCCGAGCGTCGTCACCGATGTCCTTAGCGCGTTGATCGTCTCCGCGCGGACCTTGTCAGGCGAAGCCGTGAGCCCGAAACCGGTGCCGTGGGTCTTGGCCAGCTCGCGGACCAGCGGGGTTGCGGCCGCGACCTGCTGGCCGGCCAGGAACTTGCCCATGGCGCCGGCCTCGCCGAACGAGTCGGTCAGGTCGCGGTCGCTGAGCGAGACGAGCATGCCGCTCCCCGTCATGCCCTTCTGGAGTGCGGCCCACTCGTCCTCGGTGAAGTCGGTCTTCGTCGCCATGCGGCGTCCTCCGGTGGCGGATCGTTGAAGCCACGAGTATGCCCGCGGCGCCGATCCCGCGCCGATCCCGCGCCGATCCCGCGCCGATCCGCCGCCGAGTCAGGCGTCGAGCAGCCGGCGCTTGGCGGCGGCGAACTGGTCGTCGGTCAGGAGCCCGTCGGCATGGAGCTTCGCGACGCCGGCGAGCTGATCGGCCAGGGATGGAGCGGGCGCGGGCGGGACCGGCGCCCCGGCGACCGGCGGTGGGATGGTCTGCGCCGGATGGAGCACCTGGGCCCCTGACGCCGCCACGCCGAGGGCGGCCCAGAACCGCTCGACCGCGACCCGGTAGGCGGGCTCGTCGAGGCGATGCTGGCGGAACCGATGCGTCGTCGCCCGCATCCGGTCCGCCGCGCCCATCTGCTCCGGCTTCAACTGGACACCGGTACGGCAGATCGGACAGGCGAGGTACGCGTTGCTGTCGTAGGGGACGATCGGGACGAAGTACACGCTGATCTGCTTGTTCGAGCGGATCTCGTGGAGGAAGACGTCGTTGTGGCAACGCGGACAGACCGTCGGCGCGACCTCGCCGAGATCCTGGCTGACGCCGCCGCCCCAGCCCACGATGAGGACCATGGCCGGGGTTGTATCACGCGGTGAAGACGCGGGTCGACCCGAGGGCCGGCCCGCGCGCGGAGGTTCAGGGCACCAGGAACCCGGAATACGTGTTGACGTTGCCCGTCTGGGGATCGGAGCCGTCGCTCACGGTCGTCCCCCGGCCGCTGCCGGCGACCCCGTCATAGGCCCCGGTACCGCCCAGGACGACCCAACTGAACGTCTCGGTCGAGCTTCCAAGGTCGAGGTGGACCTGGATCTTGATGAAGATCTGGCCGTCGGGGCAGGTGAACGTCTTGCGGACGGGGATCTGGATCGACCGGCCGCTCTGGTAGCCGGCGAAGATCAGCCGGGTGTCGTCAACCGTCCCGGACGCGCAGATCAGGCCCTCATCGACAGCCGGCCCGGAAGCGTCGAAGGTTCCGAAATTGAATCCGTCCGGATTGAAGTTCATGTGCGAGACGATCGCGACCTGGGTGGGGCCTTTGGCCGCGACCGGCGCTGACGCAGCTATTACAAGGGCGCCGATCAGCGCCACGACCGAGATCCATCGAACCGATCCGCTCATGCCGTGTCCCTCCCAGCCGACGACGCGACGGTCGCCGTTATCTAGAATAGGCGATCAGAATCGGCCCGCGGTTTCATCTTTGTCCGCGTTGCATAATCCCGAGAGGTCCACCACGGCGGAAACCGCAGCGCGTCCTCTCGCGTACCAGCCGTGGGGAGAGTCCGTCACGCCCCGGCGAGGGCGATCAACAAGGAGACTGCAGTGCCGACATATATGGACGTCCACGACATCCCGGGCGTCAAGGCGAGCGACGTGGTGGGAGCCCACGAGGCCGACGTCAAGGTCCAGGGCAAGTACGGCGTCGACTACAAGCATTACTGGGTCGACGAGCAGAACGGCAAGGTCTTCTGCCTCGTCGATGCGCCCGACCGCGAGACCGCGACGCGAGTTCACCGCGAGGCCCACGGCCTCGAGGCGCACACGCTCTACGAGGTCGAGCAGGGGGCCTGACCCGACCGATCGACCGGCGACCGCGCTTCGCGGCCGCCGGTCTTCTCACGCCGGGGCCTCGACCTCGCCCGGTTCGTCAGCTGACGGCTTGATGCCCATCGCCGCCGCGATATGGTGGCCGTCGACGCGGGGCCCGAAAAGCGTCGCCGACAGCTGGTTGGTCTGCCACAGCGCCCCCGCGAAGTAGAGGCCCGGGACCTCGCTGACGCCGTGGCGCGTCCGCGGCAGGCCAAAGTCGTCGGTGATCGGCGCGTCGATCCAGCTGTAATCGGGCCGGAAGCCGCTCGTCCAGACGACGCTGGCGATGCCGGCCCGGGCGAGATCGAGCTCATCGAGCTCCGGCGGCTGGAACGACGACCACTCGTTGTCGTCCAACGGGCAATCCTCGCCCGAGCCCGCGATGAACTTCTCGATCAGTGGCTGGAAGCGCTCGGCGAAGAACGCGTCGATCCGTTCGAGCGTCGCCGACAGGCCTGACGCGAGCCCCAGCCGCTCGCCCTCAACCGCGTCAATCCGGCCCACGAGCCTGATGCCGGATCCGGCCATCGCCCGGAGGTCGGTGCTGTGGCCGCCCTTGTGGCCCGACAGCGAGGGGTTGCCGGCGAATCGCGCCGCCGGCGTCGGCAGCTGCTCCGGCGTCGGGAGCGACGCTCCGTGGGCCGCGCCGCGGAATGCCAGCGCCTCGAGCCAGCGGAAGATGTCTCGGCCGCGGTATCGTCGCGGCACTCGGCCTGCCGTCCCGACCGACAGGTACACCTCCCGCCCGGCGTCGTGGAGCTCCTCGGCCAGCTGGCAGCCGGTCTGGCCGCTACCGACGACGAGCACGCCGCCCGGCGGCAGGTCCGCCTCACGCCGGTAGTCGTGGGAGTGGATCTGGGCGACCCGGGCCGGAAGGGCAGAGGCCACCTCCGGGATGTTCGGCCGGTGGAACGCGCCGGCTGCGACGACGACCGATCCAGCCCGGATCGGACCCGCGTTCGTCTCGAGCAGGAAGCCGTCATCGCGCGGGACGAGACGGCGGACCTCAGTCCGGGTCGCGACCGGTGCGCGAACCGTCTCGGCATAGCGTCGGACCGTGGCGATGATCTCGTCGCGAGGCATGAAGCCGTCCGGCTCCGGGCCGTCGAAGGGCTGGCCGGGGAAGCCCGTCGTCCAGTTCGGCGACACGAGCCGGAACCCGTCCCAGCGGTCCTGCCAGCCGCCGCCGAGCGCCTCGCGCCGCTCGAGGACGACGTGATCGCGACCGGCGACCGTGAGCAGATTGCTCATGGCAAGGCCGTTGTGTCCGGCGCCGATGATCGCGGTATCGGTGCGGGCGGGCAGGTCCATCAGCTCCTCGCAGGCGTTGCCCTCGACATTACCGAATCCGGGATGGCGGAGTCGGCGGGACCACTCAGCGCGTGAGAGTCACCTTGCCGATCCACCGCGGCGCCTCGGGGTCGAGCCCGCGCGCGATCGCGAGATCCCGGGCGAGCATCTGGCCCGGTACGACCGACACGACCGGCATCAGCCACTCGGCGACGCCAGCCGGCAGGCGGACGCCGACGGGACCCAACGCGACGGCCTCCTCGCGATCGGACAGGACGATGCGCTCGACGCCGAGCTCCCCTAGCCGCGCCAGGAGCGCGTCGATGTCCGCCTCGGCCGCGCCCGATGGGGCGACGACGAGGATCGGGTGGCCGGGCTCGGCGAGGGCGAGCGGTCCGTGGAGGAAGTCGGCGGCCGAGTATGGGTCGGCCGCAACGCGCGCGAGCTCCTTGAGTTTCAGCGCGATCTCCCGGGCAGTCGCGTACTCGTAGCCCCGCCCGACGACGATCAGGCGGTCGCGCCCGCCGGCGGCGAGGTGGCGGGCGACGGCATCGGCCTGGCGATCCGTGGCGATCGCCTCGCGGAGGGCCGCGGGGAGGGCCGCGAGATCGCGCGTCGCAGTGGCCGCGGCCGCGTCCGCGTCCGCCTCCCGCCGCAGCCGCGCCTCGAGCGCGGTCGCGAGGATTGCGATCGCGACGAGTTCGGCCGTGTACGTCTTCGTCGCGGCCACCGCCCGCTCCGGCCCGGCCGCCAGATCGATCGCGTGCTCGGCCGCCGCGGCCAGCTCCGAGGTCGCGTCGTTCGTGATCGCGATCGTCGGACCGCCCAGCTGTTGCGCGGCCGCGACGACGCCGACGATGTCCGGCGAACGACCCGATTGCGAGATGCCGATGACGAGCGAGCGGTCGAAACGCGGCACGACGCCATAGATCGACAGCAGCGAGGGCGTCGCCAGCGCGACGGGCAGCCGCAGCCGGACGCCGAACACGTACTGGGCGTAGATCGCCGCGTGGTCGCTCGAGCCGCGGGCGGCGATGACGACGTGATCGACGTCGCGGTCGCGGATGCGCGGGCCGATCGCGTCGGCGATCCGCTCGATGGCCTCGCGGCCCGGTCCGAGCAATCGGGCGGCGACGTCGGGCTGTTCCGCAATCTCCGACGCGAGGCTCATCGGCGAGCGACCGCGCGACCGCCGAGCGCGTGCCCGGTCGGGAACAGCCCGGGTACCGCGGCCGGCAGCCGGCCTGGGAAGCCCTTCACGCCGGCGAGTCCGTCGGCCAGTGCAGCGAGCGTGGGCGGCAGGATCCCGTATGCCGCGACGTGACACCGAGCCGCCGGATACGCCGCGAGATCGAACGGCGTCCGCAGCGCGACGGTGACCGTCGGGCGATCGAGCGACAGGACGGCGTCGACGAGTCGCGCCTGTGACGGCTCGAGCATCGCCGCCGTCGTTCCCACGACGATCGCGTCGTGGTCGCGGATCGCCTCGCGGACCGCCGCGATCTCCGCAGCCGACGGGGAGTGGGCCACGACGTGCTCGTCGACGCCACAGAACCGGTCGCGGAGCGCCGCGGCGAGGCCCGGTCGAACCGTCGAGCTCGTGTCGGCCGGCGTCTGGTCGGTCGGCTCCGTCTGGATCGCGGCGATGCGGGCACCCGGTCGCAGACGGAGGGGCAGCAGCCCGTCGTCGTCGCGGACGAGCGTCAGCGACCGCGCGGCTGCGTCGGCGGCGAGCTCACGATGGCCTGAGGAGCCCACGACGTCGAGCGATGGCCGGTCGAAGGGGGCCAGCCAGCGTCGGAGCGCGTCGACCCGCGCGGCCGCTCGGTCTCGCTCGCCGGCGTCGAGGAGACCGAGCGCCGCCGCGTGGGCGAGCCCGGCTTCGATCCGTGCTCTCGCAATCGGGTCGGGCGCGGTGAGCAGCAGATCGACGCCCGCGGCCAGTGCTGCGAGGACGTCGAGGATCTGATTCGGGCCCTGGTCGAGCGCCCGCATGTCGAGCGCGTCGGTGATCGTGACCCCATCGAACGCCAACTCGTCGCGGAGCAGCGCCGTCATCACCTGTCGCGAGAGCGTCGCCGGCAGCGTCGGCGAGCCCGTCAGCGCCGGCAGCGCCAGGTGGGCCGACATCACGACCCGCGCACCGGCGTCGATACCGGCCCGGAACGGCACGAGCTCGCGCGCCGCGAGTGTCGCCGCGTCGCGGGCGAGCGCGGGCAGGCCGTGATGCGAATCGTCGGCCACGTCGCCGAGTCCCGGGAAGTGCTTCAGCGCGGCCGCGACGCCGGCCGATTGGAGGCCCCGGACCAGCGCGCCGACGTGCTCCCCGACTGCAGCCGGATCGTCGCCGAACGACCGGATCCCGATGGCGGGATTGCGCGGATTCGAAGCGAGGTCGCAGACGGGGCCGAAGACGAGGTTCACGCCGAGTGCCCGGCACTCGAGCCCGATCGCCCGGCCGACGCGCTCCGTCAGCGCCGGATCGCCCGCGGCGCCGAGGGCCATGTTCCCGGGGAAGGCCGTTGTCCCGTCGCCGAGGGCGAGGAACTGGCCGCCCTCCTGGTCCGCGCCGATGAGCGGCGGCACCTGCGACGACGCGCGGATGGCATCGGTCAGCTCGCGGACCTGGCTGGGCGTCGTGACATTGGCGAATCGGAACAGCGTCACACCGGCCGATGGCGCGGTCGCCAGCCGCGCGGCGACGTCGCCGGGGAGCGTCGTCCCCTCGAATGCGAGCATGACGGCGCCCAGCGCGACCTCGGCGGCGAACGAGGCCCGGGCCGCGGGTCGCGACCCGGTCTCCGCGCCGGCATCGGACGCCGCCCGGCCGGCCTCGGTCACCCCTTCACGGCCCCGGCCAGGCCGCGCACGAACTGCCGCTGGAAGACGATGAAGAAGATGAGGATCGGCACGACGGTGATCGTCACGCCCGCGGCGATCGATCGGAAGTCCGACGAGAAGAGGCCCTGCAGCGCAGCGAGCCCGACCGGCAGCGTCATTCCGTTTCGGTCGTGGAGCATGAGCGACGGCCACAGGAAGTCGTTCCACGACACGACGAACGTGAAGATCGCGACGGCCGCGAGCGACGGCCGCACGACGGGGAGCAGGATCGACCGCCAGATCCGGAACTCGCCGGCACCGTCGATCCTGGCCGCCTCGATCAACTCGTTGGGAACGGCCTTGAACGCCTGGCGAAGCAGGAAGATGTTGAAGGCGCTGGCGAGGTTCGGGAAGATCAGCGCTGCGAGCGTGTCGTAGTAGTGGAAGACGTTGACCGCCAGGACGTAGCTGGGGATGTAGGTCAGCTGCAGCGGCACGATCAACGTGGCGAGCAGCAGGTAGAAGATTGCGTCGCGTCCACGGAACCGCATCTTCGCGAGGGGATACGCGGCGAGCGAGGTGACGAGCACGCTGAGCGCCGTCACGGTCAACGCCACGAGGATCGAGTTCCGGAAGAACGTCACGACCGGCAGCGTATCGAAGACCTTCGCGTAGTTGGCGAGCGTCGGGTGGGCCGGCAGGAACTGCGGCGGGACCGAGAAGATCGGGTCCTGCGGGCCTTTGAGCGACGTCAGCAGCATCCACGCGAAGGGCAGGACCGTGACGACGCTGATCGAGATCAGCACCGCGTACCAGAACGCGGCCTTGAGTCGATGCCGCGGCCGCGCAGTCCGCGACCGCGGCCGCTCGAGGGCGATGGCGCCGCCATCCGCGCCCGTCGCAGCGTCGACGGCACGCACGGCCATCAGTCGGCCTCCGCCCGACGTTCGAGGAGGCGCACGTTGACGACCGAGAACGCGAGAGTGAGCAGCAGCAGGACGATCGCGATCGCCGACGCGTAGCCCGCGTGGGTCAGCCGGAATGCCTGCTCCCACAGGTAGAAGACGATCGTCGTCCCGCTGTCGAGGACGCCGCCGGTCTTGTTCGTCAGGACGTAGATCTCATCGAAGACCTTGAGCGCGGCGAGCGAGGAGATGACGAACACGAAGACGATCTGCGGCCGCAGCCCGGGCACCGAGATGTAGCGGTGCTTCTGGAAGTCGTTGCAGCCGTCGATGCGGGCCGCGTCGTAGAGCTCCTCGGGGATGTTCTGGAGCCCTGCCAGGAAGATCACTGAGTAGTAGCCGACGCCGGCCCAGACGGTGAGCAGCATCGCGATCGGCAGCACGGCGGTCGGCTCCGAGAGCCACTGGATCTTCTCGTCGATGAGTCCGAGCGACAGCAGGACGCTGTTGATGAACCCGTTGGTGTCGAACAGCCAGCGCCATGAGATCCCGATGGCGATGCTGCCGGCGACGGCGGGGATGTAGTAGAGAGCGCGGAAGACGTGGATCCCCCGGAGGCTCCGGTTGACGATGATCGCGAGCCCGATCGACAGCACGATCAGGATCGGCGTGACGATCAGGTACACGACCGAGTGAGTCAGCGCCTGCCAGAACGTGGGGTCGCCGACGAGCTTCACGTAGTTCTTCAGCCCGATCCACTCGGGTGGCGTCGAGATCGAGAAGTCCGTGAAGGAGTAGTAGACGACGCTTACGATCGGATACAGGACGAAGACCGCGATCAGCAGCAGCGCCGGGGCGAGGAACAGGTACGGCGTCAGCCGTATGCGGGTGGTCATCGTCGCGCCAGAAGGATAGGGTCCGGCCGCGCCTGGGGGACGAGCACGGCCGGACCTTCAGTGGCTGTCTCTTGCTAGCTGCCCAGGAGCGCGTTGGCCTGCGTGACGGCGTCCGTCAGGGCCTGCTGCGCCGGGACGTTGTTGAAGATGGCGCCCTCGACCGCCTTGGCGACGATCGCGTTGACATCCGCCTTCTTGGGGATGGTCGGCATGATGTTCTTCTCTTTGCTGATGATGTCCTTCGCCAGCGGCCGGGCGCTGTCCTCGATGGCCGTCGCCGGCTCCGTGAAGAACGGGTCGTCGTAGGCCGCCATCACGGACGGGTAGACCGCCACCGTCTTGCTGAATTCCACCTCGCTGATCGCGTTCGTGAAGAACGCGGCCAGGGCAAGAGAAGCGTTCGGGAACTTCGTGTCCTTCTTGACCGAGATGGCCATGGAGGTCGGCTGGATGACGCCCGACTTCCCGATCGGGAACGGAGCGATCGCCAGCTTGCTGTAGAGGTCGGGATTGCTCGTCTTGACCTCGCGGATGAGCTGCGGGCCGGTGTTGTAGAACGGCGCCTCGCCGCTCGTGAACAGCTCGAGCGCGGTCCGGTCATCGGCCGTCGTGAGCTGGGTCTTGTCGACGGTGCCGGCTTTGACCATGTCGACGTAGGTCTGGAGCCAGGCGACGCCGTCGGCGCTGTCGAACGTGAACTTCTTGCCGTCGTCGCTGATGACGTCGACGCCGCCCTCGTAGACCATCTGGGCGAGGTAGTCGTTGACCGTCAGCCGCAGGTCGCAGAGCTTGTCGGCCTTGTCCTTGATCGTCTGGCACAGCGCCGGGATGCCGTCGAACGTCTTGGGGAAGTCCTCGAGCTTGAGGCCGGCGGCCGTGAAGATATCCGTGTTGACGAGTTCGACCGGCACCGCCTGATACCAGGGAACCTGGTAGCTCTTGTTCTCGACGAGCGAGTCGTTGAACAGGTCGGGGAAGTAGTCGTCCTGGACGTCGGCAGGCAGGCTGTCGGTCATGCTCAGGAGCTGGCCCTTCTCGCCGAACTCGCGGACCCAGCCCTCGTTGTTCGAGAGGTTCGCGACGTCCGGGGCGTTGCCCGCGGCGAGCGCGTTGCGGTAGTCGTCGAGGAACGTCGCCTGGTGGTCCTCCCAGTTGACCTTGACGCCCGGGTAGGTCTTCTCGAACCGTTCGATCGTCGACTTGATGTAGGGATCGAACGTCGGCGAGAGATAGAACGTCCAGAAGCCGATCTCGGCGCCGTCCTCGACGTTCGGGATGACGGCCTCGCCGGCGCTCGGCGCGGCCGATGCGCTGGCTGCTGCCGACGCCGCGACCGACGGCGCCGCGACGGACGCCGGAGCCGACGCTGACGGCGACGCTGCGGTGCTGCAGGCGCCGACCGCGAACATCGCGGCGGCGCTCACTGCGGTAAATCGCTTGAGCCTCATGCGGGTCTCCTCCTCTGCATCAAACGGCCGCCGCGGCAGACGCCGCGGAGCCCCATCTCGGAAATCAGGCCGTGGCTTGTCGTGCGACCACCTCCTCCGTTCCCTCGTTCGCGGCGGCCTGTCCGGCCAGCGCCCGGGCGATGCTCACGCCGCCCCACGCGCCCGCATCCGGGCCGTCGGGCGAGACCGTGACGACGTCGGGCGGGACCATCTCGGCGGCGAGCTCGGAGCTCGCGCGCATGTCGGTCAGCTCGGCCCGGATGGGCCCCATCAGCCCCTCCCCTGCCCGGCTGACGCCGCCGCCGATCACGACGCGCTCAACGTCGTACGTCATGACGAGGGCGTGGATCGCCCTGGCCAGGTAGCGGCCGGCCCTCGCGACGATCTCGGCTCCGAGCGGATCGCCGCCCGCTGCGGCTCGGAATACGTCCGCCGCTTCGAGCCCTTCGGCTCCGGCCGCCGCGGCGATCGTGCTCGACCGACCGGTGGCGATCATGGCGGCCGCCGCCCGGGCGATCGCGGGTCCGGCGGCGACCGTCTCGAGGCAGCCCCGCAGACCGCACGGACAGCGCGGTCCGTCGGCGTCGACGACGATGTGGCCGATCTCGCCGGCGAGACCCCGCGTCCCGCGATGCACGCGGCCGTCGATTACGACGCCGGCGCTGATTCCGGTCCCGACCGCGAGGTAGACGAAGTCGGCGACATCGCCGAGCAGGCCCCGGTCGACGATGCCGGCGGCAGCTGCCCGAACGTCGTTGTCGATCGCGCACGGAACGCCGAGCCGGGCCTCCAGCTGGTCGGCGAGCAGCAGGCGGTGCCAGCCGAGGTTCACGGCGAGCGAGACCTCGCCGCGGCGGCGATCGACACGGCCGGGCACGCCGACCCCGACGGCGGCCGCCCGATCGATGCCCGCGCCGGCCACCATGAGCGCCGCCGAGATCGCGTCCGCGATGTGGCCAGCTGCGCCGAGGGGCGCACCGACCGCCGTCGGGATCGTGTGGCGGCCGCGGATCGTGGATTCGCTGTCCACGACGAGGACAGCGATCTTGCTGCCGCCGACGTCGACGCCGACCAGGAGGTCACGGGCGCCCGGGACGGCCGATGGCTGCGTCATCGGGCGAGGCTCAGACCGAGCTCGCGGGTTATCAGGAGTGCCGATGCGCCGAGCACGACGACGTTCTCGCTGAGCCGGCCGAACTCGATCTCGGTGTCGCCGCTCAGCAGCGGCAGGGAGCGTCGTCGGGCCTCGTCGGCGACCGCCGCGAGCCACTCGTCGCCGAACCCGGTCACGGGCCCGTCAAGCACGACCCGCCCGACGTTGAGCGCGCCGATCAACGCCGCGATGGCCCGGCCCAGATAGCGGGCCGCCTCGAGCGCGGCCTGCCTTGCCGCCGGATCCCCGTCGAGCCACGCCCGGACGAGATCGTCGATCGTGAGCTCACCGTGGCCCCGACGGGCCGCGAGGGCCGCCAGCGGCGTCCCGAGCTCAGTCGCCAGCTCCGCGGCTCGGGTGGCAATGGCCCGGCTCGAGGCCACGGTCTCGAGGCAGCCGAATCGGCCGCAGCGGCACGCGGCGCCGTCGTCAACGACGGCGACGTGGCCGATCTCGCCGGCGCCGAAGCCGTCGCCCTGGAACAGCGAGCCGTTCAGGACGAGGCCGGCGCCGATGCCCCGTCCGACCTTGATCGTGACCAGGTTCAGGACGCGCCGGCCCTCGGCGCCGAACGCGTACTCGGCCAGGGCCGCGGCCTGGCTGTCATTGGCGACGTTGGACGGCAGGCCGTACCGCTCGTGGAGGAGGCCGCCGAGCGGCAGGTCCTGCCAGTCCAGGTTGACTGCCCATCGAATGGTGCCGGTCCGCGTGTCCACGAGACCCGGGGTGCCGACGCCGATTCCGAGGGGAGCCGTGGTGGATTCGCCGAGGAGCTCGTCGACGAGCCTGAAGACGAGCTCCAGCGCAGCGCGGCCGTTGCGGCCCTCGACTGGCAGCTCGACCACTCGCCGGACATCGCCTCTGAGATTGACGAGCGCGCCGGAGAAGACGCTCTCGCCGAGATCGAGCCCGATGACCTGACGGGCATCGCCGACGAGGCTGAGGAGGATGGGGCTCTTGCCGCCCGTCGAGGGGCCCCGGCCGACCTCCTCGACCATGCCCTCGTCGAGCAGCGCGCCGACGACGTCGCCGACCGTCGTCCGGGTCAGGCCGGTGCTGCGAGCAACGTCCGCCCGGCTGATCGGCCCGAAGTCGTAGACGGTTCGGAGCACGAGCCGGTGGTTGTGCTGGCGCGTCTGGGCGTGCGTCGCCTTCGCCGGGAGTCGCATCCGTTCGGGGTCCCTCGTCCGGGCCCTCGCTCCGCGCGAGGACTTTGCCCAAGGAGTTGACAAAGCGCAGGATGAAAGGTGCGAAGAACAATGTCAAGAGCCTGGACAAAGGCGCGTTTCCCGGCTTCGCTCGATGCGGGGCCCGCATAAGGTCGCGCTTTGCCGAGCGTGGCCGCCGTTAGATTCTGGCGGACCGTGCCCTCGTCATGCGTGCTGAACAGAAATCTGATGCAGCTCCAGCATCAGGTCGACCTGGACGGCAGGCTCCGTTCGGCGGACGGGCCGGGCTGCACTTCTGCGGGACGCGTCGTCGCCTGGGCCCTTCACGGGCTGAACGAGGCCGGCGGTCGGATCGAGTCGAGGATTGGGTCGAACTTCGTATCCGTTCGGCGAACGGTCTCGTGATCGCTGTCGTACGCGACGACCAGGATCGACAGGACGTGGCCGCCACCGAGATCGACGAGGTGCAGGCGTTGGGCATAGTGATTTGCCTCGACGATCGCCGGGGCCGCTGGGTTTTCCCGAGGTGCGAATAGGGCGACCGGCGCTCGCGGATCGATGGCCCGGATGTCCCATGTCGTCACTCGGAGACCGGTTGGCGTGGTTCGCTCGCCGACCATCTCGATCACGGCCCCCGGGGCGGTCCGAAGCCAGCGGATGAGGCTCGCCACGTCACCGGCCCGCTCCTGCTCCGGACCCGGCCCCGCGGGTAGCGGATCAAGGTGGACGATCACGGCCGACGTCATCGGCATCGTCTTGAGCTCCAGCCGGTCCGGGAGATCCCGCGTATACCAGGCGTTGTTCGGCCAGGTCAGCATCAGCCCCGGCGTGAACGTCTGGCTCGTCCAGCGGCCTGCGGTGTGGCCGCAGAGCGCCGTGTCGACGCCGGCGCAGGCAAGGGGCTGCGACAGGCGGGGCGGACGCTGGCCGGCGAAGAACACGGCGCCGACGAGCAGCGCCACGATCGCCGCGGCGAGGAGCATGGCGTAGGCCAGGCGTGAGCGGCCTCGATCGTCGATCGGCAGAAGCCGGGCCCGACGGGCGCCGTCCGCGTGGGCGATCCATGCGGGCCGCGGGCGGCGCTGGGCCGTGACGGCGAGCGTCCGTTCGAGCAGGGTTGCGGCACCGTCGGCGGTCGCATCCCCTTCGAGCCACGAGCCGAGGACGCTGTCGAAGTCGTCGCGAGTCGTCATGCCATCGACTCCTGGGGCGCCGTCGCGGCACGCTCCTCGGCCTCGAGCGCCGCGCGCATCGCCGCGGTCGCCCGGCTGAGGCGGGACTTCATCGTGCCGAGCGGGATGTCGAGCATGTCCGCTGCTTCCTGGTCGCGGAGGCTCAGGTAGTGGTGAACGACGAGGACAGCCCGTAGATGCACCGGCAGACGCGCGAATCCGCGGTCCAGCTGATCCCTGATGGCAACCGACGCCTGCGTGTCCGGGACTGCGGCGTGGTCGATCGGAAGGAGCGCAACCTCCACGACACGCCGCCGCCGCTCATGGCCCGCGGCTCGGTAGCAGGACCGGACGACGAGCCGATGGAGCCAGGCGTCGAAGCGGTCGGGGTCCCGAAGGCCCCGGATGTTGAGCCAGGCAGTGACGAGCGCATCCTGGACGGCGTCCTGCGCCCGGTCATCGTCGCGAACGATGAGCCGGGACAGCCGTAGGAGGCGCTCGATCGACGCCGAGGCGAGCTCAGAGAAGGCGTCGTGATCGCCTTCCCGAGCCCTGACGACGAGTTCTCGCGGCATGCGGCTTGCCTGAACATGGCGGCCAGGCGGCCGCGCTCGGCCAGTATGAGGCGGACTCTCGGGCGAATCGTTCCATCCGCCCGTTCACCGTTGAGTCGCCGTCGCGATCAGCCGGTCCAGCTGGCCGCGGTACTGGTGAAACGCGCGCAAGTCGTGCCGCTCCAGCGAGGCCCGCATGTCGGCGGTGATCCGGTCGAACTCACCCGGAGGCGCGCCGGCGGTCGCTCCGGTGAGCGGGCCGGCCGATGCGGCGATCGACAACGCGAACACCAGCGAAAGGCCAGCGCGATTGAGGCGACGGGTCTGGGTCATTTCTCGGTTCCTCGGGTTGGCGAATTTGGGAGCCCGGGACTGCCGTCCCGGCACTGACTCTCGCGGCCGCGATCACCGAGAAGGAGTCGATCCGCGCTCCGGATCGTTCCGTTTTGCGCGCCGCGGGACGCAGGTTCAGCCCGGAGCCTTGTCCAGGCGGGCGCCACGACTCGTCACGACCGCCTGCTCGGCGCGCTCGACGAGATCGTTCGCGCGCACCCGGCGATCGTCGACGCGCCGCGCGTCGAGGACGGCCCCGTCGGCGTCATGCAGGCGCGCCGCGACAGCCTTGACCGAGACCTCGCTCCACGAAACCTGCCTGATCATTCCCGTGCCGCCCTTCGCGTTGGCCGGGCATCCGCCGACGACCGTGCTCAACCTTCAGGGGGCAGACCCGGCTCGAATGGTTCCATCCAGGCACGGAAACCCGATGCGAGCCTGGCGCGACGGTGCTATCGACCGAACGCGCGAAGCCCCTCCCCGATCCGCTGCCGGGCCGCCTCGTCGAGCGCACCCAGTCGGGCGAGTCCCTCGAGGGCCGGGCCGGCGACCGGCGGCACGTCGAGACGGACGAGACGGGCGGCCGGGACGACAGCCGCGATTCCCGACCTGATCCGCTCGTAGAAGCGCTCGTCAGTCGCCCGGAAAACGCCACCGGCGAGGACGACCTCGACCGGGAGCCGGGTCAGCCGCGCCCGCCGCGCCAGGGCCGTCGCCATCGCGACGAGCTCGTCGGCCAGGCGGTCGACGATCGAACGCGCCACGGCGTCGCCATCAGCCGCGGCCGCGGCCGCGAACACGGTCGGCGACAGCTCGCTGATCCGCCGATTGGCGATCCGGCCTTCGTACAGCGCCCGGGTCAGCGTTGCCGGCCGCCTGAACCCGAACTGCGCCGGCACGAGCCTCGCCAGCGATGTCTGCGGACCTCGGCCGTCAGCGGCGCGGACCGCCGCCGCGAGGCCGGCCATGCCGACCGAGTGGCCACCGCCCCAGTCGCCGGAGATGTCGCCGACCCCGTCGAACCGGACCCGGCGACCATGCGGCGCGATCGCCGCGCCGTTGATTCCCTCACCGCAGATGAGCGCGATCCCCCAGCCCGTCGACGAGCCGGCCCACAGCGCCCCGATCGTGTCGTTCTCGACGACCACCTCGGCCGACAGACGCGTCACCACGAGCGCCCGATCGAGGAGCCGGACGTCAGGCGGATAGTCGGCGCCGGCAATCGCGTAGACGCCGAGACGGGCGAGCGGCCGCGCCGCGCGGTCGAGCCCAGCCTGGGCCGCCGCGTCCTCGACGAGCGCGACGAGGCGGTCCATCCCCCGCTCGAGCCCGACCGCCTGGTGCGAGGTCGTCGGACCGCGAACCGTCCCGAGGACGGCGCCGTCGGCCGCCACGAGCGCGACGTCCGTCTTGGAGTTGCCGCCGTCGACCGCGAGGATCGCGGCCGTCATTCCGGGTCGTCGGCTGGGACGCCGATGGGTGGCTCGGGCAGCTCCGCCACCGAGACGAACGTCGCCCCGAGTTGGGCGAGCCGGGCGACGATTGTTGGCAGCGCCTCGTAGGTCGGGTCGGGCCAGGTGTGCATCAGGACGACGCTGCCATCGCCCCGGACCACAGCTGCTTCGACGACCGCCCGCTCGACCGCCTCGCACGGGTTGATCGGATCCCAGTCCTCGGCGTTCACGTTCCAGCCGACGTGGCGGTAGCCGAGCGCGTCCAGCCGCTCGATGAGGGCGTCGTCGCCCGCGCCCGCGCCGAACGGCGCCCGGATCCACGGCCGCGGGTCGACCCCGACGAGGTCCCGGATGATGTCCTCGGCGGCGCGGATGTCGGCGACGAGGCCGACCTCGGAGAGGAGCGGCAGACGGGCGTGGTAGTGCGTGTGGCTGCCGACGAGGTGGCCGTCGTCGGCGATCCTTCGGGCGACGGCGGGATAGGCCTCCGCCCAGCGGCCCTGGACGAAGAACGTCGCCCGAACGTCGGCGCTCTCGAGCGCATCGAGCAGCCGCTCGTCGTTCCCCGGCCGCGCCGGTCGGTCGGCATGTTCCGCGTCGAACGTCAGCGCGACGCGGAACGGCCGGTCCGCCTCCCCGGCACCCGGCACGCTACTTCTCCACCCCGGTGATCACGATCCCGCGGGTGAAGAAGCGTTGGAAGACGAGGAAGAGGAGGATCGGGATGAGCATCGTCATGATGGTGCCAGCCTGGATGTACGCCGGGTTCCGGTAATGGATGCCGTTGAACGACGCGAGGCCGACGGCCAGCGGCTGGAGCTCGGGCTTGGTCGACAGGTAGATCAACGGTCCGAAGAAGTCGTTCCAGGCATAGACGAAGTGGAAGATCGCGACGGCGATGATGACGGGCCAAGCCTGGGGGACGATGACCGATATCAGCGTCCGGAACGGTCCGGCGCCGTCGATCGCGGCGGACTCGTCCATCTCCCGCGGGATCGTCATCAGGTACTGGCGCAACAGGAAGACGTCGTACGCGTTGGCAAGGAAGGTCGGGACCAGGAGCGGCAGCCAGGTTCCTACCCAGCCCAACTTCACGAAGATCGTGTACGTCGGGATGACGGTCACGGCGAACGGCAGGAAGATCGTCGCGACGAGCAGCGTGAACAACATGGACCGCCCCGGGAAGCGGTAGCGCGCGAAGCCGTACGCGACGAGCGTGCACGACACGACGGTCCCGACCATCCCGATGATCGCCAGCAGGAACGTGTTCAGCAACAGCCGCGGATAGTCGATCAGGTTCCAGACGTCGACGTAGTTCTGCCAGGCGGGCGAGAACGTCCATGCCCGTGACAACGTCCGCCATGAGCCCTGCCAGGTGATCGGACCCGCGCCGACGTTCGCGGGATCGACGAAGTCGCTCTGGGTCCTGCCCTTCTTGACGAGCGCCATCTCGCGCTCGCCACCCTCGAGCGGGACCGTGTAGAGGTCGTAGGTCTTGCCGTTGTAGTCGAACGTCCGGGGAACGGCCGGGTACTGCGGGCTGTCGGCCTCGCCGACCTGCTCGGGCGTCCGGAGCGACACCGCGAGCGAGCGCAGGACGGGGGCGAGGAACGCGGCCAGGACGACGACGACGACGAAGGTGAGAAGGAACGACTTGCCCGTGTCCTTCCGGAACCGGCGCCGCCGGTACCGGGTCGGCTGGTCGGCGACCGCGACGGCCACCCTTAGCGCTCCCCGGCCACTACCGGTCACCCGCGTAGTAGACCCAGCGCCGCGACGTCCGGAACAGGACGACGGTGATCACGAGCGTGATCGCGAAGAGGAGCCAGGCCAGCGTCGAGCCGTAGGACATGTTCTGGAAGGTGAAGAACTGCTTGTACAGGTAGAGGTTGAAGAACAGCGTCGTGCCCTGGGGCTCGCCGGTCCCGTTGTAGAGGACGAGCGGGACGAGGAAGTACTGCAGAACGTCGACGATGCCGAGGACAAGGGCGTAGAAGATCACCGGCGACATCATCGGCAGCGTCACGTTGCGGAGCTGGGCCCACCAGCCGGCGCCGTCGATCCGCGCCGCGTCGTAGAGCTCGGTCGGGATGCCCCGCAGGCCGGCGAGGTTGACGATGATCCCCGCGCCGATGCCCCAGAGCCCCAGGAAGACGAGGCTGGGGTAGACGAAGGTCGGGTCCTGCAACCAGTTGGGCGGGTTCTTGATGCCGATGAACTCGAGGAACGCGTTCACCCAGCCCGTCTCGAGGTTGAGCATGCTCTGCCAGATCAGGATCCCCGCCACGAACGGGATCACGTACGGCAGGAAGAAGAGCGTCCTGAAGACGGCCGGCCAGCGCAGGTGGACGCTGTTGAGCGCCAGCGCGATGACGAACGGGATGACGAGCGCTATCGGCAGGTTGAGCGCGGCGAACCGGAACGTCACGCCGAGGGCGTCCCAGGTCGAGTGGTCGCCGAAGAGGCGCTGCCAGTTGGCGAGCCCGACGAAGGCGAGCGGCTTCTCCTGTGCGAGGTTGATGTTGGTGAATGTGAAGATGAGCGACGCCACCATCGGCAGCAAGGTGAACGCGAGGAAGCCGACGATCCATGGCGAGATGAAGACGTAACCCCACTTCGCCTCGCGGCGGGCGAGGGGCTTGAGGCGAAGCGCGGCGGGGACGAACGAGCGGCGCCGGGGGTGCTCGATCGCGGTCATCGGTCTCCAGGTGAGTGCCTCCCGCCCGTCTGGGGCCGGGCGGGAGGCCTGAGGCTATGCGCCTGTCGGGAGGCTAGCCGAGACGGTCCGTATCAACCGCCGCCGGCCTTGTCCCAGATGGACTGGATCTCCTGCTTCAGGGCGTTGAACTCGGCATCCATGTCGAGCCCCTGGCTGGACTGCCACTTCGTCGTGTACTTCCCGCCGGAGCCGATGAGACCGAGCGTCTCGTTGTACGCCGGCATGTAAGCCTCGAAGTTCGGGTTGTCGGCATGCTCGATGCCGTCGATCGCGACCTGCCAGTCGACCTTGTTCGTGAACTGCGACTGAAGCGCCTCGACGCCCTTCGCCTGGTCGGCGATCCGGGCGGGGAAGCCGCCGTAGGCCGTCAAGAGCTCCTCCGACGCGTCGCCGAGGAGGTACGTCAGCACCTCGAACGCCTCGTCGGGGTGCTTCGTGCCCTTGAGGATCCGGAACGTGTCGGCGTTGAAGGCGGCCGTCGCCTTGCTGCCGTTCGCCGGGATAGCCGCGAGATCCCAGTCGTCGCCGGCGTCGCCGACGCCGTAGGTCGACCACAGGAAGTTCTCGCTCATCGCGACCTTGCCGGTGAAGAACGGATAGTCCTTGGGGTTGATGTCGTCGCTCTCGAAGATCGGCCCGGTCATGCTGAAGTGGTCCTTCCACATGCCGTCGTACCACCATTTCCAGGCGGTCTTCCAGTCGTCGGGGATCTGGGCCGTCTTGCCGTCAGAGGCGGCCAATGAGCCCGCTCCCCAGTAGGCGCCGAGGCCACGCATGTCGTCCCGCTGCGGCTCGAAGCCCCACTGGACGATGTTCGCGGGATCGAACCCGTCCTGGGTCGCGTCCTTGCCGTTCTTGTCGACGGTGAGGCGCTTTGCGACCTCGCGCGCCGTGTCGTAGTTCCAATCGACCTGGGCGCCATCGAGCTCGTACTTGTCACCGTACTTGTGGGGCGGCTCCTTCAGGCCTCCCTCCTCGAACAGACCCTTCTTGTAGAACAGCGCCGAGGGGTAGATCGCGAACGGGATGCCGACCTGGCCCTCGTCCAGCTTGTAGATCTCGACCGCGTCGGGCGGGAAGCCGGACAGGTCGTAGTTGGTCTTCTGGATGAGCGGCGCGAGGTCGAGCCACTGGCCGTGGAACGCGTTGGCGCCGCCGATACCGACAGGTCCGACGATGTCGGGGCCGCTGCCGGAGCCGATCTGGGTCGAGAGCGCATCGTTCGCGCCGGCGTACGGAACCGCCTCGAACGTCAGGTGGATGTTCTGATGAGATGCGTTGAACGCATCGACGACCTTCTTCTCGGCCGCGACCTGCTCCGGCGCATCGCCGCCGCCGAGGCAGCAGAACCACCGGATGTCGACCTGGCCGGGCGCCGCAGTGCCGCCCACGATGGTCGTCGTGGGGGCGGCTGATGCCCCGCCTGACGCAGCGCCCGACGCCGCGCCAGACGCAGCGGGCGCGTTGCTCGTCGTCGGCGACCCGCACGCCCCGAAGAGCAGGGCTGCGATCGCGAACAGGGCGAAGACGCGGAACGGTTTCGCTCGCATGGCACTCCTCGCTGTGGTCCCGTCTCCGGGCTTGCTCGGAAGGTTTCGCTGTCGAGTGATCTCGGTGCCTCCTCTCGCGCGCCCGTCAGGGACGGCTGCGCATCTCTCGCCGGCTCACGCCGGCCAGCCGGCCGACGCCGGCGCCGGACCTCGGCTCCTCCACCGAGGCGGCCAGGGGGGTGGTCGGTGAGCGCACCACGAGGCGCTCAACGTAGTAGCGCGTTCGATCGCCGCGGACGAAGCTACGCGCGAACTCGACGGGAACGCCGTCGGCGGCGAACGCAACGCCCTCAACCAGCAGGGCCGGACGGCCCGATGGCTGGTCGAGGAGCCGCGCCTCACGGCCTCGAAGCAGGACCGGCTCGATCGCCTCGCGGGCGCGGACGACCCGCGTCCCGTAACGCTCGGTAAGCAGCTGGTACAGCGAGTTGTGCTCGAGGTCTGACGCCAGGAGGCCGGGGAACCGGCCGGCCGGCAGGTGGACCAGCTCGAGGAGCATCGGCTCGCCGCCGGCCAGGCGGAGCCGCTCGAGATAGAGGGTAGGCGCTCCGATCTTCAGGTCGAGCGCGTTCGCGACCGCCTCGCCGGCCGGCTCCGACCTGGCCACGATCACCTTCGTCTCCGCGTCGAGACCGTGGCTCTGCATCTCGCTCGTGAACGACTGGCTGCCGCCGAAGTCGAGCTCGACGCGCGGCCGGAGCACGAACGTGCCGCGGCCGCGGGTCCGCTCGATCCGGCCCTCCCGCGCCAGCTCCGAGAGGGCGCGCCGGACGGTGATGAGGCTGCACCCGTAGCGCTCTGCCAGCTCGCGCTCCGGCGGGAGCCGGTCGCCCGGCTTCAACTCGCCTTCGTCGAGCGCCGACGACAGGTCGAGATAGACCTGGTGGTGGAGCGGGACGGGACCGACGACGAGCCTGAAGCGGGCCATGTGCCGGGACGAGTCCTCTTGCCGCGGGCTCCGATGGTGATAACGTTATAAGCAATCATTGGTGGCCCGGGGGCGTCGTGTCAAGACGGCGCGGCGGGTCGGGGCGGAGGGCAGGGTCGCTTGAAGGTCGCGGTCGTCGGCGGCGGTAGCACCTACACGCCGGAGCTCATCGAGGGGCTGGCAGTCCGCGACGACCGGGTCCGCATCGACGATCTCGTTCTCCTCGACACGGATCCCGACCGGGCCGAGATCGTAGGCGGCATGGCCCGCCGTCAGCTTGCCCGCCTCGGCTGGACCGGCAACATCCAGATAAGCGGCGTCCTCGACGCGGCGCTCGACGGCGCCGACTTCGTCATCGTCCAGCTGCGTGTCGGCGGTCAGGCCGCCCGCTTCGTCGATGAGACGCTTCCGCCGCGATTCGGCACGATCGGCCAGGAGACGACCGGCGCGGGCGGATTCGCGAAGGCGCTCCGGACCGTGCCCGTGGTCCTCGACATCGCCGAGAAGGCCGATCGGCTCGCCGCGCCGGGCCACTGGATCGTCGACTTCACGAACCCGGTCGGGATCGTCAGCCAGGCGCTCCTCGACGACGGCCACCGGGCGATCGGGCTGTGCAACGTCGCGATCGGCTTCCAGCGCCGATTCGCGGCGCGCTTCGACGTCGAGCCCGAGCGCGTCGAGCTCGATCACGTCGGGCTGAACCATCTCACGTGGATCCGCGAGGTCCGGGTCGACGGCGTGGACCGCCTGCCCGCAATCATGGCCGAGGACGGCGAGGAGATCGCACGTGATGTCGGCGTCCCCGTGGAGTTCCTTCGATCGCTCGCGGCGATCCCGTCGTACTACCTCCGCTACTACTACCTCACCGAGACCGTCCTCGCCGAGCAGCGCCGCGACGGCCACGCGACACGAGCGGAGGAGGTCGCGGCCATCGAGCGCGAGCTGCTCGCGATGTACCGCGACCCCGCGCTCGACACGAAGCCAGCGCTGCTCGCCAATCGCGGCGGCGCCTTCTACAGCGAGGCAGCCGCCCAGCTGATCGCCTCGCTGCGGGCCGGCACCGGCGACGTCCAGGTCGTCAACATCCGGAATGATGGCGCGCTGGGCGGTCTACCGGCCGACGCCGTCGTCGAGATTCCCGCCCGGATCGACAGCGAAGGCGCCCATCCGGTCGCGCTGAAGCCGCTCGCGCCGGACATGCTCGGCCTCGTCCAGGCGATGAAGGGCTACGAACGGCTGGTCATCCGCGCCGCGCGCACCGGCGACCGAGCGATCGCGCTGCGGGCCCTCGTCGCGAACCCGCTCGTCGGGACGCTCGACATGGGCCGGCCGTTGCTGGACGCATTGCTCGAGGCGAACGCCGGATTCCTGCCGGCCTTCGAGGCCGCGACTGGCTGAGCGTCGCTGGGGCATATCGGACGTCCGAGATCGACGCTCGCACCCACATTGCCGTCGCTATCGGATCCCGAAATCCTCACGTCGGGGGCGCTCATGGTCGCGTTCCGCGGCGTCCGAAAATCGAACGAACGGATGATGGGCGCAGCGGCGAACCGTACGCCACCTCGCGCATTCCGCCCGGCGATGGCATCCTTCCCCCGACTCGCATCGAGGGAGCGCGCCACCGGTGTACAACGAGCCCGCGTACGAGAACCCCCGCCCGACGCGCCGCCCGCCACCGCCCGGTCGAGCTCGGCCGACGACTGTCGGGATGATCGCGGTCGTCGTCTGGTTCCTGCTCGCAGCCCTGGCGCTGCTCGTCGGCGTCACGGTCGTATCTGCCTTCGCCGGCCTCACCTCGAACCTCGTCGACCCGACCAAGCTCGACGACCTGCCGGTCCAGCAGGAGTCCGTGATCTACGATCGCACCGGCCAGACCGAGCTCGCCCGGGTCGGCCAGACGCGGCGGGAGCTCGTCACGTTCGACGAGATCCCGCCCATCGTCATCGACGCCCAGACGGCGATCGAGGACAAGACATTCTGGGAGAACGCCGGCTTCGATCCGCTGGCGATCGTCTCGGCGGGCGTCGACAGCGTCCGGGGCCGGAGCCGCGGCGCCTCCACGATCACCCAGCAGCTCGTCCGCCAGCGGCTGCTCGATCCGGACCTCGTCCAGGACCCCAAGCGGCAGCTCGAACGGAAGCTCAAGGAGATCATCCAGTCCGTCCGCCTCACGGAGGCCTACCAGGGCGAGGACGGCAAGAAGAAGATCATCACCGCCTACCTCAACCAGAACTACTACGGCAATCAGACGTACGGCGTGAAGGCGGCGGCGAAGGCCTACTTCGGTAAGGAGCTCAAGGACCTGACGGTCGCCGAGGCGGCGATCCTCGCCGGGCTCCCGAAATCGCCGTCCAACTACGATCTCGTCCGGAACGCCGTCGTGCGCTGCTCTGAGGAGCTGGACGCGGACGGCAACTGCCCGGGCGAGAAGACGCTCGTCGTGCCCGACTCGACGGATATCGTCCAGCGCCGAAACATGATCCTCGACCTGCTCGCGGAAGGCGACCGGACGCCGCTCTCGGACGGCCAGTACAGCCGCCAGGACTTCCTCGACGCGAAGAATGACGAGGTCGTCCTCGCCCCGCAGAAGCGGCCGCAGTGGGTCGCGCCGCATTTCGTCTGGGCCGTCCAGAAGGAGATGGCCGACAAGCTGTGCGGCGAGGACGTCCCGACCTGCGACCCGCTCGAGCAGGGCGGCCTGAGGATCACGACGACGCTCGATGTGCCGATCCAGCAGGTCGCCGAGAAGTGGGTCAAGGCCGCCGCCCTCGTCCCACATGCGCGCCGGCCGCAGGCCGCCGCGGAGTCGCTTGGCCTCAAGTACGAGACGTGGATGCGCAACCTACGCGGCAAGGACCTTCACAACGGCACGATCGTCGCCACCGACTACCAGACCGGCCAGGTCATCGCCTACGTCGGCAGCGCCGACTACTACTCGGACAGCGCCGACCCCGCGTTCCAGCCCCAGTTCGACGTCGCCGGCAGCGGCTGGCGACAGCCCGGGTCGGCCTTCAAGCCGTTCAACTACCTGACCGGCATCGACGACAAGACCATGACGGCGGCCTCGATGTTCATGGACTCGGCGACCGACTTCGGCGGCGGGTACACCCCGTCCGACGCCGACATCTACGAGCGCGGTCCCGTCCGCGTCCGGACGGCGCTCCAGTTCTCGCTGAACATCCCGTCGGTCAAGGCAACCATCGTCAACACGCCGGAGCATCTCTTCGCCCGCGCGAAGGACTACGGGATGACGTTCCAGACCGACACGCCGTCGGCCGGCCCGGCGCTGGGGCTTGGCGTCCAGGAGGTCCGGCCGGTCGACCTGACGACGGCCTACGGAACGCTCGCGAACGGCGGCAAGCTCATCCCCCACACGACGATCCTCGCGATCACGGACCAGTCCGGGACGGACGTCGTGCCGCCCTTCAGCCAGCCCGAGGGGACGCAGGCTGCGACGCCCCAGGCGGCGTACATCGTCACGAACATCCTCTCCGGGAACACCGACAAGAAGATCAATCCGTTCTGGGGCAAGTTCGAGGTGAAAGGACCAGGCGGCAAGCATCGCCCGGCGACCCTCAAGACCGGCACGAACAACGACGCGAAGGATCTGAACGCATACGGCTTCATTGCGCCGCCGACACAGGAGGGCCGGGATGCGGGCGAGTACGCGCTCGTCGCGGGCGCCTGGAATGGCAACAGCGACAACTCGCTCGTCTCGACGCCGGCGAAGCCGCTGTTCTCGATCGATGTCACGACCTTCGTCTGGCATGGCTTCATGGACGAGGTCACGAAGAAGTGGGCGATCAACGACTTCGCCGCGCCCGACGGGCTCACCCGGGCGAAGATCGACCCATGGACCGGCGCCCAACCGCAGTCCGGTGGCAAGTCGATCGAGGAGCTCTTCATCGCGGGGACCGAGCCCAAGAGCGCGGTCCCGAAGGGCGTCTGCGGCTCGGCGGTCCTGGAGCTGGTCGGCTTCGAGAAGGACCACGACAACTGGCTGAAGCACGACCGCAACTGGTTCCAGCGGGCCCGCCGCGGGCCCGGCACGTCGGGCGGCGTCAACGGCACGCGGACTGCGTACTTCTACAACCCCCAGTTCAAGCCATACGGCAACTCGTGGGGCATCGTCGAGGGCCACGGCTGCGAAGGCGCAGCGCCGTCGCCATCGTGCTTCCCCGTGCCGACACCGGACCCGAGCGGCATCGTCCCCTCGTTCGAGGCGCCGACGCCGGACCCGTCAACGGGCGTCGCCGCGGCGCCGTGCCCGCCCGCTTCGCCGGTCGAATCCGCGTCACCGTCCCTCGAGCCGTCAGCCCCACCGACGGAGCCGCCGACGCCGCCACCGACCGAAGCGCCGACCCCGAAGCCCACACGGGAGCCCACGCCGGAACCGACACCGACCGCCGCGGCGTCGGCGGCGGCGGCGAAACCGGCCAACTCGCCTTGACCTAGCGCCGTCGCGCGCGGCTGGGCGCGACTAGGATCGCGCTCGTGATCCTGCGACTCAGCGACGTCTCGGTCCGGCGCGCCGGCCGGGTGATCCTCGGCCCGATCGACTGGGTCGTCGGCGACGGCGAGCGCTGGGTCGTGCTTGGCCCGAACGGCTCGGGCAAGACGACGCTCGTGCAGATCGCGAGCACGTATCTGTGGCCGACGACCGGCACCGTCGAGGTCCTCGGCGAGACGATCGGCCGAGTCGACGCGCGCGAGCTGCGGCGGCGGGTCGGCTACGCGGGTGCCGGCCTCGAGCCTTCGATCGACCCGACCCTAAGCGCCCGCGACGTCGTCATGACGGCGCGGCATGCGGCGCTCGGGCCGTGGTGGCACGACTACACCGACGCCGATCGGGAACGGGCGGGCCGGCTCCTCGCCGACCTGGGCGCGAACGGGCTCGAGCGCCACGCCTTCGGGACGCTCTCGACGGGCGAGCGGCGACGCGTCCAGATCGCCCGGGCGCTCATGCCGGATCCCGACCTCCTCGTCCTGGACGAGCCCGGCGCGAGTCTCGACCTTGGGGCACGTGAGACGCTCGTCCGCGATCTTGGCCGGCTCGCGGCAGGCGCCTCGCCGCGCGGCCTCGTCCTCGTCACCCATCACGTCGAGGAGATTCCGCGCGGCTTCGGGCACGCACTCGTGCTCGGCGGCGGCCGGGCGGTCGTCGCGGGACCGATCGAGTCGTCGCTGACATCGGCGAATCTCAGCCGCGCCTTCGGCCTGCCGATCGCGGTCGACGGCACGAACGGTCGTTTCCGGGCGTGGCTCGACGTGGATCCGACGTGACGCAGCGGGCGAATCGACCGTCATGCAGCCGTTGCAGTTCCGCGCGACGATGACGCCGTGACGACCACCTCGACCACGACGGGCGCGTCAGCGGACGGCGGCCAGCTCGCGATCGCCGACCCGCCCCGAGCGACAACGCGCGGCCGGGATGCCGTTGCCGGCATCGTCGCGACGGTCGCGGCTCTCGGCGCATCAGAGCTCGTGGCAGCGCTTCTTGGAGCCCAGTCGCTGATCGCCGCTGTCGGGTCCTGGGTCATCGACCACCAGCCGCCGGGCGCCAAGGACTTCGTCGTCTCGATCTTCGGCACGAACGACAAGCTGGCGCTCGAGGGCCTCATCTTCGGCGTGGCGCTGCTGATCGGCGCCTGCGTTGGCCTCGTGGCGAGGCGGTCCTTCGCGATCGCACTCGGGACGATCGTCGCCTTCGCCGCGATCGGCTTCCTCGCGTCGTTGAGCGACCCATCAGTCTCGCCGG
>JBJMMH010000085.1:0-4575 GCA_045804885.1 Chloroflexota bacterium | reverse complement strand
TCCCGGACGGGTCGCCGCGGTCCGGGTGGTCCCGGGCGACACCGTCGAGGCCGGGCGGACGCTCCTCGTGGTGGAGGCGATGAAGATGCAGAACGAGCTGCGGGCGCCGCGCGCCGGACGGATCGATCGGGTGGCGGTCGGGGCCGGGGACACCATCGAGCTTGGCGACCTGCTCGCGGTGATCGCGTGAGCCGCGACGACGTCGAACGCTGGCGGGCGACCACCCGGGCGAAGGCGGTCGGCTCGGCGTCCGAGCGCCGGGACAAGTTCGTGACGAGCAGCGATGTCGAGATCGCCGACGTCTACACAGGGGAGGGCCTGGCTGCCACAGGCTTCGACGAGGGCCGCGACCTCGGCCTGCCGGGCGAGTACCCCTTCACTCGCGGCGTCCAGCCGACGATGTACCGATCGCGCCTCTGGACGATGCGCCAGTACGCCGGATTCGCGACCGCCGAGGAAACGAACCGGCGGTTCCGGTATCTCCTCGAGCACGGCCAGACCGGCCTCTCGGTCGCGTTCGACCTGCCGACCCAGATGGGCTACGACTCGGACGCGCCGCAGGCGGCGGGGGAGGTCGGCCGCGTCGGCGTCCCGATCTCGTCGCTTGCCGACATGGAGGTCCTGCTCGACGGCCTGCCGCTCGGCGAGGTCAGCACGTCGATGACGATCAATTCGACCGCCGCGATCCTGCTCGCGCTGTACACGGCGGCCGCCGAGAAGCAAGGCGTGTCCCGGGACAGGATCTCCGGCACGACCCAGAACGACATCCTCAAGGAGTACATCGCCCGCGGGACGTGGATCTACCCGCCCGGGCCGTCGATGCGTCTCGTGACCGACATCTTCGAGTTCTGCTCGAAGGACCTGCCGCGCTGGAACACGATCTCGATCAGCGGCTACCACATGCGGGAGGCGGGGGCGTCGGCGGCCCAGGAGCTGGCGTTCACCCTGGCCGATGCGATCGCGTACTGCGAGGCGGCCGTCGCCCGGGGTCTCGCGATCGACGACTTCGCGCCGCGTCTGTCCTTCTTCTTCGCGGCCTGGTCGGAGCTCTTCGAGGAGGTCGCGAAGTTCCGGGCGGCCCGACGAATGTGGGCTCGGATCGTGCGCGACCGCTTCGGGGCGACCAGCGAGCGTTCGATGATGTGCCGGTTCCACGTCCAGACGGCAGGGTCGTCGCTGACAGCCCAGTCGATCGACAACAACGTCGTCCGGACGACCGTTCAGGCACTCTCCGCCGTGCTCGGCGGCGCCCAGAGCCTCCACACCAACGCCCGTGACGAGGCGCTCGCCCTGCCGACCGAGGAGAGCGCCCGGCTCGCCCTCCGAACGCAGCAGGTCCTGGCCTACGAGAGCGGCGTCACCGAGACGCCCGATCCACTGGCCGGGTCGTACTTCGTCGAGTCGTTGACGACGCAGCTGGAGAGGGCCGCTGCCGACTACCTCGAGGAGATCGACGCGATGGGCGGGACGCTGGCGGCGATCGAGGCCGGCTTCCAGCAGCGGCAGATCCAGGAGTCGGCGTACCGCGTCCAGGCCGCGATCGAGCGCGGCGACCAGGTGGTCGTCGGCGTGAACAAGTTCCAAGACGCCGCTGCGGCGGCTTCGCCGCGGCTCCATAGGATCGATCCGGAGGGCGAGCGGCGGCAGGTGGAGCGCGTCCGGCGGGTTCGGGACGAGCGTGACGGCGCGGCCTGGGAGGCGGCGTTGCGTCGTCTCGAGGACTGTGCGCGGTCCGAGGAGAATCTCCTCCCGGCGTTGATCGAGGCCGTCGAGGCCTACGCGACGGTCGGCGAGATCAGCGATCGCCTCCGAGCGGCGTGGGGCGAGCACCGGGAGCTGATCACGGTCTGAACGCCACGCGAGGCCGCCGACGGTCCCGGCTCGTTCATGCCTTTGCCGACACTGTACGCTCCGCGGGATGCCCGCCCGCCCCGTCGCTGCCCGGCTTCCCGAGCACCTCCGCCGCCTCGGCCGCGTTCACCACGTCGCCGTTGTCGTCCGCTCGCTCGAGACGGCGCTGGGCTTCTGGCGAGACATGCTCGGCCTCGAGCTCGACGTCGTCGAGGAGATGACCGTCGATCGCGTCCGGATCGCGTTCCTGCCGGTTGGCGAATCGAAGATCGAGCTGGTCGAGCCCACCGACGACACAACGGGCGTCGCCCGCTTCCTCGACTCGAAGGGCGAGGGCTTTCACCACGTCTGCTTCGAGGTGGCAAATCTCGCCGAAACGCTGCTCCGCCTGGAGATCGACGGTGTCGAATTGATCGACACCTCGCCGCGGAAGGGCGCCGAGGGGCCCGTCGCGTTCCTGCACCCGAGGAGCTGCCACGGCGTCCTCGTCGAGCTGATCGAGGCGCCCGGAGGTCCGTCCTGGTCGAGCCTGGGCTATTGAGCCGCCGGCCTCGACGGGAGGATCGAGAAGAACACCGGCAACTCGCCTGGAACGGATTCTGGTAGACGCCAAGTGCCGTCTGGCGATGGCTTCTGGAAGTCCAGTTTCGAGGTCGTTGGATCCGCGTCCACCCGTCTCATAGCGCGTTGTCGGCGCGGACCGCGTCGGCTCGGTCGACGCTCTCGCGGGGATGCTCCGGTCGCGCTCGGCTATCACAGCGACCAGGCGAACAGCACGGCCCGGGCGCTATCGGCTTCGCGAGCGAACTCCACGATCTGGCCGGTGAGCTGGCGGATCCAGGGCTTCTCCTCCCGCGGCAGCTCCCCGAGGTCCTCCTCCACGAGGTCGATCCAGCGACCCGCGACGGCGTCGACGTCGTGGTCGGGGATCATCGCGACGGCCCCGATCCAATCGGAGTCGACCCGCTCGACCGACCGTTCCGTGAGTTGCGTGTCACGGTCGATGTCCCGCCGCGCGTCGATGAAGTCCGCGGGCGTCGGCCGCCCGGTCACCGTCCGGGCCGCCTCGGAGAAGAGGTCGAGCCACGTCGGATCAAGGCCGCCACCCAGCGAGAGGTGCGCCGTGAACCGATCCCGGTCCTGGAGGCCGAGCCAGTCGTCCACGGCGATCGCGAGCAGTATGTCCTTCTCGTCGCCGGCGATCAGATCCATCAGCGCGCCCATCGTGACGTCCCTCGGCTCGGTCGCCTTCGTCAGCCGCGATAGCCGGCGTCGCGCAGGAGGCGGGGCAGCTCAGTGGGCGAGCCCGCGACGCGGAATCCGGCCGCTTCGAGCGCCTCGACCTTCGAGGCCGCCGTTCCGCGACCGCCAGAGATGATCGCGCCTGCGTGGCCCATCCGCTTGCCCTCCGGTGCCGACCGGCCGGCGATGAAGGCAGCCTTCGGCACGTCCCGCAGATGCTCGGCCGCCCACGCCGCCGCCTCCTCCTCGGCCGACCCGCCGATCTCGCCGATCAGGACGATCGCCTCGGTCGCGGGATCCGCGGCGAACAGCCGGAGGACGTCGAGGAACGTGGTCCCGATCACCGGATCGCCGCCGATCCCGACGCAGGTCGACTGGCCGAGGCCGGCGTCCGTCATCGCCTGGACGGCCTCGTAGGTGAGGGTCCCGGATCGGGAGACGACTCCGACGCGACCGCTCTGGTGGATCGAGCCGGGGATGATCCCGACCTTGGCACTCCCCGGCGACGTCGCGCCGGGGCAGTTCGGCCCGATCAGCCGGGCGCCCGACGTCCGCACGACCTCGACGGCGGGGACCATGTCGAGCGCCGGGATCCCCTCGGTGATGCAGAAGATGGTCGAGACGCCGGCATCGGCCGCTTCCATGACCGCGTCGGGGGCGCCTCCCGCCGGCACGAAGATGCACGTCGTGTTCGCGCCGGTCTGGGAGACCGCGTCGGCGACCGTGTCGAACACCGGCACGCGGTCGTCGAGTGTCCGGATGCCGCCCTTGCCGGGGGTGACGCCGGCAACGAGCGGGGTGCCGTACTCGAGCATCGCCCGCGAATGGAACTCGCCCTCGCGGCCGGTGATTCCCTGGACGAGCAGCCGGGTGTCCGGCCCGATGAGGATGCTCATGCCGCGGCGCCCGCGGACCTGCTCGCCGCGACGGCTCTCTCGGCTGCCTCGTCGAGCGTACTCGCCGTCGTGAACCGTGCCTCCGCCAGCAGCCGCGCCGCCTCCTCGGCATTCGTGCCGACGATGCGGACGACCATCGGCACCTCGCGGTCCTGTTGCGATCGGGCCTCGATCAAACCCCGCGCCACCTCGTCGCCCCGGGTGATGCCGCCGAAGATGTTCACGAGGATCGCGTTGACCTTGGGATCGGCGAGGATCAGGCGCATCGCGTGGGCGACCTTGTCGGCTCTCGCCCCACCGCCGATATCCAGGAAGTTCGCGGGCTCACCGCCGGCGCGCTTCACGAGGTCCATCGTCGTCATCGCGAGTCCGGCGCCGTTGACCATGCAGCCGATCGTGCCGTCGAGCTTGATGAACGTCAGCCCGGCCTCGCGGGCCTCACGGTCCTCGGGCGCCTCCTCGTCGGGATCGCGGAGTTCCTCGAGGCCCGGGTGACGGACGAGCGCGGAGTCGTCGAGCGTGATCTTCGCGTCGAGGCATACGAGCCGCTCTGTCTGCGCCCCGTCGTCGCCGGCTTCACGGATGA
>JBJMMH010000084.1:0-11063 GCA_045804885.1 Chloroflexota bacterium | reverse complement strand
GAACCGGCTCGTCGAGCCACCATACGACGTCGTCGCGAACCTGCCGTACCACATCACGAGCCCGATCCTCCACCGGCTCCTGGGCGAGACGCCGCGGCCGGAGCGCCTGGTCCTGATGGTCCAGCGCGAGGTCGCAGAGCGGATCGCCGCCGCCCCGGGGCGGATGAGCTACCTCTCGGTCTTCGTCCCGTACCACGCCCGCGTCCGGATCGCCTTCGTCGTCCGGCCGTCGGCCTTCGAGCCGGCTCCCGCGGTCGACAGCGCGGTGATCGTGCTCGAGCCGTACGCGGACGACGATCGGCTGCCTGACCCCGACACGGAGGACGGCCTGTGGCGGCTCGTCCAGGCCGCGTTCCGTGAGCGCCGCAAGATGATCCACAACGTCCTCGTCCGACAGCTGCCGCTCGAACCGTCCCGGGTCGATGCGGCGCTCGAGGCCGCCGCGATCGCGCCCGACCGGCGACCCCAGACGATCGCCGTCGGCGAGTGGCTGAAGCTGCTCGAGGCGCTCGGCGAGGTCGGCCCGGACATGCGAGGGCGGCGAGCGTGACCGCGGGGTCCGCGCCCGACGCGACGAAGCGCCTGACGCCGGTGATCCGGCTCGCGCCGGCGAAGCTCAACCTCACGCTCGCCGTCGTCGGGCGGCGCGACGACGGCTACCACGCGCTCCACTCGGTGATGGTCCCGCTCGGGCTGGCCGACCGGCTCAGCGTCGCGGTCGCCGCAGGCGGTGCCGACTCGCTCCACGTGACAGGCTTCGATTCGGGACCCGTCGACGACAACCTCGTCCTCCGTGCGTTCGCGGCGGCGCGCGCGGTCGTCGAGCGGTCGAGGGCGTCGGCGCCACCGCTCGCGGCCCGGCTGGAGAAGGCGGTGCCGGTGGCCGCGGGCCTCGCCGGCGGCAGTAGCGACGCGGCCGCCGCCCTCGACGCCGCGCTCGAGGCCTGGGGCGCCGACCTCGACGACGCCCAGCGCGTCGAGGTGGCGGCGAGCCTCGGCAGCGACGTGCCGTTCTTCCTCGTCAGCGGGGCGGGGCTCATCGAGGGCCGCGGGGAGCGGGTCACGCGGCTCCACGGCGTCACGGCCCATGCCGGCCAGCCCCGTCACGCTGGCGTCCTCCTCGTGACGCCGCCGCTTCCCGCCCACACGGCCGCCGTGTTCGCGGCGTGGTCTGGCGGGGCGATGGGCGACCCCGGCGTCGCCCGCCGGACCTCGGAGCACTTCGCGAGCGAGTTCGGGTCGGGCCTGAGCGTCCAGGCGCTGCTGGAGCGGGCCGGCGTGCTGGCGTCGGCGAACGACCTCTGGCCGGCTGCGGCGTCGATCGTGCCGGGCCTCGTCCAACTCCGACGGGCATTGACGCGCCTGATCCACCGGCCGATCGGGTTGTCCGGGTCCGGCCCGACGCTCTGGGCGCTCTATCCTTCTCAGGAGGAGGCCGCCGCCGCGGGGCTCGTCGTGCAGGCGGCGGCCGCGAACGGCGACCTGCCGATCCCCGGCGACGGGCCGCCGTTCATCGCGGGGACGACGATCGAGACCGACGGAGGAAGCAGCCCATGACCAGGCAGGCGATCTCGACCTCGAGCGCACCCGCCGCGCTCGCCGCATACAGTCAGGCGATCCGCAGCGGCGACATGGTGTTCTGCGCCGGCCAGCTGGGTGCGGACCCGACGACGGGCGACCTCGCCGATGGTATCGAGGCCCAGACCGAGCGGGCCCTCAAGAACCTGGCCTCCGTCCTGGACGCGGCCGGTCTGAGCTTCGATGACGTCGTGAAGACGACGTGCTTCCTGGCGGACATCGACGACTTCGCGGCGTTCAACAGCGTCTATGTCCGGTTCATGCCGGACCCGCCGCCCGCTCGGTCGACGTTCCAGGTCGGGGCGCTGCCGAAAGGCGGGCTTGTCGAGATCGAGGCGATCGCACGGCGCGTGCAGGTCGACGCGGTCGGGCGCCACGGCTGATGGACGCCGAACGTCGAGCGGCGCTCGTCGCCCGGTACGAAGCCGGGTCAGGTGTCCTGCGCGCGGCAGTCGACGGCCGCGGCGACGCCGAGCTGGATCGGCGGCCGGCCGACGGCGGCTGGACCCCCCGAGAGGTCGTCCAGCATGTCGCCGACAGCGAGATGACGTCGGCGATCCGGCTCCGACGCCTCATCGCCGAGGACGAGCCGCTGATCGTCGCCTACGACGGGGATGAGTTCGCCCGGCGCCTGCACTACGCCGACCGCCCGATCGGGCCGGCGCTCGCCGCGATCGAGGCCGCGAGATCGACCACATCGCAGATCCTGCAGCGCCTGACCGAGGCCGAGTGGTCGAGGATGGGCACGCATAGCGATTCCGGCACGTACGGCGTGGAGGACTGGCTCGAGACGTACGCGGTCCACTGCGACGAGCATGCCGACCAGATCCGCGCGGCGCTCGAAGCGTGAGCACCGCTCTGGCGAATTCCGACAAGCACGGACGTCGTGGAGGTTTGACACTCGCGGAGTGACGCCCATACGATCGCTCCCCTGAACATGCTGCCAGCACCTCGAGCGGTCGCGCCAAGCCGGCGACGTCCCTCGTGACGCCCCCAAGTACCGGCGGCGATCCGCGCGTCGCCGCCGTCGTACTGGCGGCGGGCCTCGGGACCAGGATGAAGTCCCGGACACCCAAGCTCCTCCACGAGCTGTGCGGCCGACCCATGGTCTCGTACGTGGTTGACGCCGCGCGGGCCGCCAGCGGCAGCCGTCCCGTCGTCGTGACCTCGCCAGCGACGGCCGCGATCCGCGAGTCCCTGGGCGATGGCGTCGATTTCGTGCTCCAGGCCGAACCCCGCGGGACCGGCGACGCCGTCGCCGCCGCGATGGAAGCGATCCCGGCCGCAGCGGCCGAGGTCCTGATCCTCAACGGCGACGTGCCGCTCCTCGACGCGGACCTCCTCCGCGAGCTGCTCGAGGAGCGCCGGCTCGACGAGGCGGCGATCGCGCTGGTCGCGGTCGACGCCGTCGATCCCGGGAATCTCGGCCGCGTCGTCCGTGACGAGGCCGGGATCGTCGACAGGATCGTCGAGCGCAAGGACGCGACCGACGAGGAGATCGCGGTAAACGAGATCAACAGCGGCCTGTATGTCTTCGACGCCGCCTGGCTCCGGGCTCGAATCGACAGCCTGAAGCCGTCGCCGAGGACCGGCGAGCTCTACCTCACCGAGCTCGTCGAGCTCGCCCGCGAGGACGGCAGGGTCGTGGCGGCACTGACGGTCGACGACGACGGCCGGCTGCTCGGCATCAACGACCGGGCCGAGCTGGCCCAGGCCGAGTGGGACATGCGAACGCGGATCAATGCCGCCCACATGGTCGCCGGGGTGACGATGCGCGACCCGTCGACCGTCTACGTCGACGCATCGGTCGAGCTCGCCGCGGACGTCGTCATCGAGCCGAACGTCATCATCCGCGGCGCGACCTCGGTCGGCGAGGGGACCACCATCGGCGCCGGCAGCCAGATCGCCGACAGCGTGATCGGCCGCGACTGCAGCGTCTGGGCGAGCATCGTCGAGTCGTCCACGATCGAGGACGGCGCAACGGTCGGGCCGTTCAGCCACCTCCGGCCTGGATCCGTCGTGGGCCGCGGCGCCGAGGTCGGCAACTTCGCGGAGCTCAAGAACACGCGGCTCGGCGAGGGCGTCAGGCAGCATCACATGAGCTATCTCGGCGACGCCGATCTCGGGGCGGGCACGAACGTCGGCGCGGGCACGATCACCGCGAACTACGACGGCACCACGAAGCACCGGACGACCGTCGGCGAGCGGGTCTTCCTCGGCGTCGACACGATGCTCCGCGCCCCGATCACGCTGGGCGACGACTCGAGGACCGGCGCCGGCGCGGTCGTGACGAAAGACGTGCCGCCGGGCAAGCTCGCGGTCGGCGTCCCGGCCCGCATCCGCGAGCCGCGACCCAAACCGCCGCCGGAGGACGGAGCCGGATGACCCCCATTGGTTGAGCTCATCGTCATCATCCTGCTCACCCTTCTCGAGGGGTTCTTCGTCGCCGCCGAGATCGCCCTGGTGTCGATCCGGCGGAGCCGCGTCGAGCAGCTTGTCGAGGAGGGCCGACCCGGGGCCCGCCGCGTGCGCCGCCTGCTCGATGAGCCCGGCCGGTTCCTCGCGGTTTCCCAGCTGGGCCTCACCGTCATCGGCTTCTTCGCGTCCGCCTACGCGGCCGTCAGCCTGACCGACAGCCTGGCACTGTTCATGGTCGGCTTCGGTCTGGACGAGGGCACGGCCGCCGGCGTGGCGCTGCTGGTCGTGACGGTCATCCTCGCGCTGTTCACGATCGTCTTCGCCGAGCTGGTGCCCAAGACGCTCGCGCTCGCCTACCCGGAGCGATTCGCGATCACGCTGTCGCTGCCGGTCGAGTTCGTCGCCCGGGCCCTGAGCCCGGTGATCCGGTTGCTGACGTGGACGACGTCCAGGATCGCCGGCCTCCTCGGGGCCCACGCGACCGAGGAGGCCCAGATCACGGCGGAGGAGCTCCGGTTGATCGTGGAGCGCGGCGGGGAGCAGGGCGTCCTCGAGGCCGAGGAGGAGCAGATGATCAACGCGGTCATCGAGCTCGGCGACCGCCGCGTCCATGAGGTGATGATCCCGCGGATCGACATCGCGGCAATCCCGGCGACGGCGGGTTTCGACGAGGCGATCGCGACATTCGTCGCACAGGGTCACAGCCGGATCCCCGTGTACGACGAGTCGATCGACGAGATCGTCGGGATCCTCTACGCGAAGGACCTGCTGCCGTTCCTGCACCAGTCGTCCGGGCCGCGGCCCGAGCTGCGGACGCTGCTTCGCACGCCGGTCTACATCCCCGAATCGATGACGGTCGACGACCTCCTCCACGAGTTCCAGCGCCGCAAGGTCCACATCGCGATCGTGCTCGACGAGTACGGCGGGACCGCGGGTCTCGTCACGATCGAGGACCTCCTCGAGGAGATCGTCGGCGAGATCCAGGACGAGTACGACACGGAGGAGCCGATGGTCGTCCGAATCTCGGAGGATGAGGCGAGGATCGACGGGCGGGCGTCGGTCGACGAGCTGTCAGAGCTCTTCGACGACGGCAACAGCCTTGACCTCGAGGACGAGGACGAGTACGACACGGTCGGCGGGCTGATCTATCACCGGGTCGGCGGGATCCCGGCGCCGGGCGATCGAGTCGAGGTCGACGGCCTGATCCTTACCGTCGAATCGACGGACGGCCGCCGCGTCGGCAAGGTCCTGGTCGCGAAGCGGCCGCAGGGCGACGAGCCCGAGGGCGACGAGGACGGCGACCGCTAGCTCGTTCAGACCGGGGTGCGCAGCGCCGATGCAGGCGCTGCATCCAAACCGCGAGCGGCACGCTCGCCGGAGCGCCAAACAGGCGTTCCGCGTCCGCGGCCACGCGCGCCGATCGCGATTCCGATGCAGAAGCGGCATTCGGCCCGCCGGCGGCGGCGAAGGGCATGTTCCTCACCTGGTCGGCGAGGACGTCGTAGCTCCGTCGAGCGGCCCGTACTCGTTCCCACGCGCTTGGCGGCGCCGCCAAGCGAAGATCGCACGCTCGGACCGGCCAGCGGCGACGCCGCCTCTCGAGTCACGAGGGTCTCGCGGGATCATCAGGGAAATTGCCGTGGACGCCCGGCCGCCGGCCCCGAGGGCGCTACGCGGTGATGACCGAGACGATGATCGCCTCGAGCTTCTCCCTGGCTTCGCCGTCGATCACGCCCGCGGCGTCCAGCTCGGCGAGGGCCTGGTCCCGATAGCGGCGGGCCTGATCACGGGTGAAGTCGCGAGCGCCGGTCCCCTCGAGGATCGCGACGATCTCCTCGACCTCGCCCGTTGGCGTCGCGCCGTTCCGATACAGCGCGACCAGCCGCTCGCGATCCTCAGGCCCGGCGTGTTCGAACGCGTAGATCACCGGCAGCGTCTTCTTGTGCCGGGCGATATCGGTCGGCTCCTTGCCCGTCGCCTGCTCCGCGCCCCAGATCCCGAGCAGGTCATCGTTGAGCTGGAAGGCGAGCCCGAGGGCCCAGCCGAAGGCGCGGTAGCGGCGGACGATCTCGTCATCGTCCGTGGCGAGCAAGGCGCCCGCTTCGATCGACGCCGCGATCAGCGCCGCGGTCTTGCGGCCGATCATGTCGAAATAGAGCTCGACGGACATCATCTCGTCCGACTCGCTCGTCGCGATGTCGATGTACTGGCCCTCGCAAAGCGCGATGCACGTCTCGTCGTAGAGGCGCATGAGGCGAAGCACCTTCGCGTCACTGAAGCCCAGCTCGCTCAGCCGGTGCAGCGCGATCCGGGACAGGCTGAACAGCATGTCGCCGGCGTTGATCGCCTGGGGGACGCCGTGGAGGGCCCACAACGTCGGCCGGTGACGGCGCTCGCGGTCGCCGTCCTCGATGTCATCGTGGACGAGGCTGAAGTTGTGGCCGAGTTCGACGGCCGCGGCGCCCGGCAGCGCGGCCCGGTGATCGCCCGCGATCGACGTGTAGGCGAGCAGCCCGAGGAGCGGCCGGATCCGCTTGCCGGACGACGCTCCCTGGCGATCCAGCCCCAGGTGGTAGCGGATCATCTCGTACGCGCCGGCCGTCGACGGCTCGTCGCGCTCGCCGACGACCCGGAGAATCTCCGCCTCGGTGTCGGCGATCAGCGTCGACAGGTCGAAGTCGTGCGACACGGTGGCCATCGCTGGCAGTGTACCGGGATCGCCGCAAACATGCGAGCGCGAAGTAGCCTGTTGGCGCGGGGTGATCCGGCGGGCCCGTGGCGTCGAATCAAGGGGTAGGCGCCGCCTCGGAAGCGTCCCCCGTGGCGGCGCCGTCTTGTGCATTGCTGTCGGTTGCGGCAGGGGAACGGTGCTACCGTGCGAGCGTGCCGATTCCGCGCCGCTACACCACCGACGCGATCGTGCTGTCGCGCTTCGACTTCGGCGAGGCCGACCGCATCCTGACGCTGATCACGCCCGGGTCGGGGAAGCTCAAGGCGATCGCGAAGGGGATTCGCCGGCCGACGTCCCGGATCGGCGGCAGTCTCGAGCCATTCGCCGAGCTCAACGTCGCGCTGGCGCGGGGCCGGACGTTCGAGGTCGTCACACAGGTCAGCGTCGGTCATGCGTGGCTGAACCTCCGCGATTCGCTCGAGAGCGCGGCGACCGCCTGGTACCTCGCGGAGCTGGCCGACCGTTCGCTCGAGGAGCGTCACGCGGCAGAGCCGATCTACACGCTCCTCAAGCATGCTTATGGCCTCCTCGATGCGGGCATGGCGCCGGGCCGCGTCGCGCGCTGGTACGAGATGCACCTCGCCGACGAGCTTGGCGTCCGGCCGGAGGTCGACCGCTGCGCCGAGTGCGACCGGATGCTCGGGTCCGACGAGCGCTACCGCTGGTGGCCGCCGTCCGGCGGGATCGTGTGCGAGCGCTGCCCCGGCCCCTCGCACCAGCTCGCCGGCCTGTCGCTCGACGGGTTGAAGCTGCTGAAGGCTTATCAGCGCCAGGACATCGAGGCCCTCGCGTCGTTGCGGCTGGCAGAGGCCACGGAGCGCGAGATCGAGGTCGCGATGCGCGACTTCATCCGTCACGCGCTCGAGCGCGAGGCGCGGTCCCTGGCGTTCCTCGACGAGGTCCGCCACGAGGCGACGCTCCGGCACGCGCCCGCGACGTCGACCTGACTCAGAAGCCCGCCGTCGTCGCGTGAGTGCTCGTCCCGGGCTTTCCGCGACGTCCGCGGCGGTCGCGGCGACGGCCGCCGCCGTCGCCGGCGCGGTGGCGGCCCGTGCCGGTGGCCGGGCGGCGGTGGCGCGAGTCGAGCGGCGATTGAATCCAGTCGCGGCCCCGCCGCCATATGCAGTGTCGGAGCGGGCACGGCAGGTTCACGCGGCGGCGACCGTCGTCGACCTTCACGCCGACCCGCTGCTGTGGGGCCGCGACCTGCTCGAGCGCGGGTCACGCGGCCACGTCGACGTGCCGCGGCTTCTCGAGGGCAATGTCGCGCTGGAGGTGTTCGCCGCCCCTACGAAATCACCGCGGCATCTGAACATCGAACGCAACGACGACCGATCCGACGACATCACGGCGCTCGCCGTCGCGCGGGGCTGGCCGCCGACGACCTGGCGGAGCCTGACGGCCCGGGCGCTCCATCTGGGTCGCCAGCTCGAGGCGACTGCCAGGCGCTCGAATGGGACGCTGACGCTCGTCCGATCGGCGGCGGACCTCGAGGCATTCCTTGCGCGTCGGGCCGACAATCCGGCGCTCGTCGCCGCGCTGCTCGCGATCGAAGGCGCCCACGCGGTGGGGCAGGACCTCGCCGGCCTCGACGCGATCGAGGCGGCCGGCTTCCGGATGGTCGGCCTCGCCCACTTCTTCGACAACGTGGTCGCCGGGTCGGCCCACGGCGTGGCGAAGGGCGGCCTGACCGCGCTGGGTCGGGAGCTCGTCGCGGAGCTCGAGGGACGGCGGATCATCGTCGATCTCGCGCACAGCTCGCGGGCGACGATCGACGACGTCCTGACGCTCGCCCAGCGGCCGCTGGTCGCGTCGCACACGGGCGTCCGCGGCATCGCCGACAACGCGCGCAACCTCCCCGACGAGCAACTCCGGGGCATCGCCGCGACCGGCGGCATGGTCGGGATCGGGTTCTGGCCGACCGCCTGCGGCGGCGACAATGCGGCCGCGATCGCCCGATCGATTGCATACGCGGCGAGCGTCGCCGCAATCGACCATGTCGGCCTGGGCTCCGACTTCGACGGCGGCGTCGCCGTGCCGTTCGACGCGTCGGGGATGGCGCTGCTGACGCAGGCGTTGCTCGAGGAGGGGCTCGACGAAGCGTCGATCGCCAAGGTCATGGGCGACAACGCGATCCGCGTCCTGCGAGCGGCCCTCCCGCCCGGCTGAGCTGCGGAATCGTCCAGCCGGCGGACGCTGCGTACGGTACCGTCCACCGCTGGCAGCGGGCACCGTCACGCTCCGCGCCCGGGCCGGTCCGTCGCCGGCATGCGTCGCGTCTCCGGAGGCTGCAATGGACCCTGTGATGATCGTGCTCCGAACGTTCCACGTCCTGGGTGGCGCGCTGTGGTTCGGATCGGCCTTCCTCTTCGCCGGTTTCTTCGGGCCGGCGTTCGGCGAGTTGGGTCCGGCCGCGGCGCCGGTGATGGGCAACGTCGTGAAGAAGCGACGGATCGCGAAGGTCATCGCCGGCCTCGCGATCACGACGGTGATCTTCGGCTGGATCTTGTGGCTGAAGAATGCCCTGTCGTACCCGTCGATCGGTGAGTGGCTGACCTCGCCGTTCGGTCTCGTCCTCACGATCGGCGGCGTGCTCGCGACGGTCGCCGGCTACTACGGCATCACCGGCATCGGCAACAATGTCGAGCGGGTGGTCGCGCTCGGTGACGAGATCGCGGGCGCGGGCGGCCCGCCGACGCCGGAGCAGGGCGCCCGGCTGGCCCACCTCGGTGCGGAGATCGAGAAGCACTCCAAGATCGACCTCGTGCTGCTGTTCCTGGCAGTGTTCGCGATGGCGACCGCCCGCTACTGGTAGCATCGGCCGGGTCAGCCATCCCGCGCGGCCATTCCACGGTCGCGTATCAGCGGAGCCTCCCGGTGACCAGCCCCACCTCGGACGCGACCGACGTCGCGCCGGCCGTCGATAGCCTCGACACGATCGTCTCGCTCTCGAAGCGGCGCGGGTTCGTCTTCCCGTCGAGCGAGATCTACGGCGGGATCAACGCGGTGTGGGACTACGGTCCCCTCGGCGTAGAGCTGAAGAACAACGTCAAGCGGGCGTGGTGGCGGGCGATGGTCCAGGAGCGCGAGGACATCGTCGGCCTCGACGCCGGCATCCTCATGCATCCCCAGGTCTGGGTGACGTCGGGCCACGTCGGCTCGTTCAGCGACCCCCTCGTCGAATGCGGCACCTGTCATCGCCGCTACCGCCTCGACGAGCTCCCCGGCGCGGAGAACCTCAGCGTCACGGACCTCAACGACCCGACCGTGATCGACCGGTTCAAGCTCATCTGCCCCAACGATGGCGGGCCACTCTCGCCGCCGCGCCGTTTCAACCTCATGTTCCAGACCTGGATGGGCCCCGTCCAGGACGACGCGTCAACCGTCTATTTCCGCCCTGAGACGGCCCAGGGCTCCTACGTCAACTTCAAGAACGTCCAGCAGAGCTCGCGCAAGAAGGTGCCGTTCGGGATCGCCCAGATCGGGAAGTCGTTCCGCAACGAGATCAGCCCCGGCAACTTCGTCTTCCGGATGCGCGAGTTCGAGCAGATGGAGATGCAGTACTTCGTCAAGCCGTCGGAGGCGGCCGCCGTTTTCGAGGAGTGGCTGCCACGGCGCCTCGACTGGTACACGCGCTATGGCGTGACTGCCTCGCGGCTGCGCTTCCGCGAGCACGCCCCTGATGAGCTGGCTCACTACGCGAAGAAGGCGATCGACATCGAATACCGCTTCCCGTTCGGCTGGAAGGAGCTCGAGGGAGTCCACAACCGGGGCGACTTCGACCTGTCGCGCCACCAGGAGGCGTCCGGGGAGAACCTCGAGTACTTCGATCCGGCGAGCGAGGAGCACTACATCCCCTTCATCATTGAGACCGCCGGCGGGCCCGACCGATCCGCCTTCACGTTCCTCATCGACAGCTACCGTGAGGAAGAGGTCCGGGGCGAGAAGCGGGTCGTCCTGGGACTCCACCCCGATCTGGCTCCGTACAAGGTCGCGGTCCTGCCACTCCTCAAGAAGCGGCCGGAGATCGTCGAGCTTTGCCACAAGCTCCGGGCGGATCTCGCGAAGGACTTCCTCGCCGTCTACGACGACACAGCGGCCATCGGCAAGCTCTACCGCCGCCAGGACGAGATCGGGACGCCGTGGTGCGTCACCGTCGACGTCGAGTCGCTCGAGGACGGCGCCGTCACCGTTCGCGACCGCGACTCGATGACCCAGGAGCGAGTCCCGGCCGAGGGCGTCAAGCGGCTGATCCTCGACCGACTCTCCGCGTCGCGCGGCTAGGAACGCTCGATGAGCGCGGCGGCCGGCGAGATCACGGCAGCTGTCGCCGGCT
>JBJMMH010000083.1:0-15324 GCA_045804885.1 Chloroflexota bacterium | reverse complement strand
TCTTCTCGCCGGCCGAGCAGCGCGCCGTCGAGCATGTCGCCGATGAAGTCGCCCGGGCGGCCACGCTGCTCTCCGAGGACGGCCACGGCGCGCTGATCGTGCTCGAGCGCGACACCGGCCTGGAGGAGGTCGCGGAGACGGGCGTGATGATCCACGCCGACATCTCGGCCGACCTGCTGCGGACGATCTTCTCGCCCAAGACGCCGCTCCACGACGGGGCCGTGATCATCCGCGACGAGGTGGTGCTTGCCGCCGGCGCCCTGCTGCCGCTCGCCGAGATGACCGTCCACACCGAGCGCTTCGGGACGCGCCACCGGGCGGCGCTCGGCATCACCGAGCAGACAGATGCGGTCGTGATCGTCGTCTCCGAGGAGAACGGCCAGATCAGCCTCGTCGAGCGGGCCCGGATCGTCCGGAACCTGAACGAGCCGCAGCTTGCCCGGGCCGTACGCTCGCTGCTCGCGCCGACCGACGGACCTGGGCGGTTCGGGCGCCGCCAGGCCGGCACCGGCGGACGCGCGCCCCGTCTGTCGGACCTGTCCCGGCTCGTGCCGCACCGGCGCACCGCGGACACCGCGACGCCAGTCACCGCGCGCGCCGACGACGACGGGCCGGCCGCGGCGACCGCTCGCGTCCAGCGGTGAGGCGTCTTCTCAGCATCGTCACCCATAACTGGCCCCTGAAGGTCGCGGCCGTGGTCCTTGCGACGATGCTCTACACCGGCTTCGTCCTGTCGCAGTCGGTCCAGGAGTTCCCGGGCCCCATCCCGATCACGCCCACGAATCAGCCGCCGAGCGCGAAGCTCGTCGAGGCGTTGCCGCCGGTGACGAACATCCAGTACTTCTCCGTCTCTGACCCCGGCGCGCGGGCGTCTACGGGGAGCTTCCGGGCGACCGTTGACCTCTCCGATGTGGATCCCGCGTCGGGGCCGGCGTTCGTGCCCGTCAAGGTCGAATCGGTCGATCCCCGCTTCCAGGCCAGCCAGTGGGAGCCTCGCGAGGTCCGGGTCACGCTCGACCCGATCAAGAGGCGGAACGGGATCGCGGTCAAGGTCGTCGCCAACCCGACCCCGAGCGGCCTCGACGTCCGCGAGCCGGTCATCACCCCGGAGACCGTGAGCGTGACCGGGCCGGCGTCCGTCGTCGACCAGGTGGTCCGGGTCGAAGCCCACGTCACGATCGAGCCGAACGGCCTGGACATCGACGACGACGTCGATCTGATCCCCGTCGATGCCGTTGGCGACCGCCTGACGCCGGTCGATGTCGACCCGACGACCGCCCACGTCCAGATCGCCGTCTTCAAGCAGACTGAGTCGCGGCCGCTGCCGGTCACTCCCGTCGTCAGCGGGGCGCCGTCGAGCGGGTACGAGATCGCCGGCATCGCGGTCGACCCGCAGATCGTCTCCGTGGAGGGCGATGCGGATGCCATCGTCGGACTGGCCGAGGCACCCACGGAGCCGGTCTCGATCGCGGGCGCGACCCTGAGCGTGGAGCAGGAGGTGGCGCTGGCGCTGCCCGAGGGCGTCCAGCCGGCCGGCGGCGCCGATTCGACCGTCCGCGTGACGGTCACGATCCGGCCGATCGTCACGACGCGCAGCTACGATGCCGCGATCGTGCCGTCCAGCAACCAGGCCGGACTCGACTACCGCCTCTCGACGAACCACGCGATCGCTGCCGTCTCCGGGGCGCTGGCAGACCTCGACCGGCTGGACGCCGCGCAGTTCGTCCTGCTGGCACCGGTTGGCGGACTGGGGCCGGGGACGCACGAGGTGACGCTGACCGCGAACCTGCCGATCGGACTAACGCTGGTCTCGGCGACGCCCGCAAGCGTCGTCGTAACCGTCACCGTGCTCGGCGGTCCGTCGCCCTCGGCGTCGCCGTAGCATGCCGCGACTGTTCGGGACGGACGGGATCCGCGGCGTCGCCAATGTCGATCTGAAGCCGACGCTCGCCTACGCGCTCGGCCGGGCCACGGCCCACAAGCTGGCCGGTGATGGCTCGGCGCTCGTTCTCGGTCAGGACACGCGCCGGTCCGGCGACATGTTCGTCGCGGCGATCACCGCCGGTGCGACGAGTCTCGGCGTCGACGTTCACGTCGTCGGCTGCGTCCCAACGCCGGGCCTTGCGTTCCTTGCCGGCTCCGGCCAGTTCGCGGGCGGGATCATGGTGTCGGCCTCCCATAACCCGGCAGACGACAACGGCCTGAAGGTCCTCGATCGGTCGGGCCTCAAGCTCGAGGACACGATCGAGGATGAGATCGAGCAGCTGATCTGGCGGACGGAGGAGCTCGGCTCGGTGCCGAATGCCGAGATCGGCCGGGCCGTCCACGACCCGGGCCTCCTCGATCGCTATCGCGAGCATCGAGTCGGCCTCGCCCGCGGGATCGACGCCGGCGGTCTTCGGATCGTCCTCGACTGCGCCAACGGCTCGGGCGGCGTCCTTGGCCCCGAGATCCTCGCCGCCACCGGCGCAACGGTCGAGGTGATCCACAACGATCCCGACGGCGTGAACATCAACGTCGACTCCGGTGCCACCGCGCCCGCGTCGCTCGCTCGGGAGGTCGCGGTTCGTGGGGCCGACGTCGGGTTCGCGCTCGACGGCGACGCCGACCGCTGCGTAGCGGTCGATGCATCGGGCCGCGTCGTCGATGGCGATCAGCTCCTCGGCGTGCTCGCGCTCGACCGCCTCGAGCGGCGGATGCTCCCGCAGAACGCGCTCGTCGTGTCGGTCCTCAGCAACGGCGGGCTCCAGACCGCGGTCGAAGCCGTCGGCGGCCAGGTCGTCCGGACACCCGTCGGCGACAAGTACATCCTCGAAGGCATGCAGGTCAGCGGGGCGGGCCTCGGCGGCGAGAAGAGCGGCCATGTCATCGTCCGCGAGCACACGACCTCGGGTGACGGAGTCGTGACCGCCCTCGAGGTCCTCCGGGTCATGACCCGCACGTCGGCGCCGATCGCCGACCTGGCCGCGCGAATCCCGTTGCTGCCGCAGCAGCAGCGCGCGGTGAACGCCCGTCACAAGGACCAATGGGAGGGCGACCGGGCGCTGCAACAGGCGATCGAGGATGCCCGGCGGCGGCTCGGCGCCGAGGGCCGCGTGCTCGTCCGGCCGTCCGGCACGGAGCCGGCGCTCCGGGTGATGGTCGAAGGCCCCGATGCGGACGTCGTCGCCGAGCTGGCCGATTCGATCGCGGCGCTTGCGGGTGAGCGACTAAACTGACGCACCGGCGATCGGCGCCGGGAGACCGAAGTCCGGCGGTTCCGATTGCCGCGGGCGCGGAGGAGGACCGACCGCGAGATGTGCGGCATCGTCGGCTATACCGGGCCCCGCGAGGCGGGGCCGATCCTGATCGAGGGCCTCAAACGGCTCGAGTACCGCGGCTACGACTCGGCCGGGATCGCGCTGGTCGACGAGGACGGCGACCTCTTCGTCGAGAAGAAGGCGGGCAAGCTCTCGAACCTGACGACCGCGATCGCCGACCGGACGCCGCACGCCGCGATCGGCCTCGCCCATACCCGCTGGGCGACTCATGGCCGGCCGAACGACCTCAACGCCCATCCCCACCAGGACTGCACCGGCGACATCACGGTGATCCACAACGGGATCATCGAGAACTTCCGGGAGCTCCGCGACGGGCTGGTGGAGCGTGGCCACACGCTGACGTCGGAGACCGATACGGAAGCCGTCGCCCACCTCGTCGAGGAGGCCTACGCGGGTGACCTCGCCGACGCCGTTCGGGCGGCGCTCCGCCAGCTCGAGGGCGCGTACGCGATCGTCGTCATGCACCGCAACGAGATCAGCCGCCTGGTGGGCGCCCGCGAGAACGTGCCGCTCGTCGTCGGGCTCCACGGCGAAGAGAGCTTCATCGCGAGCGACGTCGCCGCGATCCTCGCCCACACCGATCGCGTCGTGTTCCTCGAGGAGGGCGACGTCGCAGACGTCCGGCCGACCGGCGTCGTCGTGACCGACGTCGATGGAACGGTCCGCGAGCGGGACGTGACAGTCGTCGACTGGACTCCCGAGGCCGCCGAGAAGGGCGGCTACGACCACTTCATGCTCAAGGAGATCCACGAGCAGCCCGAGGCGCTCCGCCAGTCGATCGCCGGCCGCGTCACCCGCGACGGCCTTATCCGGGTCGAGGAGCTCGAGCCGATCGAGGATGCGATCCGGGCGGCGACGCGCGTCGAGCTCGTCGCCTGCGGCTCTGCCTACTACGCCGCGATGGTCGGTGCGGCGGCGCTCCAGGACTGGACCGGCATCCCGGCGAGGGCGACCGTCGGGTCGGAGTTCCGCTACTCGCCTCCGCCGCTCGACGCATCGACGCTCGTGATCGCGGTCACCCAGTCCGGCGAGACGGCCGACACGATCGCCCCGACGCGTCATGCCCGGGAGCAGGCCTGCCCGATCGTCGCGGTAACGAACACGGTCGGCTCGGCGATCACCCGCGAGGCCGACGCCGTCGTCTTCCTGCAGGCCGGTCCCGAGATAGCCGTCGCGGCGTCGAAGACGTTCGTGACCCAGGTCACGACGCTCGTCATCCTGGCCGCGGCGATCGCCAAGCTTCGTGGCGCGCTGGCCGCCGACGTCGAGCGAGAGCTCGCGGACGCGCTGCACGCGCTGCCCGCCGCGGCCCAGCGGACGATCGACGCCGCTGCGCCGTCCGCCGCGACGCTTGCCCGGCGGTATGTCAACTCGCGCGGATTCATGTTCGTCGGCCGCGGCTACACGTACCCGGCGGCGCTCGAGGGCGCGCTCAAGCTCAAGGAGATCAGCTACGTCCACGCGGAGGGCTACGCGGCGGGCGAGCTGAAGCACGGGCCCATCTCGCTGCTCGACGCCGAGTGCCCGCTCGTCGCCGTCGCCACCCGCTCGTCGGTCTACGACAAGCTGATCAGCAACGTCATGGAGGGCCGCGCGCGCGACGCCAAGGTCATCGCCGTAGCGACCGAGGGCGATCCCCAGATCGAGCGCTTCGCCGACGACGTCCGCTGGGTCCCGGATACCCACGAGGCGCTCAGCCCCGTGCTTGCCGTGATCCCGCTCCAGCTGTTCGCCTACGAGGTCGCGATCGCGCGCGGCACGGACGTCGATCAGCCGCGGAACCTCGCGAAATCGGTGACCGTGGAGTAGCCATCGGATGGCGACGATCGGAGAACCGGAAAGTGCGCACGACGGAGCTGCCGCCCGGCCCTCCGAGGTCGGCATCGCCCTCCAGGAGCTCGGGATCGACATCATCAAGGTCGACCGCATCCGGGCGGCGCTCGAGAAGTTCGGTTCCCGTTTCTCGGGCCGCGTCCTGACCCCCGCCGAGCAGCGTTACGTCCGCGGCCGACCCGAGACGTTCGCCGGCCGGTGGGCCGCGAAGGAGGCCGTCAGCAAGGTCCTCGGGCTCGGCGTCCGCGGAATCGGCTGGAAGGAGATCGAGATCGAGCGCCTGCCGACCGGCCAGCCCGCCGTCCGACTCCACGGCCGCGCCGACGCCCGGTCACGCCAGCTCGGCATGGTCCGCATCGCGGTGTCGATCAGCCACGAGGCCGACTACGCCGTGGCGATCGCGTTCGGAGTCCGGACGGCCGGCGGCCGCTACGTCTTCCCGGAGGACATCGAGGCCCGCGTCGACGATCGCGAGCGCCGGCTCCTGGCGCGGATGGATCGACTCCGGGCGCTCAGCGAGGAGGCCGCTCGTCTCGCCGAGGACGGCACACTGACGGACGCGACGGCGCGCGAGGACGCCGATGGCTGATCGCCCGGTCGGGTTCGGCCGACGCGAAGAGAGCACGCCCGGTGCGAGCGTCGCGGTGCCGGGCTCCGTCACGCTCGACGACGCCGCGGCCGCCGCGTTGCTGCCGGAGCGGCCCAAGCGCGGCCACAAGGGCTCGTTCGGCAAGATCCTGGTGATCGCGGGATCGCTCGACTATGCCGGTGCAGCGCTCCTCGTGTGCCGCGCCGCCGGACGGGCCGGCGCCGGCCTCGTGACGCTCGCCGTGCCGGAGTCGCTCCAGCCGCTCTTCGCCGCGAAGGTCGTCGAGGCGACGACGATGGCGCTGCCCGAGGATGACGTCGAGGAGGTCGACCCCGAGCCCGCGATCGCGCGGATCCTCGACCACGACCACGATGCGCTCGTGGTCGGGCCCGGCCTCCGACCGGGTCTCGCCACCGCGGAGCTCGTCCGGCAACTGCTCGCCGTCCCCTCCGACGACGCCCCGCCGCCGATCGTCCTCGACGCCGAGGCGCTCCGCTCGCTCGCGACGATGGAGCGTTGGTGGCAGGGCGAACGGCGACCGTCGGTGTTGACCCCGCACGCCGGCGAGTTCGAGCGTGTTCGCGCGGGCAGCGGCCACGAGCCCGGTGAGGACGGCGACCTGATCGGCGACGATGCGGCGCGGGCGGCGGCCGCTCGCGACGCCGCGGCGGAGTGGCGCCACGTCGTCGTGCTGAAGGGCGCGAAGACCGTCATCGCGGCCCCGGACGGGTCGGTGTCGATCGCTCCATTCGAGAACCCGGCGTTGGCGTCGGGTGGGACCGGCGATGTTCTGAGCGGCACGATCGGGTCGCTCCTCGCCCAGGGCCTCACGCCGTACGCCGCGGCACGGCTCGGCGTGTACCTCCACGGCCTCGCCGGCGACACCGTCCGCGAGCGGTTCGGAGACGCGGGCCTCCTGGCCTCCGACCTCCCCGACGCGGTCGCGATCGCCCGCAAGCGGCTGGCCGTGATCGCCGAACGCAGGCAGTCCGCGGGCCGGTTGGGGTTCGGGCCCCGCGACGCCGCGAGTGACGGGTCCTCGCCGAGCCCTGGCCAACCGCCGCCGGCTGCCGCGCCCGCCGATCAGCCGGACGCGAAGGCCGGCCGCTGAGCCCCGACGCACCGGGCCGCGCTCCGATCGAGGATCGGCTGGCCGCGGCCGGTCTGCCGCCTCTGCCGCGGAGCGCGTGGCTCGAGATCGACCTCGACGCCATCACCGCGAACTTCGGGATCGCCCGGGAGCTCGCCGGCGCTGGCGTTCGTGTCGAGCCCGTCGTGAAAGCCGACGCATACGGCCATGGCATGGTCCCCGTCGCGCGCGCGCTCGCGGCCGCGGGCGCCGACGGGTTGTGCGTCGCGACGCTCGACGAGGCGCTCGCGTTGCGCGAGGCTGGCGTGGCCGGACGGCTGACGGTGCTGTACCCCGTGCCCCCGGCCCTCGCGCGAGCCGCGGCTCAGGCGGCGATCGCCGTCGCGGCCGGTGATCCGAGCCTTCTCGCGGCGTTGCTCGCCCGGGCCGATCAGGACGCGCCGCCGCTCGAGATCGAGCTCGAGATCGAAACAGGCCTCGGCCGCGGCGGCGTCGCAGTCGACGCGGCCGCGGACGCCGCGCGCGCGATCGCCGCGGCGCCGGGCTGTCGGCTGGCCGGCGTCTGGACCCACATGCAGGCCGTCGAGGATGCTCCCAGGACGGCCGCTCAGGTTCGACGATTCGACGCCGCCCTGGCGGCGATCGAGGCTGCCGGGGTCAGCGTGTCCCGGCGACACGTGGCCGCGAGCACGAGCCTCCTCACCGGCGAGGTGCCCGTCTACGACGCCGTGCGTCCAGGCCTCATGACATACGGCTTGATCCCCGATGAGCTCGAAGGCTCGGCGCTGGTGGCGGCGGCAGGGCGCCTGCGGCCGGTCATGTCGCTCGTCGCGCGCCCGGTCCGGGTCGTCCAGTTGCAGCCCGGCCATGGGATCTCGTACGGCCCGACCTTCGAGACCGGGCGGCCCAGCCGGATCGCGACCTTGCCACTCGGCTACGGCGATGGCTGGTCCCGGTCTCTCTCGAATCGGGCCGAAGCGCTGGTCCGCGGGATCCGCGTGCCGCTCGTCGGAAACGTTGCGATGGATGCCGTCATGGCCGATGTCACCGATGTGCCCGGAGCGCCGGTCGACGTCGATGACGAATTCGTCCTGCTCGGCCGCCAGGGCGCCGAGTCGATCACGGCCTCGGACCTGGCGCGGGCCCGCACCACCAACTCATGGGAGATCGTGACGTCGATGTCTCGCCGTCTGACGCGGGTGTACGATGCGGGGGCCGGTGTGGTCGATCTCCGCACGCTCACGTCCCTGGAGAATCGGTGGCTCGGATCGAACTCTGGAACGGGGACATCTGCGACCTCGAGGTCGACGCGATCGTGAACGCTGCGAATCTGTCCCTGTGGATGGCGACCGGGGTGGGTGGTGCGATCAAGCGCGCCGGCGGCGACTCGATCGAGTTCGCGGCCGTCCGCCAGGCGCCGGTCGCGATCGGGGACGCGGTCGTGACTCCGGCGGGGACGCTTGCCGCTCGCTTCGTCGTCCATGCCGTATCGCTCGACCGCGACCGGCGGACGAGCGGGGCGATCATCGACGCGGCGGTGAGGAGCGCGTTCCTCCGCGCCCGCGAGAACGCGGTGACGAGCATCGCGTTCCCCGCGCTGGGTACGGGGGTCGGCGGCTTTCCACTCGACGAGGCGGCCCTGGTGACCGTGAAAGCCGTGCGCGACGAGCTGCCCGCATCGCCTACGATCCAGCACGTGATCTTCGCGATGCGCGGCGCGGCGGCGTACCACGCCTTCGAGGCGGCCCTCGCGGCGACCGCCCGGGCATCCACCGGCGCGCAGCGCGGCCTCGGATGAGCTTCCCCTACGAGCCAGGCGAGGAGCAGCGCGACGAGCTCGTCGAGCAGGTCGCACGGGAGATCCAGCTTCGGGGCCTCACCGGGCCGGCCGTCCACTTCCTCCAGGCGAGCCGTCCCTACCGGCCGCTTGGGGCGAACGCGATGCTGTTCTTCGATCCGGTGCTGCAGGGCCTCTTCGGCGGCGGCCACCAGGGCGCGACGGACATCCTGGCCGACGACGCGGGAATCGAGCAGCTGATCGCGCGACTCGAGGAGCTCGACGAAGAAGTCACCTTCGACGCCTAGCGTCGGCGGCCCTCCGCGAGGCTGGGTTCGTCGTCCGGGCGCGACAGGCCGCGGGTAGCATTGCCACGTGCCAGATCCCAGAGCGTTCCTTGCCCTTGACCTGGGCGCCGCGACCGCGTCGGCCGCGCTGATCGCCCGCGTGCGGCATCGGTGGCGCCTCGTCGGGTCGGTGGCGATGCCGGCGTCGGTCGACGTCGAAGCGATCATCAACCTGCTCCTCGAGCGCTCGCAGCGGGCCGATCCGCAGCTCGCGAGGAGTCTCGGCTACGACGGTCGCGGCAGCGGCCCGCTGCTGCCCCGGCTGATCGCGAGGAGCGCGCCACCCCAGCGGCTCGTGGCCGTCGCCGCGTCCGACCGCGCCGCCGCGCCGCTCGAGGACGCCGCCCGCCGGGCGGGCTGGCGCACGTCGGCGGTGAGCCCGGAATCGATGGACCCGTTGGCGATGACCGGGGCCATCCTCGACCCGGCCGTCGACGCCGTGCTGCTCGGTGCCGGCGAGCCGCCCGGCCCCGACGAGCGGCGCGCGCTCGAGGATGTGGCCGCGCTCGTCGCGGCGGCGGCGATCCGCCGCCCAGAGCTGACGGTCCTCCTCGCGGGCGCGATGTCCGAGCAGCTGTCTCGGTTCGAGACGGCCGACGGCGAGCGTCAGGGTGAGATCCTCCTCGGGCCGGCCGCGGCTGCGGGGGAGCCGCCTGGCTCGGCGCTGCGCGAGCTCCTCGACGACGTCCGTGCTCCGAGGGATGACGCCCGGCGGGCGATCGCACGGTCCGCGGGTGCCCTGGCCGACACGCTCGATCGCCGCGTGGAGGTGGTCGACATCGGCTACAACGGCGGGCTCCGTGCCGTCGCTGCGCCGGGCGCCGGGGGTTCGCCGGCCACGGTCGACTCGGCCCTCGTCGCGGATGCCTGCCTCGTCCCGCCGAACCCGGGCGACGCGGCCGTCGACCGCGTCGTCGCCTGGTCGACGATGCCGATCGACCGGCATCGACTTCGGGACCGCCTCCGGGAGCTGCGCTATGCCCCGTGGTCCGACGCCGCCGGCGACGGGGCACGGCTCCGGCTCGCCGCGGCGCGGGCGGCGCTCGCGACGCTCGTCGCGGCGACGCCCGAGATGTCGGCGGGCCCACCGCCCGATCTTGTCGTCGCGAGCGGCGGGGCATGGGCCGTCGCGCCCGGCCCGGCGATCGCGCTGGCGATCGCCGACGTCATCCGGCGACCCGCGTCGGTGGCCATCGCCTACGACCATGCCCGGCTGCTCGGGCCGGCCGGGTCGATCCCCGACGCCGGCGAGCGCCGGCAGCTGCTGCGCGACGTCGTCGACGACCTGCTCTCGCCACTCGCCAGCGTCGTGATCCCCGGCGGGATCCGGGCGGGCCGGAGCGCCGGCCGCGTCACCGTCCACGCCGAGGCCGGCACGAGCGAGCTCGACCTCATGCCGGGCGGCCTCGAGCTCATCGACCTGCCACCAGGCGAGCGCGCGACCGCCGAGCTCCAGTTCCGCGACACCGTCCGGCTGGGCGGTCGCGGTCGGAGATTCGCCGTCGAGGTCATCGGTGGGCTCGGCGGCCTGCTCCTTGACCTCCGTGACGTGCCGCTCCGACTGCCGGACCGGCCCGAGCGCCGGCGCGAGCTGCTCGAGGCATGGCAGGACTCGCTCTGGACGACGCGCGATCGATGATTGCGCCTGAGCTCGCGCTCGTCCCCCGCCGGATCATCGTCGACGGGCCCATCGACGTCCGCTTCGCCCTGCGGCCCGGCGACCGTCCGCTGGTCGCCACCGGCGACACGCTCGTGCCAGGTTCCCGGATCGTCGATCGCGTCCGCGACGCTCGCCTCATGGAGGTCCGCAGCGCCACGGTCGGCGACGACGCGCGGCCCGGCGATCGCTGGTCGCCGGCCGCGGGGTCCGGAATCCAGCTCCGACGCGGCGCGGGCGGGCCCATCGGCGAGCTGCTGTTCGAGCTCGGCGGGCAATGGCGGATGGCCGCCGGGGAGCACAGCGAGCCGATCGACACGCCCATCGGCGGCTTCGTCCGCGAGGTCCGGCCCGGGCTCGGGATCGGCGTGCGCGCCGAGGGCCGCGTCATTCGCGGCGTCGAGGCGCTCGGGGAGCCGACCCGTGGCGTCCTGGCGCTCGGGGCGGAACCGAGCGAAGGCGCCGGGCCGGGGATCGTCCTCCGACCGGGGAGCCTCGACATCGGCCTTGCCGGCAGCATCCTCGTCATCGGGTCGCGCGTCGACGCCGAAGCGCTGACCCGGGCGCGGGCGATGGGCCTTCGCGGCGTGATCGTCGGCGGCCTCGCGGGCAAGGAACGCCGCGACTTCCTCGGGTCGGAGGCCCGCCAGCGGGCATCGCTCCACAAGCTGCCGTCGTTCGCGGTGCTCGTCCTCGAGGGCGCGACCCGCCGCCGCATCGCGAGCCCCGTCGGCGAGCTCTTCACGGCCCTGGCGGGCCGCGAGGTCGCGATCGTCACGGACCCGCCCGCGCTCGTGTTCGACGACCGGTCCGTTCAGCTGCCGGCCCCGCCGCCCGACCTCGTCCGCATCCGCGCCGGCGAGCGGGCTGGAGGGGAGGGGCGCTGGGGCGGCCTCGCCGGCATCCGCCGGTTCGCCGACGGGGCGATGCTCGAGGCCGGCTGGGTCATCCTCGAAGGCACCGGCACGGTCGCCGTGCCGCTCGCCGACCTGGAACGTTTCGGCTGATCGAGGGCTCCGGCCCGATCCGCTACCCTCGACCCGATGCCCGCGCCGACCGCCCTCGAACGCTCCATCACGACGATTGACGCCGCCTCGACACGAGGAGTCGCCGCCGCGCTCGCGAGCGCCGCGCGGCCCGGCGACCTCGTCTGCCTGTGGGGGGACCTCGGGGCCGGCAAGACGCAGTTCGCGAAGGGGTTCGGCGAGGGGCTCGGGGTGGTCGGCACGATCAGCTCGCCGACCTTCATCCTCATGGCCGAGTACGCAGGCCGGCTGCCGCTCTTCCACGTCGATCTCTACCGTCTGGCCGACGGCGCCGACGCCGTCGCGGGAGGGATCGTGGACGAACGCCAGGCGGCCGGGGTCACGCTCGTCGAGTGGCCCGAGCGGATGGGCGAACTCCTCCCACCCCGCCGCCTGGACGTCGTGATCGACGGCACCGGGACGGCGCCGCGCAGGATCACGTTTCGAGCGGCCCAGCCCGACCTCTCGCGATACCTCGACGCCATCCCTAACGCGATTCCCAACGCGATTTCCGATCTCGTCGCGGACGGCGCCGCATGACGCTGCCGCGCGTGGGTCGCGGGCTCCTCGCCATCGACACTGCGACGTCGACCGCGGTGGTCGCGATCGGCTCTGTCGACGGCGATCTCGAGGCCGAGGACGGGTGGCCCGCCGGCCACCGCCACGGCGAGGACCTCCTGACCCGCGTGCGGGACCTCCTGTCCGCACGTTCGGTGGGTATCGATGAATTGAGCGGCATCGTCGTGGGGACCGGCCCCGGCGCCTTCACCGGCCTGCGCGTCGGGATCGCGACCGCGAAGGGCATCGCCCACGCCCTGTCGCTGCCGATCGCGGGCGTGTCGTCCGGCGAGGCCCTGATCGTGGCCGCCACTCGCGACCGTCCGGACGTGGCTCCCGTGCTGCTTCTCCCGGCGGGCCCGAACGACACCGTGCTCGTGCGACACGACCAGCCTCCGAAGCGGCTCATCGGCGGACCGTCCCCGACCCTGAGCGAGGGCGAGGAGCTGGTCGCCGTGGACCTCGACGGACGTGCGCCGCTTGACGCGATCGCCCGCGGGGAGAGCGCTCGGAGGCGGTTCGCGGCGGCGCTCGTCCGCCTCGGGGCTGACCGGTTGGCGGACGGCGGCGACGACCTGGCCCGGCTCGTCCCGGAGTACGTCACCCTGCCGCGCGGCGTCGCGGCCCAGACCGGGGAGGTGGCATGGTCGCGCGACCCCCGGTGAAGCTCGTCATCGAGGCGATGCGCCTGGCCGACCTCGACGCGGTCCACCGGATCGAGCTCGCCAGCTTCAGCTCGCCGTGGCCGCCGAACGCCTACCGCAGCGAGCTCGAGACGAACCGGCTGGCGACGTACCTCGTTGCCCGGGTCGAGGACGCCGTCGTGGCCTACGGCGGCATGTGGCTCATGGTCGACGAGGCTCACATCACGACGTTCGCGGTCCATCCCGCGTGGCGCCGCCAACGGATCGGCGAGCAGCTGCTGCTGGCGTTCCTCGACCTCGCGATCGCGCAGCACGCCCGTGAGGCGACGCTCGAGGTCAGGCTGTCGAACATCTCGGCCCGCCGGCTCTACGAAAAGTACGGGTTCCGGCCCGTCGGCGTCCGGCCGCGCTACTACAGCGACGACGGCGAGGACGCGCTGATCATGACGACCCTGCCGATCTCGGAGCAGGCGTTCCGCGACCGGCTCGCCGGCCTCCGTGCCGCACTCGACGCGGGCCCGCCGCCTGCCCGACCGGACGAGCGCGCCGAGGATGCGCCGGGTCCGCAGAGGGCCCCGGATGCCGGGACGGGCCCGTGAGCGGGCCGCTGGTGCTGGCGGTCGAGTCGTCGTGCGACGAGACGGGCGTCGCGCTTGTCGAGAACGGCAGGCGGATCCACTCGAACGTCGTCGCGAGCCAGACAGCGCTCCACGCGGCCACGGGCGGGATCGTCCCGGAGGTCGCGGCGCGGGCTCACCTCCGCTGGATCGTGCCGGTCCTGGACGAGGCGCTCGACGCCGCCGGCGCGGCTGTGAAGGATGTCGACGCGATCGCGGTCACGTACGGGCCGGGCCTCGCGGGGTCGTTGCTCGTCGGCATCAACTTCGCGAAGTCGCTCGCGTTCGTCCACGACCGGCCGCTCGTCGCCGTCAACCATCTCGAGGGCCACCTCTACGCCGCCTGGCTGCTCGACCCGGGCGAGGAGCGCGACGAGCCCGCGTTTCCGCTGGTCGCACTCATCGTCAGCGGCGGCCACACATTCCTCGTGGAGATGCGCGACCACCTGACGTACCGCCTGCTCGGCGAGACGGTCGACGACGCCGCCGGGGAGGCCTTCGACAAGGTCGGCCGGCTGCTCGGCCTGCCGTACCCGGGCGGGCCGTCGATCCAGCGTGCCGCCGAGGGGGCGACCGGCCACGCCGTGGCATTCCCGCGGGCGTGGCTTGGCGACAGCTACGACTTCAGCTTCTCCGGGCTCAAGACCGCGGCCCGCCGGACGGTCGACGCAGCGAGGATCGACGAAGGGCTGCGAGTCGACGATCCCGAGGCTCGATTGTCGGAAGGGGCCACGGCGGAGCTCGCCTGGGGCTTCCAGGACTCGGTCGTCGACGTCCTCGTGACGAAGACGCTCCGCGCGGCGCTCGCGGTCGGCGCGCAGTCGATCGTGCTGGGTGGCGGCGTTGCCGCGAACACGCCACTCCGGCTGCGGCTCGCCGAGGACGCCGCAGAGCGCGGCCTGCCCCTCATCGTGCCCCGGCCGGGACTCTGCACCGACAATGGCGCGATGATCGGCGCAGCCGCTGCCCGACGGCTGGCCGCAGGCGATCTCGCGGGCCTCGACCTCGACGCCCGGCCGTCGCTGCCGCTCGCCCGCGCGGACTCGGGCGCGCAGATCGAGCACCGGGCCGGGGTCCCGTGACCGCGACGCCGCGGGTCGACGCCGCGGCCGTCCGGCGGACGCTGAAGGCCGCCGGCCTGCGGGCTCGCGCGGCGATGTCCCAGAACTTCCTCGTCGAGCCGGAGATCCTCGAGGCGATCCTCGCCGAGGCGGGGCCGGCGCCCGGGCGGCGGGTGCTTGAAATCGGGGCGGGATTGGGATTCCTGACCCGGGGCCTGCTCGACGCCGGGGCCGACGTCACCGCCGTCGAGATCGACCGGGGACTCGCCGCGCTCCTGATCGACGAGCTCGGTGCCGCGATCGAGAGCGGCCGCCTGAGGCTGATCCAGGGCGACGCGCTCGACGAAGAGCTGAACCGGCTCGTCGAGCCACCATACGACGTCGTCGCGAACCTGCCGTACCACATCACGAGCCCGATCCTCCACCGGCTCCTGGGCGAGACGCCGCGGCCGGAGCGCCTCGTCCTGATGGTCCAGCGCGAGGTCGCCGAGCGGATTGCCGCGGCGCCCGGGCAGATGAGCTACCTCTCGGTCTTCGTCCAGTACCACGCCCGCGTTCGGATCGCCTTCGTCGTCCGGCCATCGGCCTTCGAGCCGGCTCCCGCGGTCGACAGCGCCGTGATCGTGCTCGAGCCGTACGCGATCGACGATCGGCTGCCTGACCCCGACGCGGAGGACCGCCTGTGGCGGCTCGTCCAGGCCGCGTTCCGTGAGCGCCGCAAGATGATCCACAACGTCCTCGTCCGACAGCTGCCGCTCGAACCGTCCCGGGTCGATGCGGCGCTCGAGGCCGCCGCGATCGCGCCC
>JBJMMH010000082.1:0-3200 GCA_045804885.1 Chloroflexota bacterium | reverse complement strand
GCGTCGGGCTCCTCGATCTCGACGAACGGACAACCGGCCGCCGCGAGCCGATCGACCGCCTCCGCGACCGCGTCGGCCGCCCTGAGCTGCTCGAGACCGCTCCGGCGAGCCGCGGAGTACGGTCCAAGCAGCGCTAGCTTGACAGCGACTGCCGCCCCCTGGGCGGCCTGTCGCCACTCGTCGACGAGGCGCTCGGCCGCGGACGGATCCGTCGAGACGTCGAGCGCTCCGCGACCGTCGGACACCGGCTCGAGACCGGCCGCCGTCAGCTCTTCGAGCGCCTCCGATTCAGTCGCGCCGGGATACGGCCCGACCAGCGTCGCGAACATCGCGGCTCACCGAGGCGGTCGGGCGTCAGACACCCGACCATGCCTGGAATCCCATGTAGAACCCGGCCGCCAGGCCGACCCCGAGCACTCCAAGCGACAGCAGCGAAGCGGCCGGCGTCGCGAGGAACCCCCGCCGCACGCGCCCGGCCGTCGCGGGCTGCGAGCTCGACGCGAGCGTTGCCGCCTGAGGCATGAAGACGACACCCAGGAGCAGCCCCGCCGCCAGCCCGCCGAGATGGGCGAAATTGTCGATGCCGCCGAGACTGAAGCCGATGATGATGTTGATCACGATCAGCATGCCGATCTGTCCGAGGATGGCGCGACCCCTCCGATCGAGCGCCGGCATATGCAGCCGAGAAGCGACGAACAGGATGCCGAACAGCCCGAAGATCGCCCCGGAAGCGCCGACGCCGAACTGCGCGTCGGCGCTCGTGCTGAACGCGAAGGACGCGACCGATCCGGCCGCGGCGGCCGCGAGGTAGACGAGCAGCATGCGGACGGAACCGTAGATCTGCTCGACGAGCGGTCCCGCGATCCAGAGCGCGTACATGTTGAAGCCCAGGTGCAGCAGCCCCCCCGTGAGCGCCTCGGCCGGGGTCGCGCGGAAGGCCTCCGCCGCCGAGACCGAAATGCCGCCGTGGACGAGGATTACCGTCCAGAGCCGCCACAGCTCGCCTTCGACGAGCCCGACCTTGTCCAGTGCAAGTGCATCGAAGATCGCCTGCCCCTCGCTGGCCAGCAGCGCGGTCAGCGAGACGACCGTCGTGATTGCCAGGATCGAGTAGGTGACGATCGGCATCGTCGCGCCGCGGCCACGGGCGAAGTAGCGGCGCGATGCGCGAACGTTGCCCGTCTCCTTCGCCAGCCAGCCCAGCCGCGTCGCGATCTCGGCTTTGTCCTCGGGCGGTGCCCGGCGCTCGGCCTCGCGGTAGGCCCCGATCGCGCCCTGAAGGTCGCCCTCCCGGACGCGCGCCGCCGCGATCTCGCGGTACGCCGCATACGTCGACGTTGTCTCGGGCAGTTCCAGGACCGATTCCCACGACGCGACGGCGCCGGCCTCATCGTCGAAGCGGTACCGCGCCTGGCCAGCCCCAAGCAATGCGGCGGCGGTCACTTCGTGATCATCGAAGCCGATCACACGGCGGTAGAGCAGGAACGCGCCCCCGAAGTCGCCCGCCTCGAGCCGTTCCGCGGCCCGATCGAGGAGCAAGGTCGCCTCGTCGCGGCTCAGCGGTCCCTGGCTGGTGACGAGCCGCAGCTCGTTGGCGTCGACGGCGGGTGGCTCCACGCGGCCGACGATACAGGAGTGACCCGTAGACTTGCCTGAGATGTGCGGTCGTTTCAGCCAGCAGCGCCCGGCGTCCGAGCTCGCCGAGATCTTCTCGGCGGAGCCGCTCGTCGAAGACCCCGGGCCCCGCTTCAACGTCGCCCCGACCGACGAGGCGCTCGTCGTCGTCCAGCGCGACGACCGACGCGGCGTCACCGCCTACCGCTGGGGCCTCATCCCTCACTGGGCCGACAACGTCAAGGTCGGCTCGCGGATGTTCAACGCGCGGGCCGAGACGCTCGTCGGCGCGCCGGCATTCCGCGATGCCTTCCAGCGGAAGCGTTGCCTCGTCCCCGTGGAGTGCTTCTACGAGTGGCGGCGCGAGGGCGAGGTCCGGCAGCCGTACGCGATCGGCCGCGCCGACGGGCAGCCGTTGGTCCTCGCCGGGCTGTGGGACGGGTGGCGCGATCCCGCCACGGAGACGGTCAGACGGTCGTTCACGATCGTCACGTCCGCCCCGAACGAGGCCATGGCCGCCATTCACAACCGGATGCCGGTGATCCTCGACGAAGCCGACTGGGACGCCTGGCTCGATCCGCGCTTCAGCGAGCGCGACAGGCTCCTCGCGATGCTCGAACCTCACGACGAACCGGAGCTCGCGATCCAGGCGGTGAGTCCGCTGGTCAACAACGTCCGGAACGACGGACCGGAGCTCGTCGTCCCGATCTGAAGCCCCTCAGTCGGCCGCCGTGGAGCCGACCCCTGCCGTCGCGGCGTCGAATGCGGTGCGCGGGTCTTCACCGCGATCGAGCGCAGCGGCGTAGGCACCGACCATCGTCGCGAAGGCGCCGTCGGGGTCGCCGTCGGCGGGCGGCTCGAAGACCGTCGCGCTCTCGGGCACGCTGCTCAGCTCGTCCGGCACGCCGACAACGACGAGGGCGGCGCTTCCCCAGGCCGCGGCATCGGCGACGACGCGCATCGCCGCCTGGCCGAGCGACTCCGCGACGACGATCACCGCATATTCCGTGAGGTAGCTGAGCGCGAGCTCGAGGTCGGCGGCGTCGAGGGTCGGCTCGTCGTGCGCGGCGGTGTCGCCGCTACCGCCGGCGGCATCATCCAGGATGTCCCCGAGCGGTGGAACGACCACGCGCCTCGTCGGCCGCCCGGCGTCGCGCAGCACCGCGACGTGCCCGACGCCGTGCCGAGCGAGGTCGAGCAGGACACCGTCGCCGTCGGGATCCTCGCCGACCCGCCCCACGACCTGGATCGGTGCCCCGGCTCGAACGGCCGCGATCGCGATTCGGGCACCGACGCCGCCAGCCGCAACGGAAGCGTCCTCGACGACCTCGGCGCTCGGGCTCCCGACAAGGACGATCACGCGTGCCAGCCTACCGGCGCGGCCGCGACGTGTCCGGCCTAGTCGACCAGACCGGCCGCGCTGATGATGGAATCGAAGCCCGCGTTTGCCAGCACCTTGAGCGTCCCGCCGCCGCCATTGACGGTGTAGTTGTCGGCGATGATCTGGTCGACGATCAGAGTCCCACCGTTACCGTTGAGCTCGACCCCGCCCTTCGGCACGTAGATCATCCCCTCGACCTGCGTCT
>JBJMMH010000081.1:0-4023 GCA_045804885.1 Chloroflexota bacterium | reverse complement strand
TCACCGGGGCCACCGGGGGCCTGGGCCGTGCCGTCATCCGCCAGTTCGCCGACGCAGGATCCCGTCTCGGCCTGGCCGGAACCAATGAAGAGCGACTCCGCGCCGCGGCCGCGGAAGCGGGCCTGACCGACGAACGCTGGGCGCCCGGCGTCGGCGACCTCACCGACCGGGCTGCGGCTGAGGCCGCCGTCGCCGCAGTCGTCGATCGGCTCGGCGGCATCGACGTCCTGCTCCACCTCGTCGGCGGTCATGCGGGCGGCGGGTCGATCGCCTCGTTCGCCGACGAGGCCGCGGCGATCACCGGCGCCCGGATCGCGATGGACGGGCGTACCTAGCCACGCGGGTCGTCATGGGAGAAGTGGAGCGGGAGACGGGTCTCGAACCCGCGACATTCAGCTTGGAAGGCTGACGCTCTGCCAACTGAGCTACTCCCGCCCGCGCCGAAACTCTACCCGACTTGGGTCACGCCCCTCGCGAGGATCGATCGGGCGAGTCGCCCGGCCTGGCCGCCCGACGAACCAAGGATCTCCAGCGGGCCGAGGCCGTCGTCGACGACGCCGGCGCCCGTCGCGGCGAGCAGCTCGTCGAGCAGCCGCAGCAGCGGCACAAGCGAGCCCGCTGGACGCCCGCGGACCGCGCCGAGGGATCGGCCGATCGTCTCGGCGACGATTCTCGCGTGGGGATCCGAATCGGCCGCGACGTCTGAAAGCGACTGGGCCCACCGTTGCGGCCGATCGAGCCCGAGCGACGCCGCGCGCGCGAACCCCTGGGCGAGACTCGCCGCGTCCATTCGGCCGTCCGCGATCGCCAGCCTCGCGACATCGGCGGCGAGGCCGCGCTCGCCCGCCTCCTTCGCCCCGAGCGCGATCGCCACGAGTTCGATCGCGTGCGGCCCGAGCTCCGCCCACGGCTCCAGGAACGGCTCGAGGAACGTCCTGTTGGCCCACTCGGCAGACCACCAGTCGAGGTTGCGCCCGATCAGCAGGGACCCGATCGCCGCGCTGACCTCGCGGTAGCCGGGCTGGATCGTCGCGATCCAGCGCGTCATGACCGCATCGGACCGGCCCGTCCAGGCCATCACCGACGGGTTGCGGAGCATCAGCGCGGTCGGCATGTCGATCGTGCTCGCGTCGACGGGCGGCGGCTCGACATCGAGGACCAGGAGCTCGTACGTGCCCCTCGGCCGGCCGATTCGGAGCGTCATCGTCGCGGCCCTCGCCCCCTCCGGACCCATCTCGCCGTGGCGGCGCGCGACGGCGACGTCGTCGAATCCCGGCGCGCGTACCCTGGCCGCGGCGACCCACCACGGCGCGGTCCTCCCGATCGACTCGTCACCGCCGAGCGCGTACCTGACTGCGGCGGCGGCCTCACCTTCGAGTCGTCGAGCTGCTCTGAGCGCCTGCGACCGATCGCCGGGCGCGAGGCGGAGGATCCCAGCGACAAGGTCGAGCGTCGACGCCGGCGGGTGCCGCCCGAGGCGATCAACGAGCACTGCGGGCTCGATCCAGCCGCCGCGATGTGTCGGGCAAGCGACGGACGGCCGCGCGCGGCCACCGGCGACGTCGTCGGCTGTCTGCTGGGCCCGCGCCGACAGGAACGCGCCGGCGCCGGGGTTCACTCTGCCGTGAGCGCCGCCCGACGCAACGCTCTCACCAGCGGCCCACGCGAGGAGGACGGCCGCGACGTCTGACCTGGCATCGAAGCCGGTGAACGGCGCGCTCTCCGAGCGCTTCAGCAGCGTCCGGGCTCGCCGGACGATCGGGGCGGTGAGCCGGGCGAACGCCGCGGAGTCCCGGTCACCGACCCGGCGGACGGCATCGAGGACCCGCTCGAGGTCGTCGGCCGGCTCGCCACTCTCGACGGCGGACACGGCGACATCGACGAGGGCTTCGAACGACTCCAGGGGCTCCAGCGCGCGTGAGGGATCCGTAGGCCTCTTCGGAACGTCGCGTGCTACCCGCGGCTGCCCGACGCCCGAGACGATCGCCCTCGGCGCAACTTCAGACGGAACGCCGCCGCCAAGCCGCTCGACGAGGGCGGCGGCCGCGGGCGTTTGCGACGCGGCGACGTCCGACAGGAGACCTCCGACGACATCCGCGAGCTCGGCGTCCGGCCCCGCGCTGAGGCTGCCGACGACGCCGATCGCCGCTCGCTGGACGTCGACCGATGGGTGACGCAGTCCGTTCGTCGCGATCAGGGCCGCCGCTCGACGCCGTTCCGGCGACCGCGCCGCCGCGGCGACCACAAGATCAAGGCCCGCCTTGGCGGTCCCGGCCGCGGCATCGGACAGGACCGGCCCGATCCGGTCGAGCAGGGTCGCGGCCGGCAGCATTCCCGCCCGATCGAGCCGGCGCAACGCGGCGACCGTGAAGGAAACGGTTGGGCCGACGCGGCTTCGGAGGAGCCTCAGATAGTCGTCGGCGCACTCCGCCCGTTCGGCGTCGGTCGGCTTCAAGGATTCGTGGAAGCGTGAGAACCATCCCGCGCGGTACGTCGAGAAGTCGCGGCCGAGTGCCGCGAGGCTCACGGACAGGAGGCGGGCACGGAGCGCCGGGTCGGTGGCGGCCAGATTCCGGAACGCGTCGCCCCACGTGTCGCGGTGGAACTTCTCGTAGTTCGCGAGGCTATCCTCGCCGCCGCCCTCGACCTCGAACAGGCGCCACACCTCGTCGTCGAGCAGGCTCGGGTCGTCGTCGAGCAGCGCCGACGCCGGGCGCCACCGCGTCATCGTCAGCATCGCGATCGTGTAGGCGGGCGTGGTCGGCCGCTCGATGACGCCGTCGCGGACGAGCGGCCGGACCGTCCGCCAGGCCACCTCGCCACCGACGTCCGCGAGGAGGTGGTCGACGATCGGCCCGAGCCGCTCTCGCGATCGACTCGCGAGCACGTCTGCGACGTCGGTCCGGATGTGGCGCGAACGCCAGCCGAGCTTCCGGATCTCCGTGACGGAAAGCACGCCGTAGGCGAGCACGAGCGTCGGCCCGAGGTCGCCGACGGCATCGAGACCCCGGGCGATCGTCGTCTTGACTAGTTCGCGGGCAATCGGCATCAGGTCCGCTCGCTCCGCCTCGGTCAAGGGGCTCAGGATCGCCCGGATCGCGGCCTCATCCCGCGCGCCGACTGCCTGGCGAAGGTCGTCGGCCGCGGTCACTCGCCCTCGTCTGCCGCCTGCAGTTGCACGGCGAGGACGTGCTTGCATGGACCGCGATCGCCGCGATGCCGGCCGTACCACGGGCACGTGCAGGTCCAGCCGCGGTCCGAGGATCGAACCCGGTACTCGATGCCGTCGGGTCCGCCCACCCACGCCTCCACGGCGGCCGTCGTTGCGTCGACACGGACAGCGCCGGCCTCGACGAGGAGGCGGGCATCCCTGAGTCTCGGCTGAAGCCGGTCGCCGCCGTCGACGTCGAAGGGCAGCTCGCGCCGGAAGAACCCGCCCTCCGCAAGGTCGAAACCGACGATCCCGGATCGCGCGAGCGAGGCGAGCGCGGCCTCGACCTCGCCGCTCGTGCGGCCCGTCGTGGCCGCGAGCTCCTCGACGCTCAGTCGCGGTTCCCAACCGAGCGCTCCCCGGACCGCGGCGACGCTCGCCGGACGGGCGGACGACGCCAGCCGATGCAGCGCCCGGCCCTCTCCCGAGAACCCCCGCCAGACCTCCGGGCTGAGGACGAGCATCAGGCGGCCCCCCGGGACGTCCAGCTGCCAGCCCGTGCTTCCCTCCCCGGGGACGGCGTATAGGCGGAGGCCCGTCGCGTGTCGAGCCGCGCGGTCGAACAGTCGCAGCCGCGCCACACCGGCAACCGGCCTCGAGCCCCGGCCGGGCTCGTGGTGGGCGAGGCGGAGTCCGCGTCCCGCTTCCGTGACCCAGACCCGAGAGCGAGGCGGCGACTTGGGGATCGACCGCAGGAACGCACGCGCCGCGGCCCCGTCGACCGCGGCTGTCGGTTCGAGTTCGGCCATGATCGCCTGGACCTCGAGGAAGCCGCGGATCCAGCGCGAGGGCAGAGGGACCCGCCGCTCCAG
>JBJMMH010000080.1:0-3782 GCA_045804885.1 Chloroflexota bacterium | reverse complement strand
CAGGAGCTCCTGGAGACCGTCGACGTCGTCGCGCGGCTCAAGCTTGTCTCGCAGTTCCTCGCCCGGCAGGTCGAGGTCCACGAGCTCAAGGGGAAGATCCAGAGCGAGGTCAAGTCCGAGATGGACAAGACCCAGCGGGAGTACATCCTCCGCGAGCAGCTGAAGGCCATCCAGCGCGAGCTGGGCGAGGACGACCCGCAGCAGGCCGAGATCAACGAGCTTCGCGAGAAGGTCGAGCAGGCCGGCATGCCGGACGAGATCAAGACCCGGGCGATCAAAGAGGTCGACCGGATGTCGCGGATTCCGTCGGCCAGCCCGGAGGTCGGTGTCATCCGGACCTACGTCGACTGGCTGATCGGGCTGCCGTGGAACACCTCGACGGAGGACCTCCTGGACATCAAGGAGGCGGCAAAGATCCTCGACGAGGACCACTACGGCCTCGAGAAGATCAAGGAGCGCATCCTCGAATACCTCGCCGTCCGCTCCCTCGCCGACCAGATCCGCAGCCCCATCCTCGCCTTCGTCGGCCCGCCCGGCGTCGGCAAGACGTCGCTCGGCAAGAGCGTCGCCCGGGCCATGGGCCGGAAGTTCGTCCGGATGAGCCTCGGCGGCATCCACGACGAGGCGGAGATCCGGGGCCACCGCCGGACGTACATCGGCGCGCTTCCCGGGCGGATCATCCAGTCGATCAAGACGGCCGGCTCGAACAACCCGGTCTTCATGCTCGACGAGGTCGACAAGATCGGCATGGACTTCCGGGGCGACCCCTCGTCGGCCCTGCTCGAAGTCCTCGACCCGGAGCAGAACAACACGTTCCAGGACAACTACCTCGAGGTGCCGTTCGACCTGAGCAAGGTCCTGTTCATCGCGACGGGCAACCTGCTCGACCCGATCCCGGCGCCGCTCCGCGACCGGATGGAGATCATCCAGCTGCCCGGCTACACCGAGCAGGAGAAGATCGAGATCGGAAAGCGGTTCCTGATCCCCAAGCAGATGGCCAACCACGGCCTGACCCAGAAGACGATCGAGATCACCGACGAGGCGATGACCGAGCTCGTCCGCTCGTACACCAAGGAGGCCGGCGTCCGGAACCTCGAGCGCGAGATCGCGAACGTGATGCGCAAGGTCGCGCGCTCGGTGGCCGAGGGCCGCAAGCGCAAGACGGTCGTCGACGTCAAGAAGCTCACCGACTACCTCGGCCCGCAGCGCTGGGAGTACGGCGAGCTCGAAGAAGAGGACCAGACGGGCTCCGCGACGGGCCTCGTGGTGACCGAGGTGGGCGGCGACGTCGTCGCCATCGAGGTCACGACGATGGAAGGCAAGGAGGACTTCATTCTGACCGGCCAGCTCGGCGAGGTCATGCGGGAGTCCGCCCGGGCCGGCCTCTCGTGGACGCGCGCCCACGCCCACGAGCTGGGCATCTCGCGGGAGATGTTCGAGAAGAACACGCTCCACATCCACGTCCCGGCCGGCGGCATCCCCAAGGACGGGCCGTCCGCGGGCATCACGATGGCGACCGCCGTCGTGAGCGCGCTGACAAGGATCCCCGTCCGCAAGGACGTCGCGATGACCGGCGAGATCACGCTCCGCGGCCGGGTCCTCCCGATCGGCGGGCTGAAGTCGAAGATCCTGGCGGCGCATCTGGCCGGGGCCAAGACGGTGATCCTGCCGCGCAAGAACGAGAAGGACCTCCGCGACATCCCCGACGAGATCCGCAAGTCGATGAAGCTCGTCCTCGTCGACACGATGGACCAGGTTCTCGAGGCGGCCCTCCGGCGCAAGCCGAAGGCGCTCGTCACGGAGCCGCCCAAGGTCGTCACCGGCGAGAAGCCGCTCGACAGGGAGCCGGAGAAGGAGGATCGGGTCCGCCGGACGCCGTTCCCGCCGGCCGAGCAGCCGCCGATCGTCGTCCGAGGCCGATAACCGACCCGCGGGGCGAGGCCGACACCTCGCCCCGGAGGTTTCAGATGGACTACCACGACTACTACCAGACCCTCGGCGTTCCTCGCACCGCGAGCCAGGCCGAGATCAAGAAGGCGTTCCGCCGGCTGGCGCGGGAGCACCATCCCGACGCCAAGCCGGGCGACTCGACGGCCGAGCGGCGCTTCAAGGAGATCAACGAGGCCCACGCGGTCCTGTCGGATCCCGAGAAGCGCAAGAAGTACGACATGCTCGGTGCGAACTGGGACGAGTACAGCCGAGCCGGCGGAGCAGCCGCCGGCGACAACCCGTTTGCCGGGTTCGGCCGGAGCGGCCAGAGCGGCAACGTCCGCTACGAGTTCCGCTCGACTGGCGGCTCGGGCGAATTCTCGGATTTCTTCCGGATGTTCTTCTCGGAAGGGTCGTCGGACGCCGAACCCACTGGCCCGGGCCGGGGCCGGCGCGCGACCGGCGGACAGTCATTCGACGACATCCTGCGTGACATGGGCATCGACGGCGCTGCCGTGGGCGGTACCCCCCGTCAGCAAGGCCCGGCCGGCGGTGACAGCCGCCGCCAGCCGCGCGCCGCGAGCGCCGAGGCAGTCGCCGACATCAGCCTCGAGGAAGCGTTCCGCGGAACGACGCGTCGCGTCGAGGTCGGCGGCAAGCGCCTCGACATCACGATCCCGAAGGGCGCGGACAACGGCACTCGCGTCAGGCTGACCGGTCAGGGGCCGGGCGGTGGCGACCTCGTCGTGGTCGTCAAGGTCCGGCCGCATCCGGTCTTCAGCCGCCGCGGCGCAGACCTCGAGCGAGAGCTGCCGATTACGCTCGGCGAGGCGCTGCTGGGCGCGGAAGTGCCCGTGAGCACCCTGAAGGGCAAGGTCCTGCTGCGCGTCCCAGCCGGAACCCAGAACGGCCGCATCTTCCGGTTGAAGGGCCAGGGCATGCCCCATCTCCGAGGCGAGGGCAAGGGCGACATCCTCGCCCGCGTCCGGGTCGTCCTGCCGACCGACCTGACACCGGAGGCCGAGGCGTCGGCCCGGCGCTTCGTGGAAGCGGTCGACCAGCCCGACCCACGCTGATCCGCCTCGCCATCGGAACGACACCAGCACCACGCGACCCCGCGACACCCGGAGAACTCACATGAAACTCGACCGATACACGGAGAAGGCCCAGGAGGCGATCCTCGCCGCCCAGCGCGCCGCGGAGGAGCTGCAGAGCCCGGTCCTGGACGCTGAGCACGTCCTCCATGCCCTCGTCGAGCCGGACGACGGCATCCCGGCCGAGACGCTCCGGCGGATCGGCGTCGACCTCAATGACTTCCGCGGCGAGCTCGCAGCGCTCCTCAGCAAGCGGGCCAGGATCCAGGGCGGCCAGCTCGGCCTGGATCCCCGGACGAAGCGGGCACTCGAGCTCGCGGAGCAGGAGGCGAGGCGTCTCGGGGACGAATACGTCTCCACGGAGCACCTCCTGCTTGCCGTCGCGGAGGTCGGTGGCGAGGCCCGCCAGCTCCTCGATCGCCACGGGGCGACCCGGGAGGCGATCCTGAACGCGCTCCAGAGCGTTCGCGGCGGCCAACGGGTGACGTCGCAGAACCCTGAGTCGACGTACGCCGCGCTCGAGCGGTACGGCCGCGACCTCACCGCGGAGGCGCGCGCCGGCAAGCTCGACCCGGTCATCGGCCGCGACGAGGAGATCCGGCGCGTCATCCAGGTGCTCTCGCGCCGCACGAAGAACAACCCCGTCCTGATCGGCGAGCCCGGCACGGGCAAGACCGCGATCGTCGTGGGCTTGGCGCAGCGCATCGTCGCCGGCGACGTCCCCGAGGGGCTCAAGGGCAAACGCGTGAGGGCGCTCGA
>JBJMMH010000079.1:0-4911 GCA_045804885.1 Chloroflexota bacterium | reverse complement strand
GGTCGACTGCTCGGTGTTCGACTGAGCACCGGCATGGCATCACGGGAGGCTCGACACGCGCCGAGCCTCCCGCCGCGGTCAAGCGACATGGGATCGCGCGATCGGATTGGGAGCTAAGATCCCGGGCGCACTTAAGAGGGTCCTGCGGGCCGAATAGCGTTGGCAGCTGGACTTGAACCAGCGCGATGAGTCTGGTGCGGGCGCTCGGATGATGGTCCGGTACCCAATCAAGTGTTGAAGATCCAGGACTGGCGCCAGTGACCACAGCAGCCTCGCCGATCATCGGTCGCGAAACGGAGCTCGCCGCGATCTCCTCGTTCCTCGACCGGGTGCCATCTGGTCCCTGCGCGCTCGTCCTGACAGGACCTGCGGGCATCGGCAAGACGACCCTGTGGCTCGCCGGAGTCGACGAGGCGCGGCGGCGAGGGCACGTCGTGCTGGTGACCCGAGCCGCCGAATCGGACGCGCGGATGTCCTATGCGGCTCTCGGCGACCTGCTGGAAACCGTCCCTGACGCCGCGTTCGATGAGCTTTCGCCTCCGCTCCGCCACGCGCTGGACCAGGCGCTGCTGCGCGCCGGCGAGGTGGGTGGCGCCCCCGATCCTCGGGCTGTGTCGCTCGCCGTCGGCCAGGTGCTGCGAGCGCTCGCAACGAGCCAACCGGTCGTCATCGGCATCGACGACGTCCAGTGGCTGGATCGGCCATCGGCCCGAGTCATCTCGTTCGTCGTCAGGCGGCTCACCGGCGAGGCGATCGGCGTTCTCGAATCGCTGCGCCTCGGCCCGGGCGCGCCAGAGGATCCGATCGGAACGGACCGCGCAGTTGCCGATTGCGCGCGCGTGACCGTCGGGCCGCTGACGATCGGAGCACTGGGTCGCATCCTGCGGGAGCGGGCGAACCCCACGCTTTCGCGGCCGTTCGTCGTCCGCCTCCACCAGGTCTCCAACGGCAATCCACTGTTCGCGCTCGAGGTCGCCCGGACAGCGACACCACAGCAAGCCGTCGGCCGTCCCGGCGAACCGTGGGCCGTTCCCGACGATCTCCAGCGCGTGCTCTCCGCTCGCCTGGCCCAGCTGCCGGCGGCCGCACGCCCGCCGCTCCTGGCGATCGCCGCCACGTCGCAGCCCACATGGGAACTGGTGGCCGGGATCGCCGGCTCTGATGACGACTCGGTGGCGGGCCTCGCCAGAGCTGAGGAGGCAGGCGTGATCGAACGGGCCAGCGGGCTCGTCAGGTTCACCCATCCGCTGCTCGCGTCCACCGTCTACGTCAACGCCACGGACCCGGAACGGCGAGAGATGCATCGCCTGCTGGCGTCGGTCATGACCGACCCGGAAGAGCGCGCACGCCACCTCGCCCTGGGAACGCAGGAACCCGAACGCGACGTCGCGCTCGCGCTCGAGGAGGCCGCCCGGCATGCCCGGGCTCGTGGGGCTCCGGACGCCGCCGCGGAGCTCGCGGAGCTCGCCTGCGCGACGACACCGGAGGCCGACGCAGCCGACCTTCGTCGGCGCCGGCTGGCCACGGCCGAGTACCACTTCGACGCCGCGGACGCCGCCCGCGCCCGCCGCGTGCTTGGCGAAACGATCGCGGAATCGCCGCCTGGGCCCGAGCGCGCCGAGATGCTCAATCGCTTGGCGTCAACGAGCTGGATGAACCTGATCAATGGCGTCCGAACGCCGTCGGAGCAAGCCCTCGCCGAGGCGGGCGACGACCCCACGGCAGTCGCTGGCAGCCTCATCACGCTGACCTGGGTGGCCTTCTATCTCGGCGATCTAGGAGAGGCTTCCCGACACGCCCGAGCGGCCGCCGCGCTGGAGCCGCGCCTGGACGACCCGGCGGTCCGCTCCGACGCGCTGGCGACGCTGGCGTTCATCCAGTACCTGGAGGGTCGTTCGGCCCCGGCGCTGGCCGCCAGGGCGCTGGGCCTTCAAGACCTCTCAATGGAGGAGTCGTCCTGGACGGAGAGCTCCGTCTACACGACCCCGCGGTCGATTTACGGCCTCGAGCTCATGTGGTCCGGGCGGCTGGCGCAGGCGCGGGACCTCTTCCAGCAGGAGCTGGCGATCTACGAACAGCACGCGATGTACGCGCTCCGCCAGGAGGTCCTGTGCTACCTCGCTGAACTGGAGTGCCGCGCGGGGCGTCCGGAGCTCGCCGTCGGGTACGCCGCCGAATCCATGGACATCATCCAGGAGTCGGGGCAAGCGGCGACCCAGAGCCATGTCGTCCTGTTCAACCAGGCGTGGCCGGCGGCGATGCTGGGGCACGAAGCCGATGCCCGAGACATGGCAACGACCGGGGTGCGGCTCGCAGACGCCAACGACGACCGCTTCAATGGCGCGCTCAACCACGCGGTCCTCGGGTTCCTCGAGGTGTCGCTGTCCGATTACGAGCACGCTCGCGAGCACCTCGAGGCAGCAGCCACCTGGGTCGACCGGCTCGGCTCCCTCGAGTTGGCGATCAACCCGTGCCTCCCGGATCTCGTCGAAACGTACGTGGCGCTCGGCAGGATGGAGGAGGCCGAGCGGATCGTCGATCGCCTGGAGACCTCGGCTTTACGTCGTGATCGGCCGTGGGCGACAGGGACGGCTGCGCGGGGCCGAGCGCTGATCGCGGCCGCCGCCGGGGAGTTCGATGACGCTACCCGCGCGGCCGAGCTCTCGATCTCGGAACTCGAGCGGGCGTCCCAGCCGTTCGAGGTCGGTCGTTCGTGGCTGGTGCTCGGGCATGCCCATCGGCGGGCCAAGCGGCGCCGCCTCGCGCGGGCAGCGCTGGAGCGCGCGATGACGCTCTTCACCGACGTGCGGGCCAGGCTGTGGATCGAGCGAGCGGAGGCTGAGCTGGGCCGCATCGGTGGCCGGGCGCCGGCGGACGGCGAGCTGACACCAACCGAGCGGCAGATTGCCCAACTCGTTGCCGACGGGAAGACGAACAGGGAGGTCGCGGCGGCGCTCGTCGTGGCGGAGCGCACCGTCGAGTCGGCCCTGACCCAGATCTATCGGAAGCTCGACGTCCGATCGCGGACGGAGCTCGCCCGGAAGGCCGGCGACCCGGGCTGATCAAAGTCCGGGGGTTTCCACGTTACGGGCGAACCGGAGTGGGTGGGATCGTCGCCCAGGGTCGTCCCCGGCCGTGGTCCATCGGTCGGGCGGCCTCCTGACGAAGGAGCTCGCCGATGAGAAGGCTCACTCTGCTCGTGCCCGGCGCCGCGCTCGTCGCGTCTCTGCTCGCCGTCGCGCCCGTATCGGCCAGCGTGCCGACGACGACGAACCGGACGGATGCGTACGTCGACGTCTGGTGCGACTCGGACGCGACGAACAGCGACGGAACCGGTGCCGGATCGATCACCCCGCGCGACGCGTCGGCCGAAGGCGGCGTCGAGGACGACGTCCTCGCGAAGCGGGTCGACGCCCGGGCGATCCAGCCGGAGAAGGATCCGGGTGGCAAGGACACCGCGACCGATCGCTACAACGCGACGGCCGGAGCGGTCCAGGGCTACTTCTGCGGCGAGGCATGACGCGCAGTAGCGCGTGGAGGACGTGACATGAAGCGACTGTCGTTCGTGGTTGGGGCGTTGCTCGTTTCGCTGGCTGCTGCACCCGCAGCATCGGCGCGGACCGACGCCTACTACACCGTCGTGTGCGACGGAGTCTCGTACGAGTCCGTCGACGCGCACGCGATCGAGCAGGGCGGCAAGGAGGACGCGGTGGCCCATTTCGGCGAGAAGCACGGCATGGACTGCCGTCTCGACGGGCCGTTCGAGCAGTAGCGCCGTTCAGCGTTGCGCGGACGAGGCCGCACGATGCCGATGTTCATCGTCGAATCGTACGGGGTGGACGCCAAGGTCGCCGACCAACGGGCACGGGCGTCCCTGGTCGCACAGCTCGGGGCGGGGATCACGTACGTTCGGACGACGATCGTGCCCGGCGACGAGACGCTTCTCCACCTGTTCGAGGCGGCCTCGCCGGACGCTCTTCGTGAAGCGGTGACGACCGCGGCGCTCGACTGCGAGCGGATCGTCGAGGTCGTCGAAGCCGGAGGGTCGACGACCACATGAGCCGTGAGACGACGTTACGACGGCTGCAGCCGCCGAGGGTGCGAGCGGCGGGCATTGAGATCGCTCGCGCCGAGTTCACGGACGTTGTGGAGACGCCGCAGGTCTAGGCTCTGGCCGTCAGCTCGCGCTCCGGGGGGAGAGGTGGCCTCGTCGAACCGTGACGAAGTCGGAACGCCCAGACCTTGGAGGGACCGGAATGAACAGGCGAATGCTGGCGGCCATCGGAGGCGTCCTGGCCGCTTTGATCTTCTCAACGTCCGCCCTGGCTCATGAGTGCACGAACGCCAGCAAGAGCACTCCGGCGGCCGGCGCCCAGATCGTCGTCGGCGTGAACGGCGACATCATCTTCGCGACGGAGGGTGTCCTCGCCCGAGTCGAGCGAGGTCTGATCGATCCGAATACGGGCGAGGGCTTCCGGGGCATCATCGCCTTCGACCTCACCGGCGACGGGGTCGCCGACGCGAGCACGTGGTTCGGCGTCGGGCCGGACGGCGAGATTCCGCTCGTGGCCCAGTTCAAGGGGCCGGCCTGCAAGGGCCTGACGAATATCGGGATCTACCTCACCCAGTGCGTCACCTGATCCTGGCTCCCGGCGGGCGGGCCATCTAGATCGAGGCGTGATCGACGAACCTCCGGGCCCGCCCGTCGCCGCGACCCAGTTCCTCCTCCGTCCGCTCGAGCCGTCCGACGGGCCGGCGATCGACGCGCTCATGCGGACCGAGGCGCAGACGACGTCGATGTCGATCACGACGCACTACCACGTCGACATGTACCCGGCGCTCCTCGCCCAGCACCCGTCGCTCTTCGGGGTGGTCGCGACCGCGCCCGGCGCCGACGGCCTGGTCGGCGTC
>JBJMMH010000078.1:0-3972 GCA_045804885.1 Chloroflexota bacterium | reverse complement strand
TACAAGGGCATCATCTGCGACAAGTGCGGCGTCGAGGTCACCCGCTCGAAGGTCCGCCGTGAGCGCATGGGCCACATCCAGCTGGCCAGCCCCGTCAGCCACATCTGGTACTTCAAGGGCACGCCGTCGCGGCTTGGCATTCTCCTCGACATCAGCCCGCGCAACCTCGAGCGCATCCTGTACTTCGCCCTGTACATCGTCACCCATGTCGACGACGAGGCCCGCAAGCGGACCCTCCTCGCCCTCGAGGACGAGTCCGAGGGTCGTGGCGGCAAGGCCGGCGAGCGCCTGACGGAGCTCGAGGACGAGCTGCGCGGCGAGGTCAACCGCAAGAAGGACGAGCTCAACGCCGAGCTGGCCGCCACGAAGGCTGACCTCGAGGCCCAGCGGACCGCTCGGACCGAGGAGATCGTCACGGCCGCCCAGGAGGTCGAGGCTCGTCTCGCGGAGCTGAAGGGCACCGCCGACGACTCGATCGTGTTCGCCCCGACGGGCGAGGTCGTCGTCGCGGCCGGTGGCAAGGGCGGCAAGGAGGCCACGGCCGCCCTCCGCAAGATCGTGTCGGCCGAGACGGAGCGGGTGAACGCGGAGCTCCAGCAGCGCGAGAAGGACGAGGAGCGCGCGGTCGACCAGAAGGTCGCGGACCTCCAGGCCGGCATCGACGAGACCCTCCGCCATGAGAAGGAGGAGCTCGCCGGTCAGGCCCAGGGCCTGAAGGAGGACATCCGCAAGCAGCGCGACGACATCGAGGCGCTCAAGGCGATGCAGACGCTCGGTGAGACCGAGCTTCGCTCGCTCGAGGAGCGCTTCGGGACGGGGGCCAAGACAGGCCGCATCTTCAGCGCCGGGATGGGCGCGGAGGCGATCCGCGAGATCATCAGCCGGATGGACCTCGAGGAGCTCTCGCGGTCCCTCCATGTCGAGGTCCGGACCAGCTCCGGGCAGCGCCGCAAGAAGGCGATCAAGCGCCTCCGCCTCATCGAGGCGTTCCGCCGGTCCGGCACCCGCCCGGACTGGATGATCCTGTCGGTCCTGCCGGTGATCCCCCCGGACCTCCGGCCGATGGTCCAGCTCGACGGCGGCCGCTTCGCGACGTCCGACCTGAACGACCTGTACCGCCGCGTCATCAACCGCAACAACCGCCTCAAGCGGCTCCTCGAGCTCGGTGCGCCCGAGATCATCATCCGCAATGAGAAGCGGATGCTCCAGGAGGCGTGCGACGCGCTGATCGACAACGGCCGTCGCGGCCGGGCGATCGCGGGCACCGGCAACCACCGCCTCAAGAGCCTCTCGGACATGCTCAAGGGCAAGCAGGGCCGGTTCCGTCAGAACCTGCTCGGCAAGCGCGTCGACTACTCCGGCCGGTCGGTCATCGTCGTCGGCCCGGAGCTCAAGCTCCACCAGTGCGGCCTGCCCAAGAAGATGGCCCTCGAGCTGTTCAAGCCGTTCGTCATGCGGCAGCTCGTCGAGAAGGGCTTCGCCCATAACATCAAGAGCGCGAAGCGCATCGTCGAGCGCGTCCGACCGGAGGTGTGGGACGTCCTCGAGGAGGTCATCAAGGATCACCCGGTCCTGCTGAACCGCGCCCCGACGCTCCACCGGCTCGGGATCCAGGCGTTCATGCCGGTCCTCGTCGAGGGCTCTGCGATCCAGATCCACCCGCTCGTCTGCACCGCGTTCAACGCGGACTTCGACGGCGACCAGATGGCGGTCCACGTGCCGCTCAGCTCGGCCGCCCAGGAAGAGGCGCGGACGATGATGCTCTCGACCGCGAACCTCCTGTCGCCGGCCGATGGCAGCCCGGTCATCGCGCCGACGCAGGACATGGTCCTCGGCTGCTACTACCTGACGATGGACCCGCTCGGCAAGCCGCCGAAGCGGATCCGAATCTTCTCCTCCGAGGACGAGGCGATCCTCGCCTATCAGCTCAAGGAGAAGACCGGCCTCACGCTCCACGAGCCCGTCGATGCCGAGGTCCGGACGTGGGACGCCGAGGCGGGCGAGCTCAAGACGGAGCGTCGCCGGACGACGGTCGGCCGGATCCTCTTCAACCAGATCCTGCCGGACCCGCTCCGCTACTCCGACAAAGTCATGGTCCGGAGCGAGCTCAAGGAGCTCATCGACGAGTGCTACCGGATGCTCGGCGCCGAGGAGACCGCGCATCTCGCGGACGGCATCAAGAGTGTCGGGTTCGACTTCGCGACCCGCGGCGGGATGACGATCGGCCTCTTCGACATCGAGGTCCCGAAGGACAAGACGGAGCGACTGAAGGCGGCGGACGACAACGTCGCCCAGATCGACCGACAGTTCCAGCGCGGCCTCATCACCGAGGACGAGCGCTACGAGCAGGTCGTCGACGTCTGGCAGCAGACCACGAGCAGGCTGTCCGACGACATGATGAAGTCGCTCAAGGCGGACGGGCCGGTCACGATGATGACCGCGTCTGGCGCCCGCGGTAACAAGGGCAACATCGGCCAGCTCGGCGCGATGCGCGGGCTGATGGCGGACCCGTCGGGCCGGATCATCGACGTCCCGGTGCGGAGCAACTTCCGCGAGGGGATGTCGGTCCTCGAGTACTTCATCTCGACCCACGGCGCCCGCAAGGGCCTCGCGGACACGGCCCTCCGGACCGCCGACTCGGGCTACCTGACCCGGCGGCTCGTCGACGTCGCCCAGGACGTCATCACCCGTGACGACGACTGCGGCACCGAGGAGGGCAGCTGGATCACCCGCGAGGACTCCAGCGACGCCAAGGAGTTCCGTCGTCGGCTCGTCGGCCGCCTGGCCGCCGCGCCGCTCCCGGATCCGACGGTCAAGGTCAAGAAGGGCGAGACTGGCCCGCTGATCGTCGACCGCAACCAGGAGATCAACGAGGACATTGCCGAGCGCATCGACAGCGCCGGGATCGACGAGGTCCTGGTCCGGTCACCGCTGGCATGCGAGGCCCGCTACGGCGTCTGCCGGGCGTGCTACGGCCGCAACCTCGCGACCGGCGAGATGGTCGCCGCCGGCGAGGCGGTCGGCATCATCGCCGCCCAGTCCATCGGCGAGCCTGGCACCCAGCTCACGATGCGAACGTTCCACACCGGCGGTGTCGCCGGGCTCGACATCACCGCCGGCCTGCCGCGCGTCGAGGAGCTGTTCGAGGCTCGCGTCCCCAAGGGCAAGGCCGAGATCAGCCATATCGACGGCGTCGCCGAGATCCTCCGCAGCGACTCCGGGACCAAGGTCAAGGTGACGAGCACGGAGGTCTACGACACGTCGCTTACGGTCGCCAAGGGCATCGAGATGCTCGCGGCGCCGGGCGACCTCGTCGAGGCCAACCAGGTCATCGCCCGCGAGAAGGGCGCCAATCCCAAGGACAAGGAGCGAGACACCTCCACCGACGTCGTGGCCCCTGTTCGCGGCTTCCTCGTCAAGGGTCCCGAAGGTCTCGTCCTCCGCGCCGAGGACGTCGTCGAGCGCGAGTACACGATCCCGCACAACGCCAAGATCCTGGTCGAGAACGGCGAGGAGATCCGGGCCGGCGACGCGATCACCGACGGCCCGATCAACCCGCAGGAGTACCTCGACACCCGCGGCAAGGACGCCGTCCAGCGCTACCTGGTCAAGGAAGTCCAGAAGGTCTACCGCAGCCAGGGCGTGACGATCAACGACAAGCACATCGAGATCATCGTCCGGCAGATGCTCCGCAAGGTCCGCATCGACCAGCCGGGCGACGTCGACCTCCTGCCGACCGAGCTGATCGATCGGCTCGACTTCGAGGAGGCGAACAACCGGGTGCTCTCGGAAGGCGGCGAGCCCGCCACCGCCCAGACCGTGTTGCTCGGCGTGACGAAGGCGTCCCTCAATACATCATCGTTCCTCGCCGCGGCGTCCTTCCAGGAGACGACCCGGGTGCTGACCGAGGCCGCCATCAACGGCGCCAAGGACCACCTGATCGGGCTCAAGGAAAACGTGATCATCGGCAAG
>JBJMMH010000077.1:0-12507 GCA_045804885.1 Chloroflexota bacterium | reverse complement strand
TGCGAGCGTCGAGCGCGCGGAGCCGACCCGCTACCGGGCGGATTGGGGTGGCACCGCGACGGCGGCCCGCGGCCTGGGCGTCACGTTCGTCGCGCCCGGGGCCTCGCGGCGTGTCCGACGACGCGCCGGCGCGGGACGCGGGGTCGTGGAGATCGGGCCGACTCGCGGCATCGCCCGGTCGGAACTTCACGCGAACCGGGCGACGACGCCGATCAACATCGATCCGGTCGACGGCCGGGTCACGCTGGCCGGCCGGCCGCTGGCCGTTCCGCCGGTCGCGGACGTGCCGCTCAGCCGGCGCTACTTCCTACGCTGACCCGCCGCCTCACAGCACCGGCGACATCCGCGACCAGAACGCGTTGACGAGCCGGGCCCGGCGGCCGCTCGGCATCCGGGCGGGCGCCGAAACCGCGACGTCGTGGTCGAAGAGGTCGCGAGCGACAAGGTCGGCGACGCGCTTGTCCGCGATCCGGAGCTGCACCTCCCAGTTCTGGCGGAGGCTCAGCGCGTCGAGGTTGGCCGTGCCGACGAGCACGGTGTCGTCCGCAAGGACGACCTTCGCGTGGGCCATCTGGGGGTGCTCGCGGACGTCGGCGCCGGCATCGTGGAGCGCCTGGAACCAGTGACGAACGGCCGCGCTCGCCGGGAGCGAGCGTGGATCCGCGGGCACGATGACCCGGACGTCGACCCCGCGCCGGGCTGCCTCGACGAGCCCTCGGAGGACCGGCCGGTCGGCCAGGTAGGGGTTGATCACGTAGAGCCTTTCCTGAGCGTCGGCGACCGCCGTCCGGAACGCCGTCCGGATCGGCAGGTGGCCTTCGCCCGGATTGTTGAGCAGGATCTCGACGGGAACACCGCCCTCGTCGGCTGCTGCGGGTTCGGGAAAGAACCGGTCGAGCTCCGCAGCCGTCGCGGGCAGCGGCCCGCCCTGGAGGTGCCAGGACAGGAGGAACACTGCCTGCAGCTGGGCAACGACGGGGCCCTCGAGGCGGAGCATCACGTCGTGGAACCGATCGTCGTAGTAGTGGTCCTCGATCCCGGGCCCGCCGACGTAGGCGGTCCGGCCGTCGATGATCACGACCTTACGATGGTCGAAGTGGCCGAGGTCGTCGAAACGCCAGTCGACATGCCGCTGGCCCAGCAGCCCGTCGAGGTCGAGGAATGCGCCCTGGTTCGCGACGACCTGCACTCCGCCCTCGAGCATCGAGTCGTAGAAGGCCTTGGATGCGCGGCCGGGCTGGCTATATGACGCCTCGGTGTTGATGCGGACGGCGACGCCCTCGCCGACCTTCCGCACGAGAAGGTCCCGGAATCGGTTGCCGATCTCGCCGGCCTTGAAGCCGAAGATCAGGATGTGCACGTCCGATGCCGCGGCCTCGATGTCGGCGAGCAGGCTCGGGAAGATCGCGGGCCCATCGATGAGCAGCTCCCATCGCGTGGCGGTCGCCGGCGCGAACGACATCGTCAGGTCGCGCCGCGCCGGGCGCCGGCCGAGAACGGCGTCTACATGCGAGCGGGCGGTCTCTGGCGCGACGGCTGGAGCCCGATCGTCACGACGCCGACGGGCGCCCCGGCGGAGGAGGAGGATGGCAGCGATGCCGGCCCCGCCGAGAAGGATGCGACGGATCATGACCCGCGAAGCGTAGCCGTCGCGCGGCCGCTCCTGCGCACGTGCCGGCCCGCGGACGGCGCGGGTCGTCGGCACCCTCGTTGCGTCCTGCCGAAGTCGCTACGCTGTCGGGCGACAGAGCACCAGCCGATGAGTGGGGCCCATGGAAGGCGACAGCGCGTCCGAGACGGAGGCCGGCAGGGACCATCCGAGCACGCCGCCGATAGGCGGCGACGACGGCTCGGCGGCGGGTTCGGCGATGCCGAGCAGGCGCACGGCCATCCTCCGCTCCGGGCTCATGGTCAGCGTCCTCCTTCTTGTCTTCGGCGTCATCCTGCCCCGGTTCGTCGACTACCGCGAGGTCATCTCGGCGCTGGCGGCGCTGACGCCGCCGCAAGTCCTGCTGATCACGCTGATCGGGATCGGCGCGTGGTTCTGCTGCGGGCAGCTCTTCACCGTGCTGCTCGATGGCCTCTCGCCGCTCCGGGGGATGGGCGCCTACCTGATCCTGTCCGGCATGGGCCCGAGCCTGCCGTTCGGCCCGTGGAACCTCGGCGTGGTCTGGGTCGTGATCCGCGGCTGGGGCCACTCCGTCGAGGATGCGACATCGAGCGTCGCCCTCTACGGGATCATCAACACGCTCGCCCGCTTCGCGATGCCGCTCGTCGCGCTCGTCGTCCTCCTCCCGACAGGCGGCCTGGGGACCCACGGCAACGCAGTCGCCATCATCACCGTGATCAGCATCGTGATCTTCTTCGTCGCGACCGGGGTGATGATCGCGGTCGTCCAGTCGGACCGGACCGCGGAGTGGGTCGCACAGACGATCCAGCGGATGGCCTCCTGGCTGCTCGCCAGGCTCCGGCGGAGCGAGCAGCCCGACGTCCGCGACTCCATCTACCGCTTCCGGAACAGCCTCGGCGAGATCGTCCATCGCAGGGGCCTCCTCGCGCTGATCGTCACGATCGCTGCCCAGATCCCGTGGATGATCTGCTTCATCGTGGCCCTGCGGCTCACAGGCGTGCCGGGCGACGTTCTCACCCCCGGCGACGTCATCGCGATCTTCGCTCTCGTCAGCGTGATCACGATCATCCCGATCGCGCCGGGCGGCGCGGGCGTCCCGGAGCTGCTCTACATCGGCGGCCTGACGGCTCTCGCCGGCCCCGAGTGGAACGCCCAGATCACCGCGGGGGTCTTCCTGTTCCGGTTGTACGTCTGGTTCCTGCCGATCCCGCTGTCGTGGATCCTGCTGAAGGTCGTCCGACGCGGCCGGCCGATACTGCCGACGGCGGTGGAGCTGCGCTCCTACGCCGCGACGGCGCCTGGCTGACCGGCTGATGGAGCCGCGCCTCGAGGGCCCTGCGAGCCGGGGCGACGAGGCGGCAGCGGCGCGCGATCCGGCCTCCGGCTCCGGCATGCCTCTCGTGCCGCCGTGGCTCCGTGGGAACACGAACCTGCTGGCGATGCTCGTCACCGCGGTCACCGTCGGACTCGGGCTGTTCCTCATTGGCTGGCTCGCCCCGGTCCTCGGGCCACTTGGTCTCGGCCTCTTCCTCGCCGCCCTCGCCGCGCCGCTGTTCACGTGGCTGGAGCATCGCGGCCGGTCCGCGGTCCTCGCCCTTGCGCTCACGATCGCGCTGCTGCTGATCGTCGGCTGGGGGCTCCTGCTGCTGGCGTTGACATCGGCGCGATCGCTCACCGAGGGCCTCGCCACCTACGCGACGGAGCTTCAGTCGCGGTACCCGGCGGCGGGTGAGACGCTCGCGTCGGCCGGGATCATGGCGCTCCTTCGCGAAGTCCTCCCGGCCGAGGTTCTTGCCAGCGTGCTCCGGACGATCGCCGGGATCGTCCTCGAGGTCGGCCAGACGTTCGTGTTCGCGTTGATCGTCGCAGCGCTCCTGCTGCTCGACGGGCAGCGGCTGTCGCGCCTGGTGACGGGCGGGATCGGCAGCGAGAACCCCGTGTTCCGCGAGGCGCCGGCAATCGCCCGCAGCGCCGTCACCTACTTCGCGGTCCGCATCAGGGTCAACGCCGTGACGGCTGCCGGCCTGTTCGTGCTGCTGCTCGTCCTCGGCGTCGACGACGCCGGATTGTGGGCGATCTGCGCCTTCTTCCTGAGCTTCGTGCCCTACCTGGGGCTCTTCCTCGCGATGATCCCGCCGACGATCCTCGCCCTCGCGGAGTCCGGACCACTGGCGGCCGCGACGGTGGTGGTCGGGACCACCGCACTCAATCTGATCGCCGAGAACGTCCTCGAGCCGACGCTCACCGGTCGGGCGCTGTCGCTGTCGACCTGGGTCGTGTTCGTGATGTTCTTCTTCTGGGTCTGGCTCATCGGGCCGGTCGGGGCGCTGCTCTCGATGCCGATCACGGTCCTCCTCGTCCTGGTTCTCGACCACAACGAGCGGACCCGCTGGCTCGCCGCGCTGCTGGCCCGCGACGAGGCGTCGGCGACGGCCAGCGACGGTGACGTTCCGCGCGCGACAGCAAGATCGAGCTCCAGCCCGGAGCCACGCAGCGAGTAGGCTGTCGGGGTGAGCGAGCCGTTGGCCGAGGGGCCGCGCGCGATCGATCCCCGATTCCAGGTCCCCGAGCGCCGCGTCATCGCGCTCGCGCTGTTCCTCGTCGCGATCTTCTGGTTCGCCAGGCCGGTCATCCTCCCGTTCGTCGTCGGGGCCCTGATCGCGTACGCCTTCTCGCCGTACATCGATGCCGCGCAGGCGCGGACCGGCAGGTCGCGGCTGCTGATCGTCGTCGCGGGCTACGGCACCGCGTTGCTGATCGTCGGCCTCGTCGTCCTGGCGTTCTCCGCGCCACTGTCCCGGGAGATCGCGCTTCTGATCGACAGTGGCCCGAACGCGCTCACGACGGCCCTCCGCCAGCTGCTCGGCTCGGACAGCATCACGATCGGGGACCTGACGTTCACCGTCGAGGAGATCGCGGCGCGCGTCCAGGCGGCCGTGTCGTCATTCCTCCAGACGCCGGAGGGGGCGCTGCGTGCCGCCGAGGGTCTGCTCCGCGGCGCGCTCGACGTCGTCCTCACGATCATCGTCGCGTTCTACCTGCTGCTCGACGGCGACCGGCTCGGCAACACGGCCCTCCGTTTTGTCGAACCCGGTGACCGGGCCCAGATGCGCGCGGTGGCGAGCCGCGTCCACGTCGTCGTCGGCCAGTGGCTGCGCGGCCAGCTGCTGCTCGTCGCGCTCGTGGCTGTCGTCGTGTCGCTCGTGCTCGGGCCGATCCTCAACCTCCCGTATCCGGTGGCGCTCGGCGTGATGGTCGGGTTGCTCGACGTCATCACGCTGATCGGGCCCCTCGTGGCAGGGACCATCGTGGCGATCGTCGCGCTCTCGACGGGCGGGCCGACGCTGGCGATCGTCGCGGTCGCGTTCCTGTTCGTGCTGCGCCAGCTGGAAAACGTCGTGTTGATGCCGATCGTGCTGGGCAGGGCCGTCCACCTCCACCCTCTCGTCGCGCTCTTCGCGGTCGTCGTCGGGTCCACGGCGTTCGGAGTCGTCGGCACGTTCCTCGCGCTGCCTGTCGCCGCGGCGATCAACGTCGCGCTCCACGAGTTCTTCCCGGCCGAGCTTGGGCCGATCACGACCGAGGCGGAAGCCCACGAAGCGACGAGGTCCGCGGCTGCTGCCGTCCCGCCGCCGGTCACGCGATCGGCCGAGCCCGTCGAGCCCAGCTCGTCCCCGGGCCGATCCTGACCCGGCCGATCGGTCAGGCCCAGATGTCCCCGATCGTGAAGCCGTCGGGGAATGGGTCCGTGGGGTCGACGACGTAGTCGGCGATGCCCGTGATCCAGGCCTGGCCCGTGATCTGGGGCACGACGGCCGTTCGGTCGCCGGCCCGTGTCTCCTCGAGCAAGCGCCCCGTGAAGACCGTGCCGAGGATCCCCTCGTGGCGGAAGTCGTCGCCGATCGCGAGGCGGCCCTTCGCGTGAAGGACGGCCATCCGGGCACTCGTCCCGGTCCCGCATGGCGAGCGGTCGATTGCGCCGGTCCAGGTCGCGGGCCGGTCCCAGTCGAGCGTCCCGGTCGAGACCGTGACGACGTTCCGCATCGAGTTCACGGGATCGTGGGCGGGCCCGGACAGCTGGCCGATCGTGATTCCGGCGAAGCCGGGCTGCTCCGGGTGGACGACCGGGAGCTGGTCGTTCGCCGCCGCCTTGATCATCTCCGTGATCCGGACGATGTCGGCGCCCTCGTCGGGCGTCAGGCGCAGGCCGAACCGCTCGGCCTCCGCGATCACGTAGAACATCCCGCCGTACGCGACGTCGACCGAGATCGTGCCCAGCTGCGGGACCTCGACAGGCGTGTCGAGATGGGTCGCGAACGCCGGCACGTTTCGGAACGTCACCCCGGTGACCTTGCCGCCGGCGCAGTCGGCGCGGACGCGGATCAGACCGGCGGGTGCCTCAAGGGTGAGCTCCGTGACGGGCTCGGCCATCGGCAGCATCCCGGTCTCGAGGAGAGCGGTGACGACGCACATCGTGTTGGTGCCGCTCATCCCGGGGTACTCGACCTGCTCCATGATCACGTAGCCCGCCTGCGCCTCTGGGTTCGACGACGGCAGGATGAGGTTGCAGTTCGCGGCCGGATAGCCGCGCGGCTCGCGGAGCATCCGGACGCGGAGGTCGTCGCGGTTCGCCCGGAGCCAGGACATCGCCTCGAACATCGTCGTGCCGGGCACCGCGTCGACCCCGCCGACGATCACACGGCCGGGCTCTCCGCAGGCATGGAGGTCGACCGCCCGGATCGACTCGCCAAGTCGCACTGGCATCGACGCCGGGGCCTGCGCGCCTCCGCCCACGTCAGCGTCCCCGCTGCGCGTCGGCGAGCTCGCGGGCCATGTCACGCCGCGCATCCCGATCGGCGATGTCGCGGCGACGGTCGTGAGCCTGCTTCCCGCGGGCGAGGCCGAGCTCGATCTTGGCCCGACCCTTGCCGGTGAGATACAGGCGGAGGGGGACGAGCGTCAGGCCCTTCGACTTCGTCCGGCCGAGCAGCTCATCGATCTCGGAACGCCGCAGTAGCAGCTTCCGGATCCGCTTGGGCTCGTGGTTGTAGCGGTTGGCCTGCTCGAACGGCGCGATGTGGGCGCCGATCAGCCACGCCTCGTCGCGCTCGATCCGGGCGTACGCATCGGCGAGGTTGACCTTGCCGGCCCGGATCGACTTGATCTCGGTCCCGGTCAGCACCAAGCCGGCCTCGACGGTGTCCTCGATGGTGAACTCGTGCCGCGCCCGCCGGTTGAGCGCGACGGTCTTCTCGGGAATCGGACGGCTCCTGGCGTCTCGGAGATACGGGAGCGTCAGGATCGCATGCAACGCGCGGCCGCGTTCTCGCCTCTTGCACGGCCGCCTACCTTCGGGTAGGGTTTCCGCGAACGAAAGGAGGTGATGTGCAGTGATAGACAGTACGTGTAGCTGCACCACCTCGCAGGAGATGGCCGTCTAAGCGGACACCCTGTGGGTGGGATAGCTTTGAAACGCCGGTCCGAATAGGACCGGCGTTTCTGCGTCCCGCGGCAGCCGGCTCAGGGCTACGCGGCGCGCCGGAGGGCGCCCGTCGCGCTCAGCGTCTCGATCGCCTTGTCGAGCACCGGGTCTTTTGCCGGATCCGGCTGCTCGGGGGTCGTCACCGGCACGTCCGGGACGATGCCGACGTGGTGGATCCAGCGCTTGTCGGGCGTCAGCCACTTCGCGATCGTGAGCTTCAGCGCGCCGTTGTCCTCCAGCTCGATCCACTGCTGGACGGTGCCCTTCCCGAACGTCGTCTCGCCGACCAGCGTCGCCCGGTGCCTGTCCTGGAGCGCGCCGGCGACGATCTCGCTGGCAGACGCGGAGCCGCGATCGACGAGCACGACGAGCTGGACGTCGTCCGAGGTGGCGACGCCGCCTCCGGCGGCATCTGTCTCGAGCTGCTTGCCGGCCGCGTCCTCCTCCCAGAAGAGCGGCCCCGACGGGATGAACTCGGACGCGATCTGGCGGGCGGCGGTCACGTACCCGCCGGGATTGCCGCGCAGGTCGAGGATGATCTTCTTCTTGCCGGCGTCGACGTCGGCCTTGAGCGCTTCGTGGAACTGCCTGGCGGAGTTGTCGGAGAAGCCCGTCACGCGGAGGTAGCCGACCGCGCCGTTCGAGAGGTCCTTCTCGGTGACCTCCTTCTGGACGATCACGTCGCGGACGATCGACACGTCGTGGGGGTTGTCCGCGCCGCGCTGGATCGTCAGGACCACCGTTGTGCCCTTCCTGCCCCGGACGCGGTCTCGGGCGCCGTCGACCGTCAGCCCGTCCATGCCCCGGCCGTCGACGGCGAGGATCGCGTCGCCAGCGAGCAGACCTGACTTCTGGGCCGGCGAACCCTCGAGCGGCGAGACGACGATGAGCACGCAGTCGGCGCCGACCGTCGAGCAGTCCGTGGCGGCGCTCCCGGTCGCCGGCCGCGTCCCGATCTCGGCGCCGATGCCTTCGAACTGACCCGAGAGATCCTGCAGCCCGGACTGGTACTCCTCCGGCGTCAGGTATGCCGAGTAGGGATCCTCGAGCGCGTCGACCATCCCGCGAATCGCGCCGCGGATGATCGAGCGCTCGTCGACGTCACCGCCGGCGTACCGGTCCCTGATCGCGTCGTACGTATCCCAGAACGGCTGGAACGCGTCAGCCCGGCTGGTCGGCGTCCCGGGCTGGGCGTCGAGGCGCTGGCCGACGAGGACGCCCGACATGAACAGCGCGCTGCCGGCGAGGACGGCGACGACAGCGACGGCAACGGCGATGATCGACGGCCCGCGACGCGGCAGAGCGTTGGGGGCGGTGGGAGCGTGAACGCCGACCGTCGGATGGAGGTAGGCGTCGGCCGAGGCGCCTGATGTCCCGGACGCGCCGAGATCAGCCGACCCGGCTCCCGACGATGAGGACGACTGGGGCGCGGGGTCGTTGGGGAGCATCGATACGGACAGTTCTCCGCTGTCGAGGTGACGGGGCGATCAGCGTACACCGACCGCCGGGATGCTACGGAAGGCTACGAAGGTCCGGGCTCAGCGGATGAGGTATGTCCGGACCGACACCCAGGACCCGAGGACGCCGAGTCCCAGGCCGGCGGCGCCGATGAGCACGATCAGCTGCTGGGCGAGCGACCCGAACGACAGTGGCAGGACCTGGAAGAAGCCGACCATCAGGTTGCCGATCGGCTCGGCGGCGGCCCACAGGAACGCCAGCGTCAGGGCCGCCCCGAGCAGCCCGACCATCGCCCCCTCGAACACGAACGGCCAGCGGATGAACGCGTCCGACGCCCCAACGAGTCGCATGATCTCGATCTCCTCCGCCCGGGCGACAACGGCGAGGCGGATCGTGTTGACGATGATGAACAGGACGATGAACGCGATCACGAGGAGGATCACGGTCCCGGCCGTGCGCAGGACGTTCGTGACGGTGACGACCTGGTCGGCGAGCTGCTGCTGCTCCTTGACCTTCTCGACGACCGGCTCCTCGTTGCGCAGCGCCGTGACGACGTCGGCGAAGACCGACGCGTTGACGAGCTTGACGTTGATGCTCGCGTGGAGCGGGTTCGCGTCGAGGTAGCGGGTGAGGTCCTCCTCGCCCTGCTCGCGGAGGTGCTGCCGCCACAGGACGAGCGCCTGCTCCTCGGTGATGTACTCGACGGCCTTGACCTGGGGCATCGCGTCGAGCCGGGCGATGATCGGGTCGACCTCCGCCGGCTTGACGTTGTCCTTCAGGTCGGCCACGACCTCAACCTTCGACTCGGTGTAGTCGAGGCTGGCCTGGAGGCCGGTCTGGAGGATCCAGAAGCCGGCGAGCAGCAGCAGCATCAGGACCATCGTCGCGGTGGCCGCCAGCGACATGATCGCGTTGCGCCAGAAGCCCTGCCACGCCCGACGGAGGCTGAAGACGACGAAGCCGAGCACTCAGTCGACCCGGTGGTAGATGCCGCCGACCTCGTCGCGGATGACCCGGCCCTCCTCGAGGGCGACGACGCGCTTGCGGAGCGACGTGACGACATCGGCGTTGTGAGTCGCCATCAGGACCGTGACCCCGAGGTCGTTGATCCGCAGGAGCAGCTGGATGATCTCCCAGCTGATGAGCGGGTCGAGGTTGCCGGTCGGCTCGTCGGCGATGATCAGGCGCGGATCGTGGACGAGCGCCCGGGCGATCGCGGTCCGCTGCTGCTCGCCGCCCGAGAGCTGATTCGGCACCTGGTGTCGCTGCGCTGTCAGACCGACGAGCGCGAGGACGCGGTCGACGGCCGGCCGGATCTTCTTGCGCGGCGTGCCGGTCACCTCGAGGGCGAACGCGACGTTCTCCCAGACCGACTTCTGGGGCAGCAGCTTGAAATCCTGGAAGACGATCCCGATCTTGCGGCGGACCTTGGGGACGTTCCGCCGCGGCAGCTTCGCAAGGTCCTGGCCGTCGAGGACGACCGCGCCGTGGGTCGCGAGCTCGTCCCGGATCAGGAGCTTGATCAGGGTCGACTTGCCGGCTCCGGACGGCCCGACGAGGAACACGAAGTCGCCCTCGGGAATGACGAGATCGACCTCTTCCAGGGCGGCCTTGCCGTTGGGGTAGACCTTCGTGACGTCGTGCAGGACCAGGACCGCCCGCTCGGTGCCGGCGTGGTCGCGGCCGCGGCCGAGGATCCGGCTGCGGATCGTGCGTGCGGGAGCGGCGGACGAGGGGCTGACGGTCACGAATCGGCTCCGGATCCCGTGTGACGGCGGCGCCGTGCCGCCCTGGCCTCGACGAGGCCTCGCCTGGGGGCACTACTGGGAGCCACGTCGCGGCAAAGGCTACCAGCGGCCCGGAACTGGCACAAACCCCTCGGAAGTACCCCTGACCGCCGCTAGAGGAGTCCCGGCGAGATGGGGACGTAGCGCGAGAAGTCGGCCATCGGCCGGTCCCAGCAGACCAGGCATGGAAAGCCGTCGATCCGGAAGCCGGCCCGTAGCAGGGAGGTCATCGCGTCCCCGGCCGCGCCCGGCATCCAGACGCCGAACGCGCCGCGCGGGACGACCGTCGTCAGGAGGTTGCCGAGGACCGGCCCCAACAGCGTCGGGTCGAGGACCGCGACCGGTCCGACGCGGCCCGCCTCCGACGCGTAGCCGTAGCCGATCGCGCGGCCGCCGCCATCGACGAAGAGGATGCCGGTTCGACCCTCGCGCCGGATGAAGTCGTGATCGCGGAGGTGTTCGAAGCCGGAAGTCGCGCGATCGATCGCGGTGATCTCGTCGTCGAGATGCGCGGCCGCTGGACCGTCGAGCGCCGTGAACGGCAGGGCGCTGATCCCCGCCGGCAGACGCGGCATGACGCCGTCCCGCTCGACGAGTCCGACGAGACGGACGAGCGGCATCCGGGGGGCGATGCCCAGCGAGGCGTACAGCGCGTTCGAGATCGGCTGGAGGCTATCCGTGCAAGTCGCGAGCACGGCTTCTCCGGGCCGCGGCATCGCCTTCGCGAGCAGCCCCCGCCCGAGCCCGGCTGCCTGGACCTCCGGCAGCACGAACAGCATCGAGAGGAACCAGAGGGCCTCGCGTCGAACGGACGCGGCGAACGCGACGACGACGGGTGGCGCACCGTCCTCGCCCGACTGCTCGGCGACCACGAAGCCATCCGGATCGTTGGCGAGGAGGTGCTCGTACAGCCGCAGGATCGCCCCGAGGTCGTCGGGGATGTCGGGCTGGTTCAGCCGCCGCGTGTAGTCGTTGATCGAGTCCCGCCAGATGCCGGCGCAGGCGACGAGGTCCTCGGCGATGGCGCGGCGGTACGCGATCCCGGGAACCGTCGGTCGGGGGAGCGGCGCGACCATCCGTCAGGCGACCTCGCCGTCGTCCGTCGCGTCGCCACCGGCCGACCGGCCGCCGTCGCCGCCGCTCTCCGGCCGGGCGCTCTCCCCGCCCGTCGCGAGCCGCTCTAGCTCGGCCTGCATGAACGCATCCAGGTCGCCGTCGAGGACAGCCGTCGTGTTGCCGGTCTCGTGGTTCGTCCGAAGGTCCTTCACCATCTGGTAAGGGTGCAGGACGTAGCTCCGGATCTGGTTGCCCCAGCCGGCCTCGACGTGCTCGCCCTTCAGCTTGCGGACCTCGGCCTCCTTCTCCTCGAGGGCCCGCTCGAGCAGGCGGGCCTTGAGGACCCGGATCGCCATCTCCTTGTTCTGGGTCTGGCTCCGCTCGTTCTGGCTCTGGGCGACGATGTTCGTCGGCAGATGCGTCAGGCGGACGGCCGAGTCGGTCTTGTTCACGTGCTGACCGCCGGCGCCCTGCGACCGGAACGTGTCGACGCGGATCTCGTCCCAGTTCAGCTCGATCTCGATGTCCTCATCCGCCTCGGGCAGGACCTCGACGAGGGCGAAGGTCGTCTGCCGTCGCTTCTGCGAGTCGAACGGGCTGATCCGGACGAGCCGATGGACGCCGCGCTCGGCGCGCATCCAGCCGTAGGCCGAGCGGCCGTCGATCTCCACCGTCGCGCTCTTGATCCCCGCCTGCTCGCCCTCCTGCCGGTCGACGATCTCGGTCGAGTAGCGATGACGTTCCGCCCAACGGAGATACATCCGGAGGAGCATCTCGGCCCAGTCGGTCGCCTCCGTGCCACCGGCACCGGCGCTGATCGAGAGAATCGCGCCGCCCTGGTCGTACTCACCCGAGAAGAGGAGCGCGGTCCGCTCCCGCCCGAAGTCGCGCTCGAGCGCGGCCGCCGTTCGATCGAGCTCCGCCGTCAGCTCTTGATCGGCCGACTCCTCGACGAGCTCGAGCGTCGCGAGGAGGTCGTCGACGCGTGTCTCGAAGCCGCGCCAGAGCTCGGCCTCGGATCGGAGATCGTTCGCTTCGCGGAGGACCTTCTGCGCGGCGCGCTGGTCGTCCCAGAAGCCGGGCTCGCTGGTCAG
>JBJMMH010000076.1:0-18067 GCA_045804885.1 Chloroflexota bacterium | reverse complement strand
GAAGACGATGACGAGTCAGCCGCGTGAGCCTGCCGCCGCCACCGACCGGCCCGGACTGGTCGCCGCGGCGGTCTCGATCTACGCCCTGACGATGACCAACCCCATGACGATCCTCTCGTTCGCGGCGGCCTTCGCGGGCCTGGGAATCGTGGCCGAAAGCGCTGTCGACGCGGGCCTGATCACGGTCGGCGTCTGGTGCGGCTCGGCCCTCTGGTGGGTGATCCTGACGGCGGTCGTCGCCGTGCTCCGCTCGAGGGTCACGATGCGGGCGCTCACGTGGATCAACCGCGCGACGGGCGCGCTCATCTTCGGCTTCGGGGTGGTCGCGATCGCGCTCGGCGTCAGCGCGCTCGCAGGCTGACGCAGGCCCCGAATCGACCAGCGCGGGTACGATCACCCCACATGACCGCCGCCCCCAGCCAGCGCGAGGCTCGCGTCGTCGCGATCGTCCCGGTCGGCACGCTCGACAACGCGAAGTCGCGCCTCGGCGGCACGCTCGACGCCGAGGAGCGCCGGGACCTCGTCGACACGATGATCGCCAGGACGCTCCGCGCGACGCTCGCGACGCCGGGCCTCGCGGAAACCCTGGTCGTGAGCCCCGACCGCGAGGCGCTCCAGCAGGCGGCCCTCCTCGGGGCCCGGACGCTTCGCCAGCTCGGCCAGGGGCTGAACGTCGGACTCCGCGAGGCGCGCGAGGACGCGATCGCGGGCGGCGCGGATGCGGTCGTGATCCTGCCGATCGACCTGCCACTCGTTTCGCCCAGCGCAATCGGCCAGCTCCTCGCGCCGCTCCGAGCCGTCGCTGAGCGGCCACTCGTCGTCCTCGCCCCGGACCGCCACGGCCGCGGCACGAACGGCCTCCTGCTGGCCCCGCCCGACGTGATCGAGCCCTCGTTCGGCGGCGACAGCCGCGCCGCTCACGCCGCGTGCGCCACGGACGCCGGCGCCCGCTACGTCGAGCTCGAGGGCCCACTGGGCGTCGACGTCGACACGCCCGACGACCTGCTGCTCGTCGAGTCGCTGGCCGACGACGCCGCCGGAGACCTGGAGACTGCCGATGCCGGCTGACAGCGGCCCATCGGGCCCGTCCGAGGGCCGGTTGGAGGTCATCGCCCTCGACGGCATCCCGGAGATCGTGCCGGGCGACGACCTCGGGACCTTGATCGCCGATTCGATCGAGCGTTCAGGCGCCGCGCATCCCCTCCGGGACGACGACGTGCTCGTCATAACCCAGAAGATCGTCTCGAAGGCGGAGGGTGCGATCGTCGACCTGACGACGGTCGATCCGCGACCCCAGGCGGTCGACTTCGCGACGACGTACGACCGGGATCCGCGGCAAATCGAGGTCGTGCTCCGGGAGGCAGTCCGGGTCGTCAGGATGGCGAATGGCGTGCTGATAACGGAGACGCCCCAGGGCTTCGTCTGCGCGAACGGCGGCATCGACGCATCCAACGTGGGGCCGGCAAGCGGCCAGATCGTCACGCTGCTGCCACGCGACCCCGACGCGTCCGCGGGCGGCATCCGGGCCGCCGTCCGCGATCGATTCGGCGTGGACGTGCCCGTCGTCATCAGCGACTCCTTCGGCCGGCCGTGGCGGTGGGGGATCGTTGACGTCGCGATCGGCATCTCCGGGATGCTGCCGCTCGAGGACCTCCGGGGCGTCGCCGACCACGACGGCCGGGTGATGCGTTCGACCGTCCGGGCGGTCGCCGACGAGGTCGCGTCCGCCGCCGAGCTGGCGTTCGGCAAGACGACGGCGCGACCTGCGGCGATCGTCCGAGGCGCCCATCCCACCCGCGGAGAGGCGACGATCAGGGACGCATTGATCCCGGGCGACTTCGACCTCTTCCGCTAGGCCGACGGCCGCCGGCCCGAGCTCAGACGCCGAGGCGGGTGATCCAGTACGGCGTGGTCGATGTCGGCGGCGTGGTGAAGCGAGCGTTCACCGCGTAGGTCGCCCCGGCCACCCAGGCGATCGTCGTCGGGAAATCCAGGTTTCCGGTCAGCGTCCGCTGGAGCGTCGCCGATGCGAGGCGCGGACCGAGCGCGAACACCTCGACCCGGTTGTTCTGGTTCTGGACGACGTAGAGCGTCCGGCCGTGGACTTCCAGGCCGTCGCCGTTGATCACGTCGACGCCGGAACCGAGCGCGATCTCGGTCGTGTCGCCGGTCGCCGGATCGATCCGGAAGAGCTCGCCTGTGTTCGACTGGACGGCGATCAGCCAGCCGCGCGCCTCGACGATGCCGTTGAGGTTGAACCCCGGCTGAAGGCTGAAGTCTCCGGTGAGCGGCAGCATGAACGCATCGCCCGGATCGGCGAGCGAGCCGTCGTCGTCGATCGGGATCACGTCGAGCCAGGCGTTGGACGAGTCGGTGACGTAAACGGCGTCGTCGGTGACGACGAGGTCGTTCAGGAACGCCGGCGTCGTGAACTGGTACGTCTCCAGGAGTTCGCCGCTCGTCGCGTCGAGCACCTTGACCTGGCCGCTCGGGCCGCCGGCCACCCACAGCCGGTTGGCGTCGGCCTCGTACTCGACGCCGACGCCGAACGTCCCCTCAGTGCCGGGGATGGCGGCGCCGTCGCCGCTGCGCACATCCCCGCGCCAGATGCCCCTCGCGGCGAGCGACCCGACGAACACCGTCGTGCCGGGACCGGCAGTGATTCCTTCCGGCTGCCAGCCCAGTGGCAGATCGATCTGAGAGGGGCCGGGCCGCGCCGCGAGGCCGGGCGTGGCGAGGGCGACAGTCAGGAGCGTCGCGAGCGCGAGCGCGACCGTCGTGCGGAGAGAACGGGATGCGGATCGGTGGCTGGGGGCCATCGTGTCCTCCTTGGTTCGAGGGCAGACGAGACTGGGAGTGCTCCGGCCACGCGAAGCGGGCGTGGCGAGCTGGGTTCCCTGCAGGGTACGACCGATGGGCGAAGGACGGTTCCAGCGGACAGCGTGGGACCGCGGAGTTATCCACAACGATTGTGGGTTGTAAGGCAGGTGCAATGTCGGCGGCGTGCCGCCGCTAGGATCGACCCGTGACGCGTTTCCCCGCCGGCTTCGACGTCGAGGGTCGGGTCCAGGCCGAGGTGTTCGTGATCTGGCTGAACGGCAACCGCCTCGAGCTGACCGGTCCCGACGGACCCCAGCCGTGGCTGATCGAGCTGGGGCCGACCGACCACCCGGTCGAAATCGTGGACCGGATCGTCCGCGACGTCGTCGGGCCGCCGCTGCTCGTCCACTCGACGTCGTGGCGCCGCGATCGCGAGGCCGTGATCCTCAGCTTCATGGTCGTCATCGAGCCCTACCTCGCCGCCAGCCTGGCCTCGCGGCCGATCGGCCGGGCGGAGCTCGCCCGCTCCGAGGCGACCGCCGCGCCGCACGAGATCGCGTACGACCAGGTCGTCGAGCACGGAATCCGCCACCTGGCCTGGCTCGTCGCCGACGATCCCGTCGTCGCCGGGGAGCTGTCGGAGGCGTGGCGGCGCGTCCTCGCGAACTACGTTCCGGAGCCGTTCCGTGTCTTGGGCTAGGAGGCGAAGTCGGCCGGCTCTCGCTCCTGGCCGGAGGCGGCGGCGACGAAATGCGGCAGGAGCGTGGCCCAGCCGCCCCGGTTCCGGTCGCGCTGCTCCTCGCCGAGGGCTCCCAGTCGCTCCCAGTCGCGATGCTCGATCTCGACACGTGTAGCGCCTGGGCCCGCCGCCACGAAGCGGATCTCGACCTGGGTCGCGTCTGCGCGGTCGCGCCGGAGATGCCAGAGATAGCCGAGCCGCGACGGCGGCTCCCAGACTGTGACCTCGCCCCAGTCGTGCTCGATGCCGCCGCGCGTCCGCTCGTAGATGCGGCCTCCGGCGCGCCCCTCGAGGACGACACGCGCGTCGGCCTCGCCCGACGCCGTGTGATCCGCCGGCCACCACCGGCCGATCTCGGCGGTCCAGACCTCGAAGGCGTGATCAGGCGGGCAATCGACGTCGAATGCCAGACGGATCGGCTCGATCACCGTCGGTCGCGAGGGTGCGTGTTCGAGGCGACGAGCGAAAAACGCGCACCAGCTTCGCCCCAGACTCGCTCGAGGTAGGCCCGAACCGCCTCCATCCCCTCGTCGTGGAGCCGGTAGATCCGGCGCGTTCCGATCGGCTCCTCGCGGACGAGTCCGGCCGCCTTCAGCAAGCGGAGATGACGCGAGACCGCGGGCCGGCTGATCGGCAGCTCGTCCGCGATCTCCTGGACCGACCGACCGCCCGGCACGAGGAGTTCGACGATCGCCCGGCGATTGGGGTCGCCGAGCGCATCGAACGGATCGCCGGGCGCCGCGGCCGCGCGCGACCGTGCCTCCATCGTGGCGGCCTCAGATCGCCCGCATCCGGTTGTTCTTCGCGTCGTGGGTGACTTCGGCGAGGCCGAGCGCCTCGAGCAGCGGCGGCATGTAGACGCCAAAGCGGCCGCGGAGACCCTTCTTGAGGCCGTACCAGCCGCCGTTGGGATTGCCGCTGTCGCGGCCCCACGCCTCAACCGTGCCGTCGGCCGCCGGCTTCTGCTCGTCGGCGCCGCCCAGCGGCACCCAAACGCCCTGGGCCTTCAACCACGCATGGAGGTCGTCGATCGCACGGGCCGCGTACTTGAGCTGCGTCCCGCCGACCAGGCACACGATGGCGGGCGGATCTCCGGAGTCGTCGCGCCACATCTGGTACTCGCTAGTGCCCGGCGGGGTACTGAGGACCCACGGATCGTCCTTGGTGCCGCTGCCCGTCGCCATGATCGTCCTCCGGCATTCGGTAACTGTTCGGCTACGGTAACAAACGATTGACCGATGGCACAAGCCCGCTCGCGTCCTGCACGGCGGCCCGTGGCACCATGGGCAGATGCAGGACAAGCTTCGAACTCGCTGCGTCTGCGGCTGGGAGACGACCGGGCCGGAGGACGAGGTCGTGCACGCCACGCTGGACCACGGTCGGCGCGTTCACAACATGGACGGCACGCGCGAGCAGGTCCTCGAGCGCGCAGAACGCATCGACGACGGCGAGGCGCCGCCGGATCTCGAGATCGTCGATGCGTCAGATCGGCACCGCTTCGAGGCGCGCCTCGGGGCGACGCTCGTCGGGTTCACGCAGTATTCGGTCCGGGACGCCACGATGTTCATCCTGCACACCGAGATCGACCCCGGCTTCGAAGGCAAGGGCTACGGCGGCCGCCTGGCCGCCGCCGTCCTCGACGCAGCGCAGGCACGGAGGCTGGTCGCCGTCGTTCGATGCCCGTTCGTCTCGGTCTACGTCCGCCGCCACCGGGCCGACTATCCCGACGCGGTGCTCGAGACCGCAAAGGCCGCGTCGACCTAGCGTCGAGGGCCTCGAAACCGGACAGCGGCGCGTCGGCGTACCTCCCAACGAAGCGCGACCGGCGGCTCGTATCTTGAGTCCCCTCCCCGATCGCCGGCCGCAGTCAGGAGGACGGCACCATGCCGAGACGTGCACTCGCGCTGATCGCGGCTACAGGACTGCTGCTCGGGATCGCGCTGCCCGCCGCGGCCCGCAATATCAATGCAGAGAACCGGTACGAGATTCACTTCAACTGGTCGAACGTGCCCGGCCTGGCCGCGAACACGGACGCCAGCCTCGTGAACGGCTGGGGCATCTCGCATAGCGGCACGTCGCCCTGGTGGGTGTCGAACGAGGGCACCGACACGTCGACGCTCTACAACATGTCGTCCGGGTCAGGGACGAAAGTGCCGCTGACGGTGACCGTCGAAGGCGGCCCGACGGGCCAGGTCTTCAACGGCTCCGCCAACGACTTCAAGGTCGACGCCGGTACCGGCCTGAGCGCGGCGCGGTTCATCTTCGCGACCGAGAACGGCACGATCAAAGGCTGGAACGGCACAGGGACCACCGCGATCCAGGGCGCGATGACGCCGGACGCGATCTACCTCGGCCTGGCAATCGGCAGCTCCGGTGGCGCCAACTACCTGTACGCGGCCAACTTCCACGCCGGCACGGTTGACGTCTTCAACGGGACCTGGGGCGACGGCTCGGGCAGCCTCGCCGGCGACTTCACGGACCCGAACCTTCCGGCCGGCTACGCGCCATTCGGCATCCAGGCGATCGGCGACGAGATCTACGTCGCCTACGCCAAGCAGGACGAGGACGCCGAGGAAGAGGTCGCGGGCGCCGGTCTCGGCTATGTCGACGCGTTCGGGATGGACGGCACGTTCCACGCCCGCGTCGCGTCCCGTGGCGACCTCAACGCGCCGTGGGGCATCGCCAGGGCCCCCGCCGGCTTCGGCAAGTTCAGCGGCGACCTGCTCGTCGGCAACTTCGGCGACGGCCGGATCCACGCGTTCAAATCGACGGCGGACGGCTGGGAGCCGCACGGCGTGATCAAGGGCACAGACCACCGGCCGATCGCGATCGATGGCCTGTGGGGCATCGGCTTCGGCAACGACGCGGCGGCCGGGCCTTCGACGACGCTCTTCTTCGCGGCCGGTCCCGAGGACGAGACGGAGGGCCTGTTCGGGTCGATCACCGCGCCGTAACGACGCCGAGGAGTATCCGAGCAGGGACATCCGTGGCTAGGCTCGCTGCCCTCGCGAACTGAATCGGCCGGCATACCGGCTGGTGGGCCGGCCGATGGCGGACAGGCCTGATGGTCAGTCCGATGGGATCCGGTCGAGTGAAATCCGGTGCACGTTGACGCCGTCCGTGTACCAGAGCGAGCTGTTCCCGACCACGATCGAACCCGCATGGACGCCGAGATCGATGACGGGCAGACCGCGCGCAAGGGTGAACGGGTCGACCGGCACGAGGTGTGTCGCGGTCCCATCGTCCTCGGCGATCCAGGCCCGTCGTTCGCCGCTGTACACAGGAAGCCCGATCGCGGGAGCCTCGCCGGTGATCGTGACGGGGTTGCCGGTAGCCTCGTCGAAGACCTGGATCGGGTCGGTGGAGTCACAGCCGCTCACCCAGACGTGGCGGACAGCGACGGCCAGGCCGCAGTGGAGACCGGCTTCGAGTCGAATCTCGCGCGCGACGGCGTTCGTCCGTCGGTCGATCCCGACCAATACGTCCTGGCGCGGGGTGATCGCCCACAGAAGCGACTCGCCGGCCGCGAGGTCGCGGGGCCCCTGGCCTTTGAACTGCTCGATCTGGATCGTGGCGGTGACCCCGCCGGTCACCGGATCGATCCGGCTCAACGAGCCATCGTCATAGTTCGGGGACCAGACCTCGCCGAACGCAACGTACGGCTCGATCGGCGACCGGCCGACTGGGATCGTCTCGAGCAACGCGCCGGCCAGCGAAAACTTCAGCACGTGATTCTGCTCGTTCTCCGTGGCCCAGAGGAGGCCGCCGGTCTGGACGATGCTGATCGGGCTCGCGCGGCTCGCCGGGATGTCGGAAACGGCCGTCGACGCTTGCATGGTCGACGGATCGATCATGACGATCGACCGTGGCACCTCCCGGTTGGTCTCGCCGCCGATGGTGGCCCACATCGCGTTGTCCCCGGGAACGAGCTCGAGGACGGGGTACGCCAGCCCGACCGACGCGTCGGCGAGCGGCGAGGGCGCCGGAGCTGATGCTCGAGCGGAGGCGCTCGGCGCCGCCGAACTCGGGCTCGCCGAGGCGACGACTGCGGGTGGTGTCCGGCGGTTCGAGCCGACGAATGCGACCGCCGCGACGGCTGCCAGCGTCATCAGCAACAGGGCAAGGACAGGCAACAATCTCGCGTTCCGGCGGCTCGCGCCGCCTGTGATGACGTCCATCGGATTCCCTCTCAGGCGCGCCAACCACGCCGGCCGTGGCCGGATCCCGGCGGTCGCGCCGTAGATGTCGGTTCGAAGCGCATCGGGGGCGGACGCGGGCGCCTCGACCTCGAACCAGGCGGAAAGCAGGCGATCGGGCGTCCGCGTGTCGTTCATGCGATTCGCCCTTCTTCCGCGAGGCTGGGTCGGTCGTCCGCGTCGAGTGCCGCCCGCATCGCTGCGGTCGCACGGTTCAGCCGGGACTTGACGGTCCCGGCCGGGATATCGAGGGCATCGGCCACCTCTGACTGAGGCAGACCGAGGTAGTAGGTGAGCACCAGGACCGCCCGGTGATCCGGATGCAGCCGCTCGAACGCCCGGCCAAGCCGGTCGCGATCGACGACGGACAGCTCGTGGCTGGGGACGATCGGCGGCAGATCCGACACCACCCGGAGCTCGACGACGGTCCGACGCTGCTCACGACTGACCTGCCGGTAGCAGGCCCGGACGACGAGACGGCGGAACCAGGCGTCGACGCGCTCCGGGTCGCGAAGGCTGCGGATGTCGCGCCAGGCGGCGATCATCGCCTCCTGGACCGCATCGTGGGCGCGATCTCGATCGCGGAGGATCAGGCAGGCGACGCCGTACAGTCGGCCGATCGACCCGTCGACGAGCGCGGCGAAGGCGTCATGATCGCCCTGCCTCGCCCGGTCCGCCAGGTCGTGCTGCATTCGGCGCCCCTCGTGGCCCCGGCTCAGGTGGCCGGTTCACAGCCTAGTGGCGTGTCGATGCGATCAGGGTTCCATTTTCGCCAGGCCACCCGACGGATAAGTCCTCCGGCTGAGCTCAGGTCGGAACCCTTGGTCTGCGTATTCGGACCAGGCGCCGATCGCGCAGCGTCGCCCGCCGCGCGTCATGGCTCGACGAGCGTCCGCTTGCCGCGGACCGTGCTGTCGGGGGCGATCGAGAGGAGCGTCGCCGACTGGCCACCGGCCGCGTCCTCGACGGCGAGCGCCCAGACGCCGCCGTCGGAGGCGGCGACCACGTCCCAGAACGCCGACCCCGGCCGCGTCAGACCCACCGGCCAGCCTTGGACGATCCGGCCTTCGGCTCCTACTGCCACCAGCGAGCCCCCCGTGCTGCGGGCCGGAGCGGACAGGGCGAAGTAGACGACGTCGTTGCGGCTCGCGGCCGGTGCGACGGTGAACGTCCCGCAGCCCGTGTCGCTGTTACCGCACGAACCACGCTCCTGGAAGGCGATCGGCGCGTCGTACGGCCAATCCGGCGTCGGACCGCTCGCCAAGCCAACGCGCGTGAACGCGTCGACGCTGGCCGCCTCATCGTTTCCGAAGAAGAAGCTCAGCCGCCTGCCGAGCAACGGGCCACGAGGGTAGACCTCGCCCGCGCCGCTCCACGGGCTCGTCTGGTCGATGCGGAGAGGTTCGACGGCCGCCTTCATCACCGGCCCGTCGGGATCGATGACAATCGGCTGGTCGGACGTGTTCTCGCTGTACACGTCGCCCGTCAGATGAAGCCGGGCTTCGTCGTCAAACGATGGATCCGACGCCAGTCCGTCCACCGTGAGCGGCCACCCGCCGAGCGGACCGTCGAACCCGAAGGCGGTCACGTCCGTGCGCCGCCTGGCCGCCCACGAGCGCGTGAACACGTATCCGGTGCCGTCCGGTCCGACGTACGCCTGGAAGTCCTCGGAGTCGCGCGGCTGGATCGACACCCCCACATCGCCCGTCCTGAGCCGGCCGCGGGGATCGACATGCGCAAGCACGAATGTGGCGGAATAGTCGGGCGGCGCGTCGCCTTCGTACGGCTGCACGATCAGCGCTAGCTTGGATCCCGCCATGGCCGCCGTCATGATCGAGCCCTCCACCTCGACCGGCCAGCCGGCGATGGCCCCGCCCTTGGCGTCGATTCCGAAGGCGACCCACTCCGGAGCCTGCAGGCCCTCGTCGGCCTGCTCCTTTTCGCAGACGACCCGGACGGACCCGTCGCCGGCGGTCAGCAGGTACGAGCACCAGCGCGACGTCAGGCGTATCGGCCAGCCGGGCCGCGGGTCGCCGTGGACATCGAGCAGAGTCAGCACCGCGCCGCGCTCGTCGGGAAGCATTGCGTACACGCCGGCGTCGGGAGCGGCCGCGAAACGAGAGCCATAGACGACGGCGTCCGAATCGCCGACGACGGGAAGGAGGGCGACGGCCGGCTGGTCGGTCGGTCCGCTGGTTCGACCTGGGGACGCGGTCGCGACCATCGAAGGCAAGACGCTCGACGATGGCTCGGGGCCTCCGGAGGCAGACGCGCCCGGTGATTCGATCGACGTCGGGCTGGGTGACGCGGCAGCGAGCGAATCGTCGCTGCCCCGGGAGAGCGTCAGCCCGATTGCGATCAACAGGAGGATTGCGGCGACGGCGAGCCCGCCAACCGCAAGGCGCGGATCGAGGCGCTGCAGTCGGCCTGCGCGTGGTGGCTCTGGCGGGTTGTTCATGCGCCGGAGACGCCCGAGACCGTCACTTGTGGCGCCAGAAGCGGCGTTTGGCTTTCAGCGGACTGTGTGCGGCCACCCTCAGACAGGGACCGCAAGGCCTGCCCTGAGCCACGTCACGAGCTCGTCAGCCACGTCGTTGTCGCCGAAGTAGAAGGCATGCTCGATACCGGCAGCGCCCGGGCGGACGAGCTTGTCGGCCGTCTCGCCCCACTCGCCCGCGACGGTCGTGCCGACGACGCTGTCGACGCGGACCATGGCGTCGTTCTCCTTGCCCTCGAAGATCAGGTCCTTGACATAGTCGTTGAAGTACGAGCCGAGCTGGTGGTCCAGCGGCTCGTAGTTCGAGGCGATCGCGAGGTATTGCGTCTCGCCGCGGGGCCAGCCGCCGAGCTGCTTTAGGAACGGGCCGCCGGGAACCATCGCGTACAGCCCGGGGATCTGCGTGTAGCCAGCGACGGCGATCTGGCGGACGAACGAGAGGACGAGGTCGACGGTCTCGCCGACGGCGATGCCTAGGGTGTTCAGCACAGTGGAGAGGATGTTGATGTAGTCGTTCCAGTGGGCGGCGTCCGCGAGGATCGTGCCGTTGTTCGTCGCACCGACGAAGGCGAGGCGCTTGACGACGACGGACCGGCCTCCCGGCAGGACCGCCGTGCGTTGGGCGAGCGCCCGCGAGACGAGCCCACCGCGCGAGTGGCAGATGACGTCGAGCTCGAGCGACTGGCCGGCCGGGATCGTGTTGATCAGCCAGTCGACGTTCTGGAACGGATCCTCGGTGATCGTCAGATGATCGAACGCGATGATCCGGTCGCCGTACAGGTCGCGGAGCGACCCCATCCGGTTCTCGGCGAGGGCCTTGAATGCCCCCTCGGCGCGGCTGTTCGTGCCGTGGACGAACAGCAGCGTCCGATCCTTCGCGAGGGCCTGCCAGCGGTCGACGTCGCCGTCGAAGTAGACCGGCGGCTGGTGGTACGCGGCCGGTCCGAAGTCACGGATGCCATAGCGGTGATGCTCGCTCTCCCACTGCCCGAGGAAGCCGTTCACGACGTTGCCGACGACCCTGCCGATCGGGAACGCGACGACCTTCAGGATCTGCTTGCCGATTTCGCCCACGATCGAGCGGTCGGCGGCGACGCCCGGCTCCGGCGGAGCGCCCGCGGTCCTCGGGATCGTGAACGTCCGGGCCGCTCCGCCGCCACGGGCGGCGGGTGTCCGCTCACCTTCCGGCGCAAACGACCAGGTCGTGACGCCGTGCTCGTCGACGGACAGGACGGCCTGCTCATAGTCCTGCGGCGGCTGCGGGACGTCGAGCTGGATCGCGCCAACCTGGCCGCCGATCGCACGATTGGCGTCGGCGGCGAAGTCAAGCGGGGCAGCCTCGACTTCGACGACGTAGACAGTCTCCATCTCGGCCCGGTCCATCGCCGCCTGGAGCGCCTCGCTCGTTCCGCCCGCGGCGCGGAGGCCGGGACCAGCGGCCGTGTCGACGCGCCTCGCACTTCCTGCGTAGCCGGCCGCGCGTACGACGAGGCCGTCGCCCAGATCGACCGAGGTTCCGTCGAACTCGAGATCAGGCATCGGGGGCACCTCCAGCGATTGCGGCCGCTGGAACTCCAGCGTCGGCCGGGGCCGCTGCCACCGCCGACACGAGTGCGCCCGTCCACGACAGGCGCATCGTCGGATGGCCGTAGAACTGGTAGGCGAGGTACGTCGCGGATGGCGCCGCAGCGTTGGTCACGAGCCCGACGCGCGCCCGCCGGAGCAGCTCCGCGACCGGCGGCGATTCGGTCGCGCTCCCGTTTCCGTCGGTCGCGGCCGACGCGAACGCCTGACGGTAGAACTCGAGCGCGATCTGCTGAGCCACCTTGTCGTCGATGGACCACAGCGGCGCGACGACCGCCGATGCCCCCGCCTTCAGGAACGACTGCGCCATGCCGCCATAGTTGCCAAGCAGGTCCTGGGCCGAGCCAACCTGACAGGCGTTCAGGAAGACGAACGGCGCCCGATCCCGGAGGTTGCCGCCGCGGATCTGGAGTGGAACGACCGGCGGCCCCGACACGAGGTATAGCCCCTCGCCCGGCGATTGCGGGTCGTACTTGCCGTGGACGGCGAAGTGGAGGATATCCGCCGGCGGAGTCCCGCCCAGCAGCGACGTCACCGGCTCCGGCATCGCGTCGATCGAAGCCGCCTCGTACGCCTGCTGGAGGAGCTTCGCCTCCTCCTCGGCGGCGAGCAGCCGCTGCAGAGTCGCGCTCTTGTATTCGCCCCAGACGACCGCCATGGAGCTGGCCGTCACCGCCCGCGGGGGATCGGTCGGCTCGTCGGGGTCGAGGATCCAGCGGCCGACGTTCGCCTGGGCACCCAGGAAGTTCGGCGCGTGGGCGTCGAACGGCTCGTCCAGCGCCGCGAGCTCCCACGGCACGAAGGGCTCCTCGGTCAGGAGCAGGACCTGCAGCTTCTCTGGCGCGACGGCCCTGCCCGCCGCCGTCAGTGCCCGGCGCACGGCCTTGGGCATCTCGTCGTGGACGGTAAGGCCGATGCCCTGGAGCAGCTGGAAGAGGCCCGGCCCGCCTCCCTTGACCGCGAGGTCCCGGATGATCGCGACGGCGAACTCGCGGGGCTCCGATCCGATATCGCTGCTCGTCGGCGTGTCGGCCGGCAGCGCGACGCCGGGCAGGTCAGAGGTAATCCCCCACTGGAGCGAGCCCGCGGACAGACCCTTGGCGATCGTGATCGTGACGTGGGCCTTCGGCTCGCCGGTCGGCGCGCTGATGTTCGTGCCGGTCGCCCTCGATGGCGTCACCGGGCCGGCCGGCACCGCTGTCTCGTCCTTGGTGACACGGATGCTGCGCATGGCCACGCCGAGCGTCTCGCCGCCGATCGAGAAGGTGGCGCTGATGCTCCGGTCGGCCATGTGGTCGGGCAGGTCGCGGGCGGTGAGGTGGACGACCACGGTCGGGAAGAGATCGGCCGCGCGCACCTTCAGCAAGTGCCGCCAGGACTCGCCTGCGTCGAGGTCGAATCCGTCGGCGAAGAGCTGGACCTCGAGCTCGTAGGGCTCAGCCTCCGGCGCCGGCACCTCCAGCGGCGGGCCTGCGACGCCGGCAGCCTGATGCTCTGACAGGCCCACCTCGAGCGGGAACCGCTGGGCTGCCAGGACGGTCTCCGCGCAGTCGAGAAGGCCGTACGCTCGATACGTCGGGCCGGGTGGCGTCCGCTCCGGCGGTTCTGCCATCGTCGCGCCGGCACGCTCCCTGACCGTGGCGCTCGCGATCCACGCGTCGGCGGCCTCCCGATCCGCGTTGGAGCTGCCGCCGATTTCGAGGGAGTCGGCGCCAACCGTGAGATCGACCGTCCGCTCGTCGCGCCGCCGCCATGACCGGATCGCGCCGACGACGGCGCCCAGACCGCTACCGCGCGAAGCGCGGCGAGGCGCCGGCGGATCGGGCGGCGGCACCCGCAGCGACGGCTGGGCTGTCGCTGGCAGCGGCTCGTCCACCGGGACCGGTACTCGTGGCGCCACATAAGGCGGGGCGGCAGCCGGCGTAGCGGCGGCATCGGCGTCCCCGAAATCGATCGCGCGGCTACTCGCGGCAGCAGCCGGCGGCTCCGCCGCGACACCCGAGGCCTCGTCGAGCGCCTGGATCAGGTCCGCCTGGAGCGCCAGTCCCCCGGCGTCGACCGGAACCGCCGCGAGGACGTCGTCGCGGTCGATCCTCGAGAGCAGCCCGACGACGATGCCGGTGATCGCGGATCGTGCCGGGTCCCACGCCGTCGCGCGGTACACGCCGATCAGGCCGGGCGCGTCGAACACGATGATCCGACCCGCGCCCTCGGCGCCATCGATCAACTCTTCGATCGACTGAGCAGCCGCCGGCCAATTCCTGCGGTCGACCGCCTCGACGCCTTTGACGAGCGTCGTGATCGCCGCCCCGGCCCGGTACGGATCGAGCGTCCGGAAGGTCGCGACGGCCGGCCCCGCCAGCGTGCCATCGGCGCTGAACGCGACTCCGGGCGACGCCGGTTCGACGGCTCCGCTGCTGGCGTGGGACGTGACGTCGAAGTCAGGCACGGATCTCCTCCTCGTCGGGCCAGTGTCCGTCGCCCGCGTCTCCCCGCCGTCGCGTCGAAATGGAAATTGAACCGACGGACGACTCGTACCGCCATTGGAGGTGACTGAGTTCAACTCCGACCAACAGGAGGACTCGGCCAGAGGGAGGGTGTCCCGCAGTGAAGGTCCGATCCATCCTGCTCGCGGCAGTGTTGCTGACCGCGATCGTCCCGCCGAGCGTCTCGGCCACGGCGCCGAACGCCGTCGTCGCCTGGGACCAGTACGCCGTCGAGGCCTTGGGGAATCCGGCCACGGCAGCGACCCCTGGCGCCGGACAGCCCGCGAACCTCGTGGCCATCCAGATGGCGCTCGTTCAAGGCGCCGTGTACGACGCCGTGAACTCGATCGACGGCGGCCACAAGGCGCTGATCGACACGGTGGCCGCCGCGCCGTCCACTGCATCCCAGGATGCGGCCGCCGCGACTGCCGCCCATCACGTGCTCGTGAACATCCCGCCCGCGCTGCCGCAGGTCGTCCTCGACCGCCTCAACACGCTCTACGGGTCGTCGATCGCTGCGATCCCGGACAGCCAGGCGAAGACCGACGGAATCGCGGCCGGGGCCGCGGCGGCAGCAGCGATGCTCGCCGATCGTGCCGGCGACGGCCGGTTTGGGCCGTTCCGGTTCTCGGGCGGCACGGAACCCGGCCAGTGGCGACCCGACCTGCCGGCCCTTGGCAGCGACCCGAACGCCTGGATTGCCCGGATGCGGCCGTTCACGCTCAAGGCGGCGTCGCAGTTCCGCCCGGAGGGGCCACCGGCCCTGACCAGCGAGACGTACGCGATCCAGTTCAACGAGGTGAAGGCCCTCGGCTCGCTCACGGGCTCGTCACGGAACGTCCGCCAGGACGCCATGGTTTCGTTCTTCACCGAGAGCCCGCTCCCGCTCTGGCACCGGACCATGCGCACGATGGCGATCGACAAAGGCTTGTCCACCGCCGAGAGCGCGCGACTGTTCGGGATGGTCGGAGTCGCCGCCGGCGACTCGATCATCGACTGCTGGGACAACAAGGCGTACTGGAGCAACTGGCGGCCGATCACGGCGATCCGAGAGGCTGCCAACGATGGGAATCCAGCGACGAGCGCCGCGTCCGGCTGGCTGCCGTTCCTGCCGACACCGCCGTACCCGGACAACACATCCGGATACAACTGCTACACGGCCGGTGCGCTATACGCCGCGGCCGCCTACTTCGGGACCGACAAGTTCACTTTCACAGTCCACAGCGCCACGTCGAACACGGATCGGACGTACACCCGCTTCAGCCGCGTCCTTCGTGACACTGTCGACGTCCGGGTCTACCAGGGCCTCCACTTCCGGTTCGCCGACGCACAGGGCGCGTGGATCGGAAGGAAAGTCGCCCACTGGGTCGCGCAAAACGAGTTCGGACCGGCCGAGTGACCCTCGCCGGCTGAGATCGCCTCATCCGTGGGATAGCCGCAGGCACCGGGACCAGCCCGGTGCCCGCGGCGCTTTTTCGCGCCGCGAAGCTACCAGAGCTCGCTGCCGGGTTCACCCTTCATCGGCCCCACGATCCGGCTCGTGACCCAGCCTCCGTAGAAGCCGCCCGGCTGGGGCGTCGCCCGCTCGTCGCCGCGCGCGCCGGCCGTCTCGAGAACGCGCTGGCCATGCGTCGTGTCAGCGACCGTGACGCCCACGACGATCACCCCGGAGCCGCTCCGGGACGGGCTCGACGCGAGGCGGCCGCGGTAATCCCAGACGGACTCCTGGCCGGGTCCTGGCTCGATGCGTACGACCATCCCGCCCAGCCTACCTCAGCGAGCGAGTGACGAGAATTGAACCGTCCAGCGCGGAGGGGCGGTCGTAGGGTTAGCAGCCGGCAAGATGCCGGCCCGTCACGGTGGCCGAGATGCGAGAGGATCTCGTCGAACGAGCGAGGCGTGGGGATCGCGAGGCATTCGGTGAGCTCGCCGCCGGCGAGGTCGACCGCCTCAACGCGATCGCCCGGCTCGTCCTCCGCGACCCGGACCTCGCGGAGGACGCCGTTCAGGAGGCGCTCGTCCGGTGCTGGCGACAGCTTCCCAAGCTGCGAGACGTCGCCCGCTTCGACGGCTGGCTCTACCGGATCCTGATCCACGCGTCGCAGGACGAGATCAGCCGGCGCCGACGGTTCGAGGTCGTAGTCCGGTCTGTCGGTCGGGAGGCGCGCGTCGAGGCAGACCGCAGCCGCGAGATCGCGGATCGCGACCAGCTCGAGCAGGGCTTCCGCCGGCTGTCGCTGGAGCATCGAGCCGTCGTGGTCCTCCACCACTACGCCGGGCTGCCGCTGCCCGATGTCGCCGAGGCGCTGGGCATCCCGACCGGCACGGCGAAGTCCCGCTACCACTACGCGATGTCAGCGCTGCGGGCCGCGCTCGAAGCGGATTCGCGGCTCGACGGACCGGCGGAGGTGTCGGCATGAACGACCGACTCGACCTCGTCGTCACCGACTGGCTGCGGTCGGACGCTCCGGCCAAGGCGTCGGCGCGGGTCCTCGACGGCGCCCTCACGCGCGTCGCCGCCGCCGATCAGCAGCGGTATCTCACCCAGCGCCTGCTCGGCGACCGGATCGGCCGGCGGACGGACGTCCGCCTCGCGCTCGTGCTCGGACTGCTCATTGTCGGGCTCGCAGGCGCTGTCGCGATCGCCGGGGCGCTCCTGCGCCAGCCGACGCTCCCGGTCGGGCCGCTGTCGAACGGCGCAATCGTCTTCCGCGCAAGCGGCTCGGCGGCGGACCTGTCGGCCGCGGATGGGCGACGCAACGCTGACCGCGATGTCTTCACGGTCGATGCCGACCATCAGATCCGGCGGATCGTGGGCGACGACGGCGATCTCATCTACCAGGATTGCCCGATGGTGTCGCCCGACGGGCGCCGTCTCGTGTACAAGACCCTCGACTCGACGACGCTGACGCCAACCCTGGCACCGGTGCCCGAAGGCCAGTCGTTCGGCCCGGCGCCGGCGTATGCCGGCCCGATCCAGCAGGCGTTCGAGGTGGTGGGGCTCGACAACGTCGGCGTACCCACGGGCGACACCCGCCGGGTGGTCGTGCCGGTCCCGCCGGACTCTCTGCTCGACTGCGCCCGTTGGTCTCCGGACGGGACGAAGCTGGGATTCACCGTCGATCCAGCCGACGGCGACGAGTACCAGCTGTGGGTCGCCTCGCCCGATGGCGCGCCCATCCGCCTGGATCGTGCGCCGAACAACCCGAACCGGTGGGGCAGCTTCGACTGGGCGGCCGACGGAAGCGAGGTCGCAATCGCGGCCCGCGGGCAGATCGCGATCGCGCCGACCGACGGACGGCCTGCCCGGGTGCTCGCCCCGATCGAGGCAGAGGCACTGGCATGGTCGCCGGACGGATCGGCCATCGCGATCCGGACGATGGACGAGCTGATCGTCCTTGACGCCAACGGTCGAGAGCGTTTCCGTCGCGCCGTGTCGGTCGAGGGCGACCAGACCGTTCTATGGTCGCCGGACGGTTCCTGGATCGCCGACGTTCGCGGCGCCGAGCTCCATCTCGAGTCGCCCGACGGCACGCAATCGAGGACGATTCCGGTCGACGTTGCGGCACTGTTCCCGGAGGCAACGCCGGACGCCGACTTCACACCCACCGTCGGCCTGATCTCATGGTCGCCCGACAGCAAGTGGCTTCTGCTTTCGGCTTCGCCCGCGTTCGATCAGAACGCGCTGATCACCCTCGATGTGAGGGGCGACCCGGCACCGGTCGCAATGACCGAGCCGACGTTC